>JAJEAO010000093.1 GCA_022822745.1 Acidobacteriota bacterium
CCTCCCCGGGTCGTATCCGGCCAGTGTATGGCACTACGCAATCTCCGTTTGGAGAGCAGTCGAATCTGCAAGTGCCTGCTACTGCTGCCAGTTCAGCGCCCGCCACGCCCGAAACCGGCCCCGAACTGTCGAAGACGAGCCCGATGGCGGCGCGCGACACCCGCTCGATCACGCGGCCGGCGAAGTCGTTTGCGTTCAGCTCGATCATGGCGCCCTCCGCTGCCCGGCGCGTTCCGGGTCGGCAGCCATCAGTCTATTGCGGACTCCTCATGCGTCGCACCGCATACGAGAGGCGGAGTCCGGGAAAGCCGGGTGAATCGCTGGAGCGCGGATCCACTACGGCCGGCAAGACGCCGTTCAGCGCCTTCCGACGGACCACTACGCACCGTGCGGCTACGAGGCGTCTCCCGGGCGCCCCGTCAGCGGCCCGCGGCAGCGCGGATCTGCTCCACCGCCGCGGGCGCGAGGCCGGGTCCGTCGTGCTTCACGTAGAGGTAGGCGGTCCCGACCTCGTCTCCGAGTTCGCGAAGCGCGGTCGCGAGGCGGTCCCGTTCCCGGTCGGCGTAGGGCGGGTCGCGACGCAGCCGGATATAGGCGAAGTCCGCCGTGACCGGAATCCGCGGCCGCTCCCCGAGGTCCTGGACGCCGGCCACGAGCGCCACCCCGGTGCTGCGGCAGGCGCTTCGCACCGGCTCGCAGTCCCACGAAGCGTGGCGGAACTCGAGCGCGAACGAACGGCCCCGCGGGAGGTCACCCAGGAAACCCTCCAGGCGGGCGTCGTCGCGCCGGAACCACGGCGGGCACTGGAACAGCACCGGACCCAGCCGACTCCCGAGCGGCTCGAGCGCGCCCAGGAAGTCGGCCACCGTCTCGCCCACATCGCGCAGCCGCGCCCGGTGCGTGATGCGCATGTTCGCCTTCACCGCGAACACGAAATCCTCCGGCGTCGCCGCCGCCCACTTGCTCGCAGCGTTCGGAGTCGGAAAGCGGCGGAAGGTGTAGTTGATCTCGACCGTCGGGAAGACCTCGGCGTAGCGGGCCAGAAAGTCCCCGGGCTTCGTCCCCTTCGGGTAGAACGTTCCGACCCAGTCCCGGAACCCGTAGCCGGACGTCCCGGCCAGGAGCCGCAAGCCAGACCGGTCAGCCGCCGTCGAACAGGCGGTCGAACCGGGCCCTGGCGTCCCGCTTCGTATCGAGACGCCGGCCGGTGACGTCGAGAACCTCGACGGGCCGGAAGAACAGGCATTCGTTCCCGGCCCACTTGTCGGGGATGCGCTCGGGAATCTCGGCGCGGCACTCGAATCGCCGCGCCGGGTCGAAACGGGAGCAGTGCCGGCAGGAGCGCAGCGCCGTCTGGCAGTTGGGGCAGGTGGAACCCACCACGATGGCCATTTCGCCGGTGGGCCACTGGAAGCCGCATCGGCCGCAACGCGTGACCACCGCGGCCCGACGATCTCCGGCGAGTCGCAGCGTTCGCAACTGCTCGGTGTTGCCGAGATCGGCGAGCCGCTCCTTCATCTCGCGATGGAAGCGGCGCTGCTCGGGAGTATCGAGCCGTTTCTTTCGACGGCCGCGTCGGCGGTACTTCACAAGTCGGACAAGGGGGAAGATCCCGGGACGATGGGGGCCGCGCGCGGACGCGCCCGCCGGTTCAGACACAAGGAACGAGAGCGCCACGCCGTCGGATGCCGGAACGCATCCCGAACCGCAGCCTCAGCGGAGCGCTCGGGCGCTGAACGCGCCCCGGGGAGGCGCAAACGGGCGTCTCGCCGTCTCCCTCCCCGCCGATCCGAAGCGTAACACGGCCCCGTCGCGCGTCAACCGGCGCCCCTTGACACGCCCGGACGGAACGGGTCAGCCCCGATGCCCGGGCGCGGAAGACGGCTGGCAGCGGGGGCAGAGAAAGGAGGATCGGCCGGTGACCACGATCCGCTCGATCCGACCGCTGCGGCAGCGCGGGCACCGCGCTCCCGCCTGGCCGTACACCGCGAACCGGGCGCGCACCCCCTCGCGGCCGGGACCCCCCTCGCTCACATAGCGGAGCTCGATGTCCCGCGCCTCCCGGATGGTCCGGCGCAGCGTGTATCGGATCGCGCGATGGAGTCGGGTCGCCTCCGCGGGGGCGAGCGCGTCGGCGCGCCGGGCGGGGTGGACGCCCGCCCGCCACAGGCTCTCGGTGGCCTGGATGTTCCCGATCCCCGCGATCCGGTCCTGATCCATGAGCAGCGCCTTCACCGGCCGGCGGGACGCCTGGAGCAGGGCGGCGAGGCGGGCGCCGGTGAAGCCGCGTCCGAGTGGCTCCGGGCCCAGCCGCGCGAGGCGCGCCTCGTCGGCGGGGAGACAGACCGCGAAACGACCGAGGCGCCGGGGGTCCACGAACAGGATCCGGGCCGCCGAGGTGCGGAGGCAGGCGCGGACTGCCGGAGGATCGGGCTCCTCGCCCGACCGGCGAACCCACTTCCCGGTCATGCCCAGATGGCTCATCAGGTCGGGGCGCGCGCCCCGCAGCCGGATCCGCAGGAACTTGCCCCGTCGCCGGACCGCCTCGACGGTCGCTCCCTCCGCGGCCTCCCGGAGCGCCGCTTCCGACTGTCCGCGGCGGATGAGCGGATCCGGGGCCGCCAGCGCGATGATCCGGCGACCCGCGAGCCACTCGGTCAGCCGCTCGCGGTGGATCTCCGCCTCCGGCAGCTCGGGCACCGTGGCTCAGCCCGCGGCGAGGATCTCCGAGACGGCGCGAAACGCCTGGTCCACCGCGGACTGGGTGTAGGCGTAGGCGCCGGCGTCGGCGTTCGCGATGTGGATGCGGCCGAACGCGCGGCGGCCGATTTCATGCGGCGCCCCTCCCGGCGGAAACAGCGGGTCCCACAACGGGTTGTACTCGTAGGAGTAGCCGTGCGGCCAGCGGTTCATCGTGATGCCGAGGATGTCGCGCGCCGGATCGAAACCGCCGGGGCCGAGGGCGCGGGCAAGCTGATCGCGCGTCTCCCGCTCGAAGGTCTCGAACGGAGTGCGCAGCAGCTCCGCCTGCCCGGCGCGGTATTGCTCCCGGGCGCTGCCTCCCGGGCGGCACGGCGTGCGGACCGTGTGCAGGACGATCAGGTCGTCCGGGCCGCTCGAGAACGAATAGCCGCCGATGCTCACCGGAAAGTCGAGCGACGCCGACGAGTGGAACCCCGCGGGGAAGTGGATGGAGGAGACCCCGAGCTCGGTGAACGCCCGCCAGTTCCGCAGGAGGACATTGCCGTACACGAGCGGCACCTTCGGCGGATAGGCGAGGGCCTCGCGCTGGACTTCGGGAAGCTCCGGAACCAGGAACGGGATCACCCGGTTGTAGCAGGCGAGCACGACCCGGCCCGCCCGCACCCGGACCTCGGCCCCGTTCCGAACATAGGTGACGGCGGCCTCCCCGTCGCCGTCGCGAACCCGGACCGCGGTCGAGTTCAACCGGATGCGCCGGGGCGCTCCTTCCCGGTCGAGCGCCCCGTAATCGAGCCTCGCCCGCACGATGTCCTCGGCGGTGGAACCGGGGGCCGCCTCCGGGACCAGACGGCGCACCAGCAGGCGGGCGATCGTCGCGTTGCCGTCGGGGAAGTGGAAGATGTAGGGCTCGGGGGTCGGGTTCGGCTTCGCCGTCAGGGTCAGGAGGGGGTGGTCGGAGGGGCTGAGACCCATCGCATCGAACCCGGGATAGCCCATCGCCCACAGGTCGAGCGCGGGGACGCCGTCGGTCCCCATCCCGTAGAGGCCATGGGTCCGCTGCCGGAAGAACGCCTGGACCTCGGCGCCCATCCCGAGCGCTTCGAGGAAGTCGCGGTAACTCGTGGTCCCGAGCCGGTACTTCTTCGCCGCCTCGCCGAGCTCGGGCCAGGGGTCGGACGGCTGGTCGAAGAGGCGGACGAAGTCCTCCCGCCCGGCGGGAGAAAACGGCGCGGCGGCGGCGAACGCGGCCGCCGGATCCGACCCGTAGCCGGCGACCAGCCGGTCCGCGGCGAAGTCCTCCCGCCCGAAGAACACGCCGCGGCCGAGCCCCCGGGAGCGGTAGAAGTCGCGGTCGAAGGCCTCGTGGAACAGGTCGAGGTCCACCCCCAGCTCGTCGAGCAGCCCCCGGGCGGCGGCGCTGAAGGTGGCGGGGGAATCAATGGACTGGGTGCCGCCGTAGGCCAGCACGGTGCGCCCCTCGTGGGTGAACTCGTTCCGCCGGGCGTGACCGCCGAAGTCGTCGTGGTTGTCGAGCACGAGAATCGTCGCGTCGGGCCCGGCGGCCTTCGCGTAGAACCACGCGGCGGCGAGGCCGCTGATCCCCCCGCCCACGACCACGAGGTCGAAGCGACCGCCGTCCGAAGCGGCCGAGTCATCCCATCCGATCGGTCCTCCGGAGGTCGCCTGCCGCCGCACCAGGTCGCGGAGGCGATGGGCGACCTCGAACGAACCCGGATGGCTGCCCCGCAGCCCGGTGAGAGCTGGCGGGTAGGGACCGGTGGGCGCCGCGCTCCGGCCTCCGCACCCGGCGAACAGCCAGCCGGCGGACGCCGGGAGACCGACGGCGGCGAGGCCCGCGACCGACAGCCCGTTCAGGAAGTCTCGCCGGGTGATCCCCCGGTCCATGCCGAGTTCCTGGTCGGAGAGCCCAATCCGGCGACGCGGGGCCTCGTCGGAGAGCCCAACCCGGCGGCGCGGGGCCTCGTCGGGCGGATTCGACGACCGGTCGTCAGCCGTCTCGCGGGTCGCTCGTCCGGTCTTCATGGTCCCTCCTGTGGTCCATCGTTTCACAGGTCGCGCCGTCCGCTGGGGACGGCCGGGCGCCGGTTCGGTAAATTCGGCCAACAGGTTCCACGACTCCCGGGAGGCTCCTCATGCTCCATCACCCCTCGACGCCCCGGTCCCGGCGCGAGACCCTTCGCGTCCTGTCGGCGCTGGCGGCCGCCGCCGCGCTCCCCAAGGGCGTCTTCAGCGCCGCCCGGGTCGGCGCGCTCCAGGACGAGGAGGTCATCCCGTTCACGGACATCCCGGAGGACTTCTCCACGATGCGGGGCGAGTACCCCTTCCGGATCGACCTGCGCGAGCTGACGACCTTCATCACGCCGAACGAGGACTTCTTCTCCGTCGCCCACTACGACCGGCCCAGCCTCGACGCCGGCGACTGGTCGCTCCGGCTGGACGGACTGGTCGAGCGCCCGCGAACCCTGACCCTCGACGACCTGAAGGCGATGCCCCGGGTCGAGCGCACCGTGACGTTCGAGTGCTCGGGCAACCAGGGCATCCGGCACCACGGGATGGTGGGCAACGCGGTCTGGGGAGGCACCCTGCTCCGGCCGCTCATCGAGACCGCCCGGCCGCACCCGACCGTCATCGAAACCGTGTTCTGGGCGGCGGACTCCGGCACCGAGACGATCCGCAACAGCGAGTACCCCCAGAACTTCGCCCGCGCCATGTCGCTCGACGACACCCTCGACTCCGGCGCGATGCTGGCCTGGGAGATGAACGGGGCGCCGCTGCCCGAGAAGAACGGCTACCCCCTGCGGGTCATCGTGCCCGGCTGGTACGGGATCGGCCACGTGAAGTGGCTCACCCGGATCCAGTTGAGCGACCGGCGGCTGATGAACCGGTTCATGGGCCGCGACTACGTGACGATCATCGGCGAGGAGGTGGACGGCGAGACCGTCTGGTTCGAGCGCTCGGTGACCCGGCAGCGGATCAAGTCGGTCATCGCGCGGGTCTCGCGGACCGCGGCCGGCGGAACCCGCATCTTCGGGGTCGCGTGGAACGACGGCACCCCGATCCGGGAGGTCCGGGTTCGGGTGGACGGGGGCGCCTGGCAGCCGGCGACCCTCGACCGCAGCGGCAACCCCTACGCGTGGACGTTCTGGGAGCTCGAGACCGACGCGCTGACGGCGGGCGAGCACACCCTGGTCTCGAACGCGGTGGACGAGTTCGGGCGCGAGCAGCCCGCGGACCTCAGTCTGAAGAAGACCTACTGGGAGGACAACGCCCAGTTCCCCCGCACCGTCATGGCCGCGTGACATGAAGCGTCGGAGCCTGCTCGCCTCCGCGGCCGGAGGCCTTGTCTGGGCGGCCACAGCCGGGGCCCGCGGCGTCTCCGCGGCGCAGCGTCTCGCAAGTCGCATCGGCGTCGTCGGGGGCGGGATCGTGGGCTCCTCGATCGCCTGGCGCCTGGCTCGGCGCGGCGCCGACGTCACCGTCTTCGAGCGCGAAGGTCCGGCGGCGGGCGCCACCGGCAATTCGTTCGCCTGGATCAACGCCAACTTCTCCAAGCGGCCCCGCTCCTACTTCGAGCTGAACTGGCTGGGGCTTCTGGGCTGGCGGCGGATGGAGGCCGAAGTCGGGCCCGGACTCGAGGTGACCTGGGGCGGCAGCCTCGAGTACCGGGAGGCGCCGGACCGGGCCGGGCTCCTCCGGGAGCAACTGGCGCGGTCCCAGCGCTGGGGATATCCGATCCATCCGGTGGACGCCGACGAGTTCGCCCGGCTCGAGCCGGGGGTGACGCCGCGGAAGCCGGTGCTCGGGGCGGCGTGGGCGAGCGCCGAAGGCAGCATCGAGCCGCGTTCGGCCACGCGCGCGATCTGGGCCGCCGCCGAGGCCGAAGGCGCCCGGTTCGTGACCGCCGAGGTGACCGGGCTCGACCTCGGCTACGGGACGCTCCGGGGCGTGGAGACGACCGCCGGACGCCACGAGCTGGATGTGCTCGTTCTGGCGGCGGGGGTCCAGGCGCCCGGGCTCGCGGAGCAGGCGGGGGTCGAGGTGCCGCTCGTGGAGTCGCCCGGCATCCTGGCGCACTCGGTCCCCACCGACCCCGCTCTCGGCCGGATCCTGCTGGCGCCGGAGATCCACGCCAAGCAGACCGCCGAAGGGAAGGTCGTGGCTGGCGTCGGCTTCGCCGGGGCGGGCTCGACCGACGCCTCGATGGCGGTGGGGCGGGAGATCCTCGAGACGACGGCCTCGGTCCTGCCCGCCGCGCGCGGCCTCGAAGTCGAAGAGGTGACGCTCGGCTACCGGGTTCTGCCGAAGGACGGCCATCCGATCGTCGGCTTCGACCGCGGCGCCCCCGGGATCTACTTCGCCTCCATGCACAGCGGGGTCACGATGGCGCCGGCGATGGGCATGCTTGCCGCGATGGAGATCCTCGACGATGCGGAAGTCGCGCCCCTCGAGGACTACCGGCTGTCCCGCTTCCGGTGAACCCGGCGCCGCCCCCGAACCCCAGCCACCAGACGCATCCCCCTTCGGGCTGCCGCTGTGGGGGTGGGGTGGGTCTCGAGGCGACAGCCCCCGGGTCTATCCGGACGCCGAGCAGTTAGGGGGTGTGATCAATCCACCCGACGCGCGGCGGAATGTACCACATCCCCCGCTTCGGCCGGGGAGCGCCGGCCGCGCGGATCGAGCCCGGCGCTCCGATAGGCGGCGAAGACCAGCTCCAGGTCCCGGCGGGCGCGGGAGAAATCCGAGCGGGGCCGATGGCCGGGGTCCGAGAGCATGCGCAGGAAGTCCCGGGTCATGGCGCGGAACCCCATGAGATCCTCGAAGGGTCCGATCCGGAACCGGGCCCACCGTCCCGAAACCCGGGAGGCGAGCACCGAGTAGAGACCGTTGCTCTCGAACACGAGCCGTCCGTCGCGGCCCTCGATCCGGGAGTGCTGCAGGATCCCGCCGGGAAGCGACGGCTGGTCCCAGCCGTAGTGGATCTCGCCGGTCGCGCCGGAGGGGTAGCGGATCCGCACCTCGCCGCGCCGCTCCGGACCCGCTGCGCCGGGGAAATGCGCCTCCACCCGGTCCGGCGCCTCCACGATCAGACCGCCGAGGAGCGCCACGAAGTGGATGCCCCCTTCCAGCAGTGCGCCGTAGCGCCGACGCCAGTCCGGCGCGCGTTGCCGCGTGAGCTTGGCGAGCCGGACCCGGCGCAGATCGCCGATGGCGCCCCGCCACTGCTCCGGGCGCCGCAGGAGCGGCTTGTAGAGATAGTTCTCGGCGACCATGAGCGCGCCGGGAGGGTGGCCCTCGAGCGCGCCGGCGACCTGGTCGAGTTCGGCGGGGTCGGCGACGAGCGGCTTCTCGACGAGAACCTGCTTGCCCGCCGCGAGCGCGGCCACCGTCTGCGCCGCGTGATCCGCGAGCGGAGTGGCGAGCACCACGCCGCTCACGTCATCCCGAGCGAGGACGGCATCGAGGTGGGGCATCGCCTCCCCCCCGAAGCGGCCAGCGAACTCGCGCGCCGAGCGCGGGCGCCGGCTCGCGAACACCAGCCGCGCCCGGCCCTTCAGGTTCGCGGCGTGGACCCGGCCGATCCGGCCGCAGCCGACTACGGCGACTGTCGGACGGGGTGAGTTCAGCGGGGCCACCACGACTCTCGACTCAGGCCGGCGCCGGAGCGCCGTGGATGATGCGGTCGGCGATGCGGAGCGAGTTCGCGGCGATCGTGAGGCTCGGATTCACGCCCCCGGAGGCCGGAAAGGCGCTCCCGTCGGCCACCCACAGGTTGCGAACCCCCCGAACCCGCCCGCCCGCGTCGAGCACCGAGTCCTCCGCGGCCCTCCCCATCCGGAGGGTGCCGACGGCGTGGGAGAAGGACGAGATCGGCCAGATCCGGGTGGCGAGGGCGCCCGCTTCGTGGAGGATGTCCCCCGCCGCGCGGGTCAGGCGACCGAGCCGCCGCTCGTCGGAGGGACGGTAGCGGTGCTCGACGAGCGTCCGCCGCATCCCGATTTCGTCCGCATCGGGTCCGAGGCGCACCCGGTTCTCCGGATCGGGCTCGTCCTCGGCGACACAGAGGAGGTTCTGGAGGCGGCGAACGACCGGATCGCCCAGCAGCAGCCCCCGGAAGCGTCCGGCGGCCTCCCGTACGACTTCGGGGGCCGGGGTGTAGATGTCCTGGATGACGCCGACGGCGAGGCCATCCTCCTTCCGGCCCGCTTCGTAGAGATCGGTGAAGCAGACCTGCTTGTGGAACACGCCGTCCGGATTCGTCGCGAACGGGAAGAGTCCCGCGACCACGGCGTTGCAGTGCCGCATGAGGAATCGGCCGACCGGGAGCGAAGCGAGCCCGGGAGAATCCGAACGCAGCAGGACGGTCGGGCTGCCGATGGCGCCGGCGGCGAGCACGAAGACGCCGCCCTCGACGACCAGGGATCGTCCGGAGGCAGCCTCCAGGCACTCGGCCGCGATGACGCGCGCTCCGTCGAAGAGAAGCCGCCGCGCGACGAGTCCGGATCGGATCTCGAGTCCGCGCCGGGATGCCCGGCGCAGGATTCCGGCGGCGTCGTTCTTGGCGGAGATGGCGCACGGAAAACCGTCACAGGTGTTGCAGCGGATGCATGCGCTGCCGTGTTCGCCGCCGAAGTCCAGCGCGAGCGGAATCGGGAACGGCCGGAATCCCACCCGGAGCCCGGCGAGGCGGATGCGCTCGGCCGGAGGACTGGCGGCGATGGGACGAAACGGATAGAGCCCGGAGCGGGGCGGCTCCAGCGGATCGAGCCCGGCCATCCCGTGGACGCCGAGGAGGTGCTCGGCCTCCGTGTAGTACGGCTCGAGGTCGTCGTAGCCGATCGGCCAGCGGGCGAAGTCGGACGCGCGGAGCCGAAGCGACGCCCCGCCGTAGAAGACCGACATGCCGCCCACGGTCTCGTTCTGCGGCATCGGCCGGAACTCGGCGTCCCCCCGCTGCCGGACATGGACCGGCGCCGGTCCGGCGTAGCGGAGGCGATGCAGGATCTCCATCGGATCCCAGTCGCCGCGATCCCGTCGCGGCCAGCCGCCGCGCTCGAGGACGAGGACTCGAGCGCCGGCCTCCAGCATCCGAAGAGCCGCCATCGCGCCCCCGAGGCCCGAGCCGATGACGACGGCGTCGTGGGCCATGGATTCCGGCGGGAGGCTACCCGATGGCGCCCGACTCGAACGCAATCGCGACCGTCACGGCGAGGATGAGGATCCAGGCCAGGATGTGGAGTTCCTCGCGGCGCCGAGTCTCGACCCGCGGCAGGTCGGGACGGAACTTCCCCGACATGTTCCGCTGGATGTAGGTCTTGTAGTACTCCACGAGAAAGCGCTCGAGCCCGCCGTTCATGTAGATCAGGATCCCGAGGGCGACCGGCTCGGCGGGATCGCGCAGCCAGTAGAACAGCGGGGAAACGACCGCGAGGGCGAGCCCCGAGCGCAGGAACTTGAGGAACAGGAAGCCCTCGAACGGCGCGTCCTTCCACGCCCCCCCGCCGGAGACGAGCAGCCCGGTCCCGTAGGCGACGAGGAGATACTGCCAGAACCCCTCGACCGGTCGGCCGATCAGGAGGACGCCGAGCACCGCAGAGACCAGCGCCACTCCGGCCGCGATCCGGAGCGCCCGGCTCCGGACCGGCCGTCCCAGGATCGCGAGCTGGGACGGCACGAAGTACTTCTCCTGGGGCTCGGTGCGGAAGCAGCCCTTGTAGAGCTCGGTGAGGAACCGCTCGAGGCCCATCACGAGGAAGAAGAGCTGCGCCAGGCCGAGCCCGTCCACCCGCTCCCGCAGCGTCGGGACCAACTGCAGGCCACCGAAGATGACGAGCGAGAACAGGATGGACCGCGGGAAGGTCCGCGGCTTGAAGCCCTCCCACGGGGAGTCCTTGAACGCGCCCCAGAGAGAGGTATAGAGCCCCGAGAGGGCGGCGACGAGGAAGCCCATCAGCGGACCAGACCGGTCCGATCCCTGGCTTCAGGCACGGGCGCCGGCAAACCGGCTCGACACCCGGGTCCGTCCCTCCAGCGGGCGAGGCCCGCTGGAGAAAGGCCGGGTCGCGCCGTTCGGCCTCGCAGGGCGCCGGTGGAGGCCGTCAAGAAGAGCCCTGGCTCGCTAGTTGAGGTCGAACTGACGGCTGTACTTGACAGTGAGACTGCGGTTCTGGGGGCCGATCAGCATGTTCCCCAGCCCCTCGGTGTCGTTGTACACGATGAACAGGCCGGTCCCGGCGGTGTTCAGCCAGTTGAACCGGACATTTGACGACCAGACATCGGAATCGTCGTTGTACTGGAAGAGCGTCTGGAGATAGATCAGCGGGGTGAAGTTCAGCGAGGCGCGGAACTGCCCCAGATTCGCCACGAAGTTGCCCTCGGCGAGCTGGATGTCGTTGTGGAGCCACGAGACTGCGGTAACCAGACGAGTCCCCCACCGGAAGTTGAAGGTCGTGTCCAGGGTTCGCTGCTCGCCGGAGAGGAAGCCGCCGTAGTCAATTCCGCCGCTGTAGGAGAGCGCGTCGGCCCGGTTCGTGTTCCAGCGCCATCCGGCCTGCCAGTGCTGGTAGGTTCCGGCCGGCACGACGATCCCTTCCCGGATCTCGAAGGGCTGCTGAAGGCCCTCGGTGATCCGGTTCATCGCCGGGCTGAAATACCAGCCGTTCTCGAAGTCGAAGTGGTTGTCCACGTGGAGCCGCTCGGTCTCGAGGAATCCGTCGAGAGTGCGAAAACCGCTGTAGGTGATGTGCGGGCGCAGCTCGCGGAAGATGGGCGCCCACTTCGGTCGGTGGTAGCTGAAGTAGCCGTAGTCGAGGTTCCGGTAGGCGCTCCGGCGCAGGAAACCGGCCTCGGGGTTGAAGTTCTCCTGGACCTCGGTCATGCCGAGCCAGAGCCGGAGCCGGTTGCTGAAGTACTCGCCGCGACCCCGGTAGGCGTACTCGCCGCCGAGGTCCTCGTAGCCCGGAGTCTGCGTCCGCGCCGCGAATCCGCTGAAGGTGATCGCTTCGCCGATGCCGAGCTGGCCATCCACGCCCCAGGTCCGGTTCCAGTCGTCATCGAGCGCTGCGTTCCCGGTGCCCATCTTGTTCACGAACATCGCGCCGAGCGAGGAGCGCTGGCCGAACTCGCGGCTGACGCTGGCCACGGTGAAGTTGTTCGCCGCGACCACGCCACCGACTTCCTCGGTCTGCATGTTGAGGAAGCCGAGGTTGTAGTCGCCCGCCTTCCCCGAGAGCCGGGCGCCGCCGAGGATCGGGACCGGCGCGCCGCCCGGGCCGATCCCGATCCGGCGGCTGAAGAACAGGTCCACCGAGCCGGGCGCCCCCATCGAGAAGTTCCCGGCGTTCTCGAGGAAGAACGGCCGCTTCTCCGGGAAGAACAGGTTGAACCGCGTCAGGTTGATCTGCTGGTCATCCACCTCCACCTGGGCGAAGTCGGTGTTCCAGGTCAGGTCCATGTTCAGGCTGGGGGTGATCCCGACCTTGGCGTCGGCGCCGAAGTTGTAGTTCGTCTGGAACTCGGTCTCCACCGAGTAATCCCGACCGCCCTGCCCGAGCGCGTAGGGAGTCACCTGGATGTTGCGGGGCGTCCGCAGTTCGAGGCCGTGGAGCTCCCCGGCGAAGGAGAGTCGGTAGAGGTTGTAGATCCGCTGGATCGGGGACCAGTAGGCCTCTTCGCGCTTCCGCCGGATGTTGCGCTGGAAGTTGAGCCCCCAGGTCTGCGGGCTGTCCGCATAGCGCAGCGTGCCAAGCGGGATCGCGAACTCCGCCGACCAGCCGTCGTCGCCGACGTGGGTCGCCACCGTCCAGCTCGCGTCCCAGTTCAGGTTGAACCCGCCGCCGGAACCGGTGCCCGCCCGCCGCATCTGAGGGCCGCCGCCCCCGAAGCCGCCGCCCCCGCCAGCGTTGCTCACCTGCCCGTCGTACTCGAGTCCGGAAGGCGTCGTGCCGAAGACGAACCCGTTCTGGAGATCGTGGTAGGTGTCGAAGATGACGCGGAAGGAGTCGGTGTCATCGAGGCCCGAGTCCCGGCGGGCGTCGGTGGCGATGATCCCGGAGGGATCCGAGTCGTAGAGCATCGCGCCGATGTAGATCGCCTCGTCGTCGAAGAGGATGCGGACCTCGGTGCGCTCGGTGGAGGGCTCCCCCTCGAACGGGTTCGCCTGGACGAAGTCGGTGATCGGCTCGGCGGCGGCCCAGACATCCTCGTCGAGCCGCCCATCAATGGCCGGCGCCTCGATCGCGGCGAACGCGCGGCCGATCCGGTTGGCGTTCGCCGTTTCCTCCTCGGCGAGCGCGGGGAGGGCGCCGACGAGACCGGCGAGGACGAAGCAGAGAGGCGCGAGACGGGACATAGCCGTGCAAATTTACCGCGCCCGCGCCCTTGCCCGCGGACTGGCGCGATGCGGTGGTGAACCCGGGGTGACGAACCGGTGAAATCCGCCGGTTCGCCGCCCGATTCGCCGTCCCGGATGGCATAGTTCGCCCGTCCCCGAACGCGGCCCGTCGCCGCGACCCCCCGAAGGAGCCGACCCGTGACCAATCGAAGCCCGGCCAGCGCCCGGGAACTCCTCGACTTCGCCACCGAGATCGCCTGGGAGGCCGGGCGTCTCGTGATGCGTCACTTCCAGGTGGGCGTCGGCGTCACCACGAAGCCCGACCGGACCCCGGTGACGGAGGCCGACATCGCGTGCGAGCGGCTCCTGCGGAAGCGGATTGAGGCGAAGTTCCCCGGCCACCGCATTCTCGGCGAGGAGGACGGCGAGTCCGGATCCGATCCCGCCCACCGGTGGATCCTCGACCCGATCGATGGCACGACCTCCTTCATCCACGGCGTGCCGCTGTTCGGTGTCCTGATCGGCCTCGAAGTGCACGACGAGGCGGTCGTCGGAGTCTCCAACCTCGCCGGAATCGGCGAGATGGTCGCGGGCGCGCGCGGCGAGGGCGCCTTCTGGAACGGACGCCCGGCCCGGGTATCCAGGGTGACCTGCATCGAGAACGCGCTCGCCACGACGACCGACCCGGCGACGATCGGGCCCATCTGGGACGCCGTCGGCGCGAAGGGCGCGGTTCGCCGCACCTGGGGCGACGCCTTCGGACACTCGCTGGTCTGCACCGGCCGCTCCGAAATCGCCCTCGACCCGGAGATGAAGGCGTGGGACTCCAGCCCGTTCCTGCCGATCCTGGAGGAGGCGGGCGGTCGCTTCACCGACTGGGAAGGGAACCGCACGATCCACGGCCCGAACGCCCTGAGCACGAACGGCGCGCTCCACGACGAGGTCCTCGCCCTCCTGGCCGAAGTCCGCCGGTAGCCGACTCTCCCGGAGAGCTCCGCTCTCCGAGGAGTTCGGCTCTCCGGAGTGGCGCCGTCGCGCGGCGCCTCCGGCGCCATCGGGCCGCCAGAGCGCCGGCTGGGAGATGCGCCCGGAAGGCTCCAGTGACCAGGTCGAGAAGCCGAGCGCCCGACTTGATCACTCGACGGATCAGGTCAGGAAGCGAAAGCCCCAACTGGGTCTCTCCAGTGACCAAGTCGAGGAGCCGGAAGCCCAACTTGGTCACTCCACGGGCAAAGCGTTCTCGCTCACTCGAGCGCAGGGGATGGTCGTGGACATCTGCCACGAGCCGCGGAGCCTCAAGCGGCTCGCCCGCGCAGGAGCCTCCCACCGCATCCACTGCCGGCGCACTCACCTCGGACCTGTGACAACTGCCCCGGCACGATTTCGTATGGAGCGCCACGGTTCTCCCGGTCGGGGTTCTCCAGAGTGGCAATTCGCGTTGCGGCTCGGCGTCGCCAGCGTACTCGCTGCCGGGCAGGGCCATAGAGAGGTGCTCCATGGAGAACGGCGCTGGATCGAGGTGAGCGCTCCGTGCCGGTCTACCGGCGCTCCATGGGGCGGTCGGCGACGATCGCGACCCGGGCGCCGTCCGGACTCACGGCGAGGCGGGAGATCCCTTCGAGACCCCGGTCCTCGAAGTCCGCGATTTCCAGCCAGTCCGAGCTTTCGGACCAGGCGAACAGACGCGAGCCGTCACCCATGAGGATCTCGCCCTCGGCGGTCCACGCGTAGTCCTCGCGGGCCGGCAGCGTTCGCGTGATCCGCATCGTGGTTCCGGCGGCGGGGTCGAGGCGTTCGATCCACCACTCGTCATCCGAAACCTTGCGCACGAACGAGATCGCCTCCGTCCCCGGAATTGGGTGGATGGACCGGCCCGGGTTCTCGGCGACGATCCGGATCTCGCCGCTCAGCGCGTCCCCGACCTGAAGGGTGGGCGGGCTGCCGAGGATGAACATCGCGACGACGCGTTCGCTCGCCCAGGCGTGGTATCCGACCGGTTCGGCGGTGGCGAAGATCGGCCCCACCGAGGCGCCGGACAGGTCGTAGCGCCAAAGGTACTGCCTGCCCCGGATTTCGTGGATCGCGGAGAAGGCCTGCTGACCGGGGATCTGGATCGGCGAGAACTCGCTCGCCTCCTCGGTGTGCGTCAACTGCTGGACGGCCGGCGCCCCGGTCACGTCGAGGCGCGCGCTTTCGGTCTGGGTTCGCGCCAGCGCGGTCGTGTAGAGGATGGCCGAGCCGTCGAGCAGGAAGCTGGGCTGGTTGTCGTAACCGTCGCGGTCGGTCCCCTGCTCGAGGTCTGCAACGCGCAGCCCCTCGGTGTCGCGGACAAGGGTTCCGAGCCAGATGTCGGTGGCGGGGACTCCCTCCGCCGTGGGGACATAGTCCGCGGGCGCCGGTCCGATCTCCGGCATCGGTCCGTCCGGGGGCTCGGACGGAAAGGGAATCTCGGTCGCCGGCGCCTCAGGAGGCTCCGCTTGTACGCCGTCCGGCTCGCCCGGGGCGCAACCCGCGAGCGCGAGCGCGGCGCATCCGCCGACCAGGAGGCCCGTCCATGTCTGCATCATCGTCTCCGGCATCCTCGCGGTGTGTCAGGAATCCCCGCGACGCGGAGATTGTGTCGCAGGGCGGGTGGGCAGGGCGGCGTGCCGGGCGGTAGGCAGGCGCGCCGGCAAACCGGTGCGCCGGCCGGCCCGTCAGTTCGGCTCGCTGGCGGCGCGGTCGCGGCGGACGTTCCGCACGACCTCGCTGATCTGCCCGGCGAAGCCGCGGGCGCGCTCCATGACCTCGGCCTCGTCCACCGTCGTGATCTCGCCGTCCCGCACCACGATCCGGCCGTTCACGAGGACCGTGGAGACATCGCTCCCGCGGGCCGCGTACACGAGGTGGGAATAGGGCCGGTAGAGCGGCGTCAGGTGGGCGCTGCGCGTCTCCACGAGCACGATGTCGGCGCGCTTCCCGACTTCGAGCGAGCCGATCCGGTCGTGGAGATTCAGCACCCGCGCGCCGCCCGCCGTCGCCATCCGGAAGACCGTCTCCGCGGGCATCGCGGCCGGATCTCCGGTGGCGAACTTGTGGAGCTTCGCCGCGGTGTCCATCTCGCCGAACATGTCGAGATCGTTGTTGCTCGCCGGACCGTCGGTCCCGAGACCCACCGGCACGCCGGCGGCGAGCAGCTCGGCGACGGGCGCCGCCCGCGACGCCCCCAGCTTCATGTTGCTTTCCGGGTTGTGGGCGACGCCGGCGCCGCCGGCGGCGATCCGGGCGATGTCGTCTTCGGTCAGGTAGGTCCCGTGGGCGAGCACCGTCCCCGGACGGAGCGCTCCGATGGACTCGAGCGCGGGGATCGTCCGCATCCCGATGGCGGCCTCCACCCGCTCATCCTCATCGCTCGCTTCCACGACGTGGATCTGGAAGGGGGCGGCGTGGCGGCGGGCGAGGTCGTGGGCGGCGCGGACCGGCTCGAGCGGCGTCGTGTAGAACGCGTGCGCCGCGGTTCCCGGGACGAGCGTCGGGTGGTCGCGGTACGCCTCGAAGAACGCGTCCGCGTCCGCGAGCGACGCCTCCGGCGTGGGGAAGTCGGGCGTGGGAAAGCCGATCACGTGGGGCCCCACGACGGCGCGGATCCCGGCCTCGATCGTGGCCCGCGCCGCTTCCTCGCGGAAGTAGTACATGTCGGTGAAGGTCGTGGTGCCGCTCCTCAGCATCTCGATGGAGGCGAGGAGCGTCCCCCAGTACACGAAGTCGGGGGCGACGAGGGCCGCCTCGGCCGGGAAGATGTTCTCCTCCAGCCAGGTCATGAGCGGCAGATCGTCGGCGAGGCCGCGGAGGAGCGACATGGCGGCGTGGCCGTGCGTGTTCACGAGACCCGGGATCACGAGCTGTCCGGTGGCGTCGAGGACGGGGATCCCGGCCGGGCGCGGCGCGGCGCGGTCGAACAGGCCGGCGATCCGGTCCCCCTCGACGAGGACGGCGCCGCCTTCCAGGATGGTCCCGGCCTCGTCCATGACGACGACGGTTCCCCCGGTGATCAGGAGCCGCTCGGCGGTGGGGGCGCTTTCGGCCTCGGGAGAGGAGCAGCCCGACCCGGCGAGGGGGAGGGCGAGCAGCAGACTGGAGGAGGAAACCCGGCTCATGGGGCGGGATTATCCGGACATCGCCCGTCGGCGCCCGTCGCAGCCTCCTCGGCTCGGGTCGTGAAGCGGGCGGCGCGGAGACGGTTCAGGACAGCGGCGATTTCGTGGCGACGCGGGCGGGCGAGACGGCCCGGGTGGCGGCCGGCGCGGCCGTCGGCAGTGAGGGCGTCCACGCCGTCGCGGTCGAGCCGGTCCTCGAGGGCGTCGAGAAGCGCCGGCAGGGCGAGGCCGGCGTGGTCCGCGGCGGCGAGGGCGACCGCGCGGCCCGCGGCGCGGGTCTGGCTCGCCGAGAAGAGCTGCTCCACGGCGCGGAGATCCACTTCCGACTCGCCGTACTGGAGCGTCTCGCGACGCCGGGCGCGGATGCGGGGGCGGCCCCGGCGGCCCGACGGGTCCAGGCTCGCCGGGACCGGCGTCCTTCGGGCGTCGTCGAAGCGGCCCGGCGCCGCCTCGCGGGCGCGGCGGGTGGGAAGCGCGGCGGCGACCTCGCGGGCGCGGGCGGTGACTTCGCGGGCGTGGAACTCCTCGAGCTGGATCACCGTGTCGGCGACATCGAAGTAGTCCCCCGACCCGCCCATGACGATCACCGTGGACACGCCGCGGCGCCGATGGAGTTCGCGCACCCGGTCGAGGAACGGGACGATCGGCTCGGCGTCGCGAGCCACCAGCGCCTGCATCCGCGCATCCCGGATCATCAGGTTCGTGGCCGAGGTGTCCTCGTCGAGGAGGAGGACCGTCGCGCCGGACTCGAGAGCTTCCATGATGGCCGCCGCCTGGCTCGTGCTGCCGCTCGCGTTCCGGGTCGAGAAGCGTTCCGTGCGCCGGCCGCCGGGGAGTTCGCGAAGGAAGGGGCTCACGTCCACGCTCGCGACCGACCGCCCCTCCTCGGCGCGGATCGTGACCGCGTCGGGCAGGGTCACGACGCGCTCGCGGCCGTCGCCGGGGATGTGGGGCGCGACCGCCCGGGCGAGCGCTTGCAGCAGCGTGGACTTGCCGTGGTAGCCGCCGCCGACGATGAGCGTGACCCCTTCGGGGACGCCCATCCCCGGGATCCTGCCCCCGTCGGGCAGGTCGAGTTCCACCCGGACCGAGGGTGGGCTGCGAAAGGGAACGGCTTCCTCCGTCGCGAGGGGTCGGCCGGTGGCGCCGTGGGCGCGGGGCAGGATCGCCCCGTCGGCGATGAAGGCCACCAGCCCCCGCTCGGCGAGCTGCGAGCGCAGGCGCTCCTGGGTCTCGACATCCCGGACGAAGGCGTCCGCCTCTCCCGGAGGGAGGTTCGCGGCGACGAGGGCGGCGCGGGCGATCCGCGGCAGCTCGCGGATGAGGAGGTCGGCCGCCCGGCGGCCGAGGATCCGGCGCCCGGCCGCGGGGAGCCCCACTTCGAGACGCGCTTCCACGGCGCCCGGCTCGAGGGGCAGGCCGGAGGCCCCGAGGACGACCGCCGAGCGCTCCAGAACCTCCTGTCGCCCCGAAGCGATGGCGATCTCTCCGCTCCGGCCCGAGCCGATCCGGGTCCGGGGCGCCGCCCGGGCCACGCGCCGGGCGAGGAAGTCGCCGAGGGCGATCCGCCGGACGGGAGTCGCGTGGAGGAACGGGTCGAAACCGGCGGCGCCGGGGTCGAGCCGCAGCCGGAGCCGGGACGGCGGAGCGAACGGGTCGCGGGCGATGCGGTCGAGGAACAGCGTCAGGCCGGGCTCGACGCGCCACCCTCCCCGGAGCGAGCGGTAGGCGGGGTACCCCCGGCCATCGAGCCGGCGGCAGGCCTCGCCGAGACCGGATCTCAACCCGGCGCGAGCCACATCGGGAGCGCGGGATGCGCGGGCGAGAACGGGGTCACCGGGCTGTTATCGTACCGAGCGGTCCGCATCGTACGGGGAGGCCGCGGGGAGAAGCCGGTGGAGTCACGGGGTGTTCGAACCGGGAAGCCGGTGGCGTCACGGGGTGTCCGAACCGGGAAGCCGGTGGAGTCACGGGGTCTTCGAACCGGGAAGCCGGTGGAATCACGGGGTGTTCGAACGGGGAAGCGCGCCCGGTCCTACTGGATGGACCACACCCGGGATCTTCGCGCCCGGCTCGAGGCCGCCGTCCCGAAGGACGCGCTGCGCCGTCTGCATCGGCGCGAGTCCGGGAGGCACTTCCTCGTCCTCGCCTGGCAGCTCGCGCTGCTGTTCGGCGCCGGCGCCGTCGCCTTCGGCAGCGCCGCCTGGTGGGCGTGGATCCCGGCATCCGTCGTCATCGGCCTCACGGCGTTCAACTTCACGGTGATGCTCCACGAGGTCGTCCACGCCGCGGTCTTCCCGGCCGGAGGACGGCGGGCCTACCAGGTGCTGCGCCACCTCTACGCCTTCCCCAGCGGGATCTCGGCAACACAGTTCACCCGGTGGCATCTCGAACACCACGCCCAGCTCGGGGACGCCGAAGCCGACCCCAAGCGGCACTGGCTGACGCCGAAGCGCAACGCGCGGTGGTTCAAGGCGCTCTACCTGACGCCCGCCCTGATCCCGATCTACTTCCGCGCCGCGCGGCGCGAGGCGGCTCGCTATCCGGACTTCGTTCGCCGCCGGATCGCCCTCGAGAGGCGGCTGACGCTGATCGGCCACGCCGCCATCGCCGGACTCCTGCTCTGGACCGGCGGTCCGGGAGCGATGCTCCGGGTCTGGCTGATCCCGCTGTTCGTGGTCTTCCCGGTCGCCTTCACCGTGAACCGCCTGGGGCAGCACTACGACATCGTTCCCGGGGATCCGGCGCGCTGGGGCAGCGTCCTGCGCCCGTCGAGGGTCCGGGATGTGGCGTTCCTGTGGTCCGGGTACCACCTGGAGCACCACTACTTTCCCCGAGTCCCGTTCTACAACCTGCGCGCGCTGCACCTGCTGCTGCGTCCGTTCTTCGACGAGATCGGGGTGCGTCCGACCAGCTACGGGCGTCTGCTCTGGCAGTGGTTCGTCCGCAACCGGGCGCCTCACACCGACTGGAACGCCGGATCGCCGGCGAGCGGGGTCTGACCCCGGGAGGGAAACGATGACGAGCCTGACCGAAGGCGTCGTGAAGTGGTACGACCGTCGCCGGGGCGAGGGATTCATCCAGCGCCGCGAAGGTCCGGATGTCCACGTCCCGGCGAGCGCGCTGCTCCGGGTGCCCGGCGGCTTCCTCGTCGAGGGACAGGCCGTCGAGTTCGAACTCCTGCCGATCCCGGGAGGATTCCGGGCCCGGGAGGTCCGGCTGACGGAAGCTCCGCAGCCGGGGGCCGAGGGCTCTTCCGGCCGGGGCGAGACGCCCCGAACCTGACCCCTCGCAGCCGAAGGATCGGGATCAGAACCGGGAGAGCGCCTCCTCCTCGGTCGGGGTGATCGTGAGGATCTGGTTGAACCCGCTGATCTTGAACACCTCGAAGATGTGATCCTTCATCGAGCAGAGCACGAGTTTCCCCGAGGCCTTGGACAGTGTCTTGGCGAGGATCAGGAGAACCCGCATCCCGGTGCTGTTGATGTAGTCGAGCCCCTCGAAGTTCATCACGATGCGGGTCGCGGCGTCGGGGCCGGTCACCCGGGCCATCACCGCCTGCTCGAAATCACTGGCGGTCCGCGTGTCGATGCGACCGGCGGGAGAAAGAACCAGGACGCCGTCCTTGGTCGCTTCGCTGACATTCATGAAGGTTGCTCCTCCTGACTCTACCCGTCCAGGGTGCGGGTGAGGATAACGCGGTTTCGATCCCCCACGCGCTCGTAGCGGGTGTCGGACATGAGGGATCGTACGAGAAAGACGCCGAGCCCGCCGATCGGACGCTCGGTGAGCGGCAGGCTGGTGTCGGGAACGGGAGCCTCGACGAAGGGGTCGAAGGCTGCTCCGGAGTGCTCGATCACGACCCTGACCTCGGCGGGGTCGCAGTGGACCTCCAGGTGGACCGGGACCGGGCCGCCATCGCGCGAAGCGTAGAGGATGATGTTCGTGATCAGCTCGTCGATGGCGAGACTCACGCGCTGCGCGAAGCCCGGCTCCACGCCGTTCGCTCCCGCAAACGCCTCGACCTCCTCGACGAGGCGGCTGAGCGCCTGGACATCGGCGGCGAAGTCGCGGATGAGGCTGACTGCGCCGGCGGCCTTCGATGCCATACTGCCTCCGCTCCCGGAATCTGGCGTCAGGCCCCGGCGCCGGCCGGGTCGGCGCCGCGGGCTGTCTCGTCTTCGGAGTCGAGCGCGACGATGTTAACGGTCACGTCGAGACTCTGCCGCGCCACGCCCCGAAACGTGCCCCGCGTCGGCGGGACATCCCGGTAGTCGCGGCCGCGGGCCACCCGGATGTGCCGATCCGCGGCGACCGTGTTGTTCGTGGGATCGGCGGGCAGCCACCCCATCCCGGGCAGGAAGCACTCGAGCCACGCGTGCCCGGCGCTCGCCATGCGCCGCTCGCAGGCCCCGGCGCGGGGGAAGAGATAGCCCGAGACGTACCGGGAGGGGATGCCCCATGGCCGAAGGATGGTCGCCATGATGTGGGTGAAGTCCTGGCAGACGCCGCCGCCCCGCTCGATCGCATCGTCCATGGGGGAGTCCACGCCGGTCGCGCCGGGAGTGAAAGGGAGAGCCGCGTGGAGCCCGGCGTTCACCTCCCGGATCGTCGCCAGCGGGGTCTCGCCGCGCTCGATCCCGTGCTCGTCGAGAAAGTCGGCGAGCGCCGGCGTCGGGGTCGTCAGCGGCGTCGGGAACAGCCAGTGCCACATGCCGGTGGACTCGAGGGCCCGGAGTTCGTCCCACGACGGCCCCGGACCGGAGGGGAGGACGGGGGGGCGGTGGACGACCCGCGAGCGCGCGGCGATGACGAGTTCGGCGTGCTCGCCGGGAATGTCGAAGAAGCAGGCGGCGTTGCCGAACGGATCCCGGAAGGGGGAGAGCTCCGCCGCGGGTCGGGTCGTCAGCGAGAAGGACTCGACGTGCTGGGCCTCGTCGCGCATCGGCTCCAGGTAGAGCGTGAGCACCGCCTCGCGCACCGGCTCCGAATAGCGGAACCGGGTGATGTGCTCGATCTCGTACCGGGTTCCGGTGGCGCTCATCGGGACCCCGTTGCTAGCCCATCCGGAGCGCCTGATCGGCGGAGTAGGCGATGTAGCGCCGAACGATCTGGTCGTGCAGATCCCGCGCGATCGCCCGGACCTGCGCGAGCGTCGTCTCGAAGAGATCCTCCCCGGCGGAGCTGTACGCGAGGACCGAGCGCAACCGCCCGGCGAGCCGATGCGGCGGCGCGAGCGGATGCCGGCCGCCCCCGACCGGATCGATGCGTCGGAGGCCGACCCGGAGCATCTCGGCGCCGAACCGGAGCGAGTGCGGGGACCGCGGCTCGAAGAGCAGGAACCGCATGACCTGCCTCGGCTCGATGAGCGCCGTGTGGTGCTTGCAGTAGGGCTCGAAGCTGGCGCAGCTCCGCAGCAGCAGGGTCCAGTCGAGTCCGTCGTCGTCGGCCCCGAGCGCGGGGCGGTGCGCCTCGAGGATCGCGGCGGTGAGCTGGATCCGCTCGATGAACCGCCCGAGACGGATGAAGTCCCAGGCCAGCCCGTGGCGCAGACTGTTGTCCGTGATCCCCCGGAACAGGTAGATGGCGGCCGAGGTGTCCTTGTAGAAGTTCTGCGGCTCGTCGCTCCACACGGAGAGGATCTCGGTGTCGCGCAGCTTGAGCCACGACCGGTTCAGCCGCGACCACATCTCCGAGGTGAGTTCCTGGCGAACCTGGCGGGCGTTTTCCCGCGCCCGGGCCCACAGGGACCGAACCGAACCGGGGTTGTCCGCCTCGAAGGTCATGAAGTCGGCGAGGGCGAACGCGTCGGCGAGCAGGAAGTTCTCGTCGGCGGCGTCGGCGAAGAAATCGAACCGGCCGGGCGGCTCGACATCGAGCGCGCGGAAGAGCCGCCGCCATCCACGGGCGACGGCCGCCGCCGGATGGTCGGCCAGCGAGCCGACCTGGACATCGAGCAGGCGCGCCGTCTGGTCGGCGCGTTCGAGGTACCGACTCATCCAGTAGAGGTTGTCGGCGACGCGGGCGAGCATGCCGGTCAGCCGTCCTCGACGTCCACGATCCAGGCGTCCTTGGAGCCGCCTCCCTGGGAGGAGTTCACGACGAGGCTGCCCTTCCTGAGCGCCACCCGGCAGAGCCCGCCGGGGACGATGTCGGTGCGCTCTCCGGTCAGGATGAACGGACGCAGATCCACGTGTCGGGGTTCGATGCGCCGGCCGATCAGACAGGGGGCCCGCGACAGCGCCAGGGTGGGCTGCGAGATGTAGCTCGCCGGGTCGGCCTTCAGCGACTCGGCGAATTCGGCGCGCTCCGCCCTGGTGGCGTGCGGCCCCACGAGCATCCCGTAGCCGCCGGACTCGCCCACCAGCTTCACCACGAGCCTGTCGAGGTTGTCCAGCGTGTACTGGAGGCCCTCGGGCTCGCGGCACAGGTTCGTCGGAACGTTGGCGAGCAGCGGCTCCTCGTCGAGGTAGTAGCGGATCATGCGGGGGACGTAGGCGTACACCCCCTTGTCGTCGGCGACGCCGGTGCCCGGCGCGTTCGCGATGACGACCCGGCCGGCGCGGAAGGCGTGGAACAGGCCGGGGACGCCCAGCACGGAGTCCGGGCGGAAGGTGAGCGGATCGATGAAATCGTCGTCGATCCTCCGGTAGATCACGTCCACCCGGCGCAGTCCTTCCGTGGTCCGCATGAACACCCGCTCGTTGTGGACGAGGAGGTCGCGGCCCTCGACCAGTTCGATCCCCATCTGACGGGCGAGGAAGGCGTGCTCGTAGTAGGCCGAGTTGTACACGCCGGGCGTGAGCAGGACGATCGTCGGATCGGGCACGTGCGGCGGCGCCAGCGACGCCAGCATCCCGAGGAGCAACTGGCTGTACTGCTCCACGTCCCGGACCCTCGACCGCCGGTAGCGGCGGGGCATGCTCCGCTTCAGCGCGTCCCGGCAGGCGAGCATGTAGCTGACGCCGGAGGGCACCCGCAGGTTGTCCTCGAGCACGGCGAAACCATCGTGGGTCCGCACCAGGTCGCTGCCGCAGATCGAGACGTACACGTCGTGCGGCACCGGCAGGTCCCGCATCTCGATGCGGTAGTGCTTGCTCCCGTAGATCATGTCGGCGGGAACGACGCCGTCGCGCAGGATCAGCCCCCGGTGGTAGATGTCGTGGAGGAACAGGTTGAGCGCCCGGATGCGCTGCTCGAGGCCGCGCGCGACCTCGTCCCATTCGTCGCCCCGGACCATGCGCGGCAGGCAGTCGATCGGGAAGACCCGCTCGATCGTCTGCTCGTCGCCGTACACCGTGAACGTGATGCCTTCATGCAGGAACGAGCGCGTCACCCGCTCCTGGATCCGCTGGAGTTCTTCCGGCGGCGTCGCGCTCAGCGTGGCGTGGAACTCGGCGCAGTGCTCCCGCGGCTGCCCGTCCTCCTCGAACATCTCGTCGTAGAAGGTGGAGTCGAAGTCGTAGCGGTCGAAGGCCGGACTCGTGGCCGCGCCGCCCATGGGAGCCTTCCCCGGGACGATCAGGCGGACTTCGGCAGGCCGTTCCGGGCGACGTCCTCGAACACGTTGCAGAAGTAGTCGAGCTCCTCCATCGTGGTGTAGAGGTTCGGCGTGATCCGCAGACCCTGGAATTCGTCGTGCAGGATCGAGACGACGATGATGTGGTGCCGGTCCCAGAGGTAGTCGCGGAACGCCGCCGGATCCACCGAGGTCAGGTTGATGTTCCCGATGGCGCAACTCATCTTCGGGTTCAGCGAAGTGTGGAGTTCGGCGCCGGGGAGCGAGGAGAGACGCTCGGCCCAGGTGTCCTTCAGGTAGCGGAGGCGGGCCTCCTTCCGCTTCGCCCCCACGGTGTCGTGGAAGGTGATCGCCTCCCCGCAGGCGACGAAGTTGGCTGCGGGATGGGTGCCGATCTCCTCGAACTTGCGGATGTCGTCGTCCATGCGCTCGGGCGCGGGCATGAGCGGCCAGATCTGCGGGATCTTCTCCTTCTTCACGAACAGCATCCCGGTCCCCTTGGGGGCGAGGAGCCACTTGTGGAGGCTGGTCCCGAAGTAGTCGCAGCCGATGTCCTCGTGCCGGAAGTCGAACTGGGCGAACGAGTGCGCGCCGTCCACCATGACCTCGACGCCGCGCTCGCGCGCCATGTCGCACACCGCCTTGACCGGCAGGATCTGCCCGGTGAGGTTGATCTGGTGGGACATCAGGATGATGCGGGTGCGGTCCGTGATCGCGCCCCGGAACCCCTCCACGATTTCCTCGTCGGTCTCCGCCGGGGTCGGAATCTGGATGAACTTGAGCTCGATGCCCTCGCGCCGGACCCGCTGCCGCAGGGTGGTCAGCATCCGTCCGTAATCCTGGGTCGTGGTCAGGACTTCATCCCCCGACTGGAGGTCGAGACCGAGGAGGAGGATCTCCATCGCCTCCGACGTGTTGCGGACGAGCGCCACTTCCTCGGCGTCGCAGCCGAACATCCCGGCGAGCCGCTGACGCACGTGCTCCTTCTGCGGCTGGAGGATCTGCCACATCGTGTACACCGGCGCCTCTTCCTGCTGCCACGTGTAGCGCACGAACGCCTCGGTGACCATCCGCGGCGAGGGGCAGACGCCCCCGTTGTTCAGGTTGATGATCGAGCGCGAAACGCTGAACGCGTTCTGGATCTCGCCCCAGTAGCCTTCGTCCCGGGCGAGTTCCTCGGGACCGCGGGAGCCGGCCTGGCGCCCGGCCGCTTCGAGGGCGCGGAGCGTTTCGGGACCGAATCGGGTGTGGACGAGCGCACCGGCGGAAGCGCCCGCCGCTGCGGCAAGAAAGCTCCGGCGTCGCATCGGCGTTCGGCTCCTTCGTGGGGGGGAAGACCGGGATTCGCCTGACGCGCTTCCCGCAAGGCTCTCGAATTTACCATCCGGCCGGCGGGGGGAGTTCGCCCGGTCGCCGGGCCCCCGAGACGGCTACCATCGGCGGCCATGCTCTCCGCCCTGTCCGACCTCATCGGACGCCTTCCCCCGGTCTTCGACTCCAGCGTCGGACAACTCGTGATCACGCTCGGCGTGGTCATCGCGGCGTTCACCTTCGCGCTCGCGGTGGTCATCCTGCTGCGCCGGTCGCTCGCCCGGCTCGGCCTCGAAGCGCGCGCCGCCTCCAGGATCGCGGGCGGCATCCGGCTCGTGCTCGGCTCGGAGCGCGCGGCCCGCACCGATGTGGACGCGATCGCCCGCCGCATCCTTTTCTGGGCGCTCCTGATCCTCGTCCTGGCGGCGTTCGCATCGCTGGTGGATTTCTCGCAGGTGGGAGGCGCCTCCGGGATGCTGCTGGCGCAGCTCATGGCGCTCACGGTCCAGGTGGGCCGCGCCCTCGTGCTGCTCCTGGTGGCGTGGTTCCTCGCCGCCGTGCTGCGACGGGCGGTGCGCGTGGCCCTCGAGGCCGCCGCGCTCGACTCGGACGCGGAACGGGACCGGGGCCGGGCTTCGGCGCGACTCAGCCACGTCATACCGGAGACGGTGTACTGGGTCGTGCTCCTCCTGTTCCTGCCGCAGATCTTCGCCGCGCTGGATCTGGAAGGAGTGCTGTTCCCGGTCGAGGCGATCGTGGACGACGTGATCCGGTTCCTGCCCGACGTGTTCGGGGCGTGCGTCATCTTCGTCGTCGGCTGGCTGGTGGCCCGAATCGCCCGCGCGGTGGTGGCGAACCTCCTCTCCTCGGTCGGCCTCGACCGCGCCGCCGAGCGATTCGGGGCTTCCCGCTACCTGGGATCCCGCCGTCCCTCTTCGCTCGTCGGGGTGCTCGCCTACCTGCTGGTCCTGTTCCCGGTGATCCTCACCGGTCTCGACCGGCTGCGGCTCGATGTGATCACCGGGCCCGCCAGCCAGATGCTCGGCCGGGTTCTGGGCGCGCTGCCACTCGTGCTCGTGGCCACCGCGCTCCTGCTCACCGCCTACGTCGTCGGGAAGATCGTGGCGGACGTCGTCCGGGACGTGCTCCACCAGGCGGGCTTCGACCACATTCTGACGCGGCTCGGGCTGGCGACGGACGTCACCGACAACGACACGACCGCGTCCGGGATCGTGCGCATCGTCGTCCTCGCGGTCATCATGCTGTTCGCGAGCATGGAGGCCGCCAGCCTCGTCGGGTTCGACAACGCCGCCGCGCTGCTGGCGCGGCTGCTCGAGTTCTCCGGCCAGTTCCTCCTCGGCGTCGTCTTCGTCGGCTTCGGGGTCTGGCTCGCCGCTCTCTCGGCGCGGGCCATCGCCGCGAGCACGGTGCCGCACGCCCGCTTCGTCTCGATCGCGGCGCGAGTGGGCATCCTGCTGTTCACGACCGCGATCGGGCTGCGCCAGATGGGCATCGCGAACGAGATCATCGAGCTGGCGTTCGGGCTCGTGCTCGGCGCCGTTTCGGTCGCGTTCGCGGTGGCGTTCGGGCTCGGCGGCCGCGACGCCGCCGCCCGGCAGATCGAGAGATGGCGCAGCCGCCTGCGCGAGGAGGACTGAGTCGTGAACTCGCGGAACGGCTTCCACTGGCGCGGGCGGAGGATCCGTCGCGCCGCCGTGATCGGCTCCGGCAACATCGGCCCGGACATCGCGCTCCACCTGGTGAAGACCCTGACGCCCCGGGGGGCCGGCGTGGTCGTGCTGGACATCTCCGAGGCGGCGCTCCGGTCCGGGCGACGAAAGATGTTCGCCAAGATCGAGAAAGGTCGGCAGTCCGGCGCGTTCCGGGACGACCGCGCCGACGCGATGCGGGCGGCGGTGGACTTCACCGACGACTACGGCCGGCTGCGCGACGCGGACCTCGTGATCGAGGCGGCCTCCGAGGATCTGCGCGTGAAGCACGGCATCTTCACCGCCGTCGAGGAACGCGTGTCGGCCGAGGCGATCCTGCTGTCCAACTCCTCCCACCTGCCGCCATCGGAACTGTTCTCCGGCCTCCGGGAACCCGGGCGCGCGGCGGTCGCCCACTACTTCTTCCCGGCGGAGCGGAACCCGGTGGTCGAGCTCGCCGCGGCTCCGCCGGCGGAGCCGCTCCTCCCGTGGCTGCTCGGCTTCTACGAGGAAATCGGGAAGGTTCCGCTGCCGGTCGCGAATCGCTTCGGCCACGCCCTGAACCCGATCTTCGAGGGGCTCTTCCTCGCCGCCGCGCTCGCCGTGGAGGACGGACTCGGGAGCACGAGGGAAGTGGACGATGTGGCGCGCCGGACGCTGCGGCTCGGGATCGGCCCCTTCACCGCGATGAACCTCACCGGCGGCAACCCGATCGCGGCCGAGGGGTTCCCCGAGATGGGCGCCCGGCTCCACCGCTGGTTCCGGACGCCGGACCTGCTGCGCCGCGCCGTGGACGATCCAGGCCGCCCCTCCTGGGACGTTCCCGCCCGCGGCGAGGAGGTCGAGGTGGCGCCGGACCGGGAGCGGGCCATCGCCGACCGCATGATCGGCGCCTACGCCGGCCTCGCGGCGTGGACGGCGGCGGAGGGCGCCATTTCGGTGGCCGATCTGGATCTCGGTTGCCACCTCGCGCTGGCGGCGGTGCGGCCGTTCGGCCTGATGCGCCGGCTCGGAAACGAGCGCGTCCGGTCGCTCGTCGCGGCCTGTCGCGAGAGGGAGCCGGAGTTCTTCGATCCGGAGGCCTGCCTCGCCGATCTCGACGCCTGGACCGCCCGGCCGGCGTCCCGGATTCTGCGCGAGGACGCGGGCGGGGATGTCCGGGTGCTCGTCATCCGCCGCCCGGAAGCGCTGGGAGCGCTCGACGAGGATCTGCTCGCCGAGCTCTCCGAGGCCTTCGACGAGGCGGAGGCCGATCCGGCGATCGTCGGCGTCGTCCTGACCGGGTTCGGCGTCAAGGCGTTCGTGGCCGGAGCCGACGTGCGCATGCTGGCCGGGATCCGCTCGCCCGCGGATGGCGAGCGGCTCTCGCGGGCGTCCCACCGGGTGCTCGACCGGATCGCCGCGTTCCCGAAGCCGGTGGTCTGCGCCCTGAACGGGATGGCCGTCGGCGGCGGCAACGAGCTGGCCATGGCCTGCCACGCCCGGATCGCGCGGGAAGGGCTGGCGGTGGCCGCCTCCCAGCCGGAGCCCAACCTGGGGATCATCCCGGGAGCCGGGGGGACGCAGCGGCTGCCCCGGTTGGTGGGCGTCGAGGCAGCCTGGGAACTCCTGCGTTCGGCGCGCCCGGTTTCCGCGGCCGAGGCGCTCGAGATCGGGCTCGTGGAGGAGCTGGTCCCGGCCGGGCGGCTGCGGGAGCGCGCCGTGGAGCGGGCGCGCGAGGCGGCCGCCGGCGCTTCCCTGCCCCGCCCGCCCTCCGGCCCGCTGCCTCAGCCCGGCGCCCTCCCGGAGGTGGACATCGAACACCGGTCCCGCGCGGTGGATGCGCTGATCCGCCGGGCCGTGCTGGAGGGAGCGGAAGGGAGCCTGCAGGACGGACTCGAAGGGGAGATCCGCCTGTTCGCCGAGGGCTGCAGGCTCGAGGACATGCGGATCGGCGTCCGGAACTTCCTCGAAAACGGGCCCCGGACGCCGGCCGCGTTCGTCCACCGGTAGCCCGGCTCGCGCCCTCCGGCTCGGAAGCGCGGCGGATCCCGACCGTCGTCAGCCCCGTCGGCCGGACGAGACCAGGCGCCGCCACTCGGTCCCGAGGTCGAGGCGCCGCGCGAGCTGTTCCAGAGCGGAAGCGGTCTCGCTCTCGAGTGGAATCCCGAAGGTGCGGCGCCTCTCCTCGATCTCGGCGGCACGCTGTCCGGGCCACTCGGCGCGGGCGCGGCGAAGATGCTCCAGCCGCTCCACCATCCGGTTCCGGAACCCGGCCCAGGGGGCGAAGGCCCGGACGCGGAACGCCAGAAACAGGTGCCCGACGCCGCCGTGAAGCGGCTCGGGTCGAGGCGACGCCGCCGCCATTTCGGAGGCAAGCGCGCCCCCGCCGAAGAGCACGAGGGTCTCGAGAGCGAGCGCGAGCCCGGCGTCGTCACCTCCGTCGGAAAGATGGAGATCGAGACGCAGCGGCGGCGCGATCTCGGCGAGCGGAATCGCGCACCCAATGCGGACGGGAGCGGCCGCCGGCATGAGCGTCTCCCCGGCCGGCGCCGGACGACCGGTCGTGAGCGCCAGCCCGGCCATCTGGTTGTGGAGGGCCAGCCCGGCGAAGTGCCCCAGCGCCCCCGGACGATTGCTCCGCCGCACCGCGACCGCTCCGACGCCGTGCGACCTGGCGAGCGAGGCCGCCTCCCTCATGGCCCGGTGCGCCACCGGCGGGCCGGGCGCGTTGTCTCCGTCGAGAACCGCCACCGCGCCGGAGGAGGCGACGACGCGCATCCTGGGCTCGGGATTCAGGTGCCGGGTCGAAAGGCCGTCCACCAGGTCGGGGAGCCATCCGACTCCATCGTCGTCCGCCCCGGTCAGGTGGGCCGCCACCAGCGCATCCGCGGTCTGCGACGCCAGCAGGGTGGGAAATCGGACCCGTTTCAGCGCCTCCCGCGTGAAGAAGTGGAGCCGGTGATGCCGAACCCGGAGACCGGCGGCGGGCTCCGTCACGAGAACAGCTCGGCGATGGGCCCCGCCCAACCCCATCCGAGCACGACCAGGATCCCGGCGGGCACGACCCAGCGAATCCAGAAGCGCCACCAGTCGCCCGGGGGACGGGAAGCGCCCCGGCCCGCCTCCGCCAGCGCCCGCCCGCGCGAGACGAAAAAGCCCAGTCCGATCAGCGTGAACGCCGACCCGAGCGGCTGCATCGTGGAGCCCCACAGGAGATCGCTCCAGGCGAGGTAGTCGCTGCTCACCATCGAGGGCATCGCCAGCGGAATCTGGAGGCAGACGACGGCGAGGATGACCCGGCGGCGCGTCCATCCGGCGAAGAGGGACGACCCCGCCGCGGCGCGCTCCCGGGTCCACGCGGACGCCGAGTTCACGATGACCTCGAGCGCCGCGAGCGCGGAGAGGAACGCCGCGAGGAAGAGCGCGAGGAAGAAGATCGGACCGAACAGCGCGCCCCCCGGCATCGCCTCGAAGACTCGCGGCAGAGTGAAGAACAGCAGCGCCGGCCCCGACTCGGGCGCCACTCCGAGAGCGAACGCCGCCGGGATCACCGCGAGCCCGCCGAGGATCGCCGCCCCGGTGTCCCCGAGCGCCGTCGAACCCGCCAGCCGCCGCAGATTCACCGATCTCGGGAGGTAGCTGCCGTAGGCGAGGAAGAACGTGCCCCCCAGCGACAGGCTGAAGAACGCCTGCCCGAGGGCGGCGAGGAAGGTGGTCGAGGTGACCCGCTCGAAGTCGGGCCAGAGCAGGTAGCGGACGCCCTCGGTCGCCCCCGGCAGCGTGAGCGACCGGATCGCCACGATGAGGAGGCCGAGGCCCACGAGCGGCATGGCCACCCGGGAGAGCCGCTCGATCCCGCGGCGCACCCCGAACGCGGCCACGCCGCCCATGGCGGCGAAGACGACGATCGTGCAGCCCAGATTCAGCGGCGTCACGCCGGAGAAGTTGGCGGCGTAGAACGCCTCCGGATCCCCCACCGATCCGCCCCGCGCCGCGTAGAACAGGATCTGCGCCACGACGACGGTGTAGTAGGAGGTCGCCATGAACACCGTCAGGAAGAGGATGAACCCGATCACCCCGCCCCCCGGCATCCCGATCCGGCGGAACGCGCCGCCGGGGCCGGCGCGGGTCAGACGGCCGAGCGACCACTCCGCGATGAGCGCCGGCGCGCCGAGCAGCACGACGAAGGCGAGATAGACGAGCACGAACGCCCCGCCCCCGTACTGGCCCGCCATGTAGGGAAATCGCCAGATGTTGGCGAGGCCCACGGCGACGCCGAGGAGCGTCATCGCGGTCCCGAAACGGGTCGCGAAACGGGTCGCTTCGGTCGGCGGGCGGGCGGCGCTCACGACGGGTCGCCGTCCCCGAGACGTTCGAGCCGCCGCCGCTCCCGCTCGAGATTCCCGCCCATCCGGACCAGCCGGACGATGTAGCCGGCGAGCAGGGCGAAGAACGCGGCGTAGCCGGCGACGAGAAACTCGAGGGATTCGATGGAGTCCATTCCCGGCCTCAGTCCGCCGCCAGGGCGCGCTGCCGGAGGGTCTCCACCGCCCGGGACTCCCGTTCGAGCCGCACCCGCCACCGGTAGAGCCAGAGGAAGAGCACGGTGAACGCGGCGAGGCAGAAGAGGAGCGCCACCCACATGTCGGGATGGAGCCCGGAGTCGGGTCCGCCCATGATGACAGGAGCCGGGTGCTGGGTGCGCCACCAGCGGATCGAGAAATAGACGATCGGCACATCCGCCGCGCCCACGATCCCGAGCGCGGCGGCGAGGTTGGCGCGGCGGACGGGATCTTCGACCGCGCCCCGAAGGAGCAGGTACCCCACGTAGATCAGCCACAGCACGAAGGCCGTCGTGAGCCGGGCGTCCCAGGTCCACCAGATCCCCCACGCCGGCTTCGCCCAGATCGTGCCCATGGCGAGTCCGGCGGTCGTGAACAGCACTCCGATTTCGGCGGCGGCGAGCGCGGCGGCGTCGTGGGAGGCCCGGCGCTTCCAGAGCCACATCGCGCTCGCTCCCGCCACCACGAAAAACGACGCGAAGGCCAGCCACCACGAGGCGATGTGGAAGTAGAAGAGCCGCTGCAGGTCTCCCATCGTCCGTTCTTCGGGTGCGTAGAAGAAGACCATCCCCAATGCCAAGATCATCGAGACGGCCGTGAGCCATCCGAGGAGAGGGGAGTCGGATCGCCCCCCGGTCCGGCCCATCAGCCCGCCCGGCGTGGACGCCGACCCGACGCGCCGCGCGCCGGGGAGGGGAACGGGTTTCGGGGCATGCGGACCTGTGGCAACGGACGCGCCGGACGGTGAATCCGGCTCTCGCGGGTGGCGGAGCGGCGCGCCGGCCGGGAATATACTCGGGCCATGGTCCTCTCTCGCCCCTTCACCCGACTCCCGAGCTTCGGTGTCGCCCTCCTCTTCGGCGTCTCGGCGACGGCCGGCGCCCAGACCATCCCCGCCTCGAACGACCAGGCCCGCGACCGGCTGAACGACTCGCCCCGGCACGGCGAGTGGGTCTCGATTTCCACGGACAGCGGACCGGTCGAGTCGTGGATCGTCTATCCGGAGCGCGCCGACAGCGCCCCGGTGGTCATCGTGATCCACGAGATCTTCGGACTCACCGACTGGATCCGGGCGGTGGCCGACGAGGCAGCGGCGGCCGGCTTCATCGCCGTGGCCCCCGACCTCCTGAGCGGCAAGGGCCCGGATGGCGGGCGCACCGATTCGGTGGACCGCGACGGGGCGGTGGCGCTGGTGCGCGGGCTGGAGACGGCCGAGGTCCATGCCCGACTGGGATCGGTGGCTGCGTGGGCCACGGCGCTGCCGGCGGCCCGCTCCGAGTACGGCGTGGTCGGCTTCTGCTGGGGCGGACGCACGAGTTTCACCCTCGCAACCGCGGATCCCGCACTCGGCGCGGCCGTCGTCTATTACGGGACTTCGCCGGACAGCGATGCGCTCGCTCGGGTGGAGGCGCCGGTGCTCGGCCTCTACGGCGAGGATGACGCCCGGGTGAACGCCACGGTGCCGGATGCGAAGGCGCAAATGGACGAGATGGGGAAGGTCTTCGAGATCCACACCTTCGACGGCGCCGGCCACGGCTTCCTGCGGGCGCAGGAAGACCGGGAAGGACGCAACCTGACCGCCTCCATGCAGGCCTGGCCCCGGACGATCCGCTTCTTCCGCGAACACCTGGGATCCTGACCCTATGGAGCGCCGTTCTCCAGAACGGCACCGCGATGGGACCCTGCCGTCGCGGAGAATTGCCACTCTGGAGAGTGGCGCTCCATAGGAATTGCCACTCAGGAGAACCCCTACCGGGAAAACCGGGGCGGTCCATACGAAAGTTGCGCCGGGACGGTGGTATGGAGCGCCGGTCCCCAGACCGGCACCGCAGCCAACGGAGCCATGTCGCTCGCGCCACTGCCACTCTGGAGAGTGGCGCTCCATAGAAGCGCGGCGGGGCTCCCTCCTGGCGCCGGGTCGTGGCGGCGCCGCGGAGTCAGGGGGAGCATCGGCCGCAGCCTGGTTCCGCCGCGCAGGAAAGGAGCCGGGTGACACTCGCTGTGGAGATCCTTCGTCCCGACCTCGCACCACCACCCTGTGGAACGCCGAGCAATCTCCCGGTGGGCCCCTCCAGACCGGCGCTCGCAGTCCGATCGTGCGGCGCGAAGGCAGGAAGGAAAGGTAGAGCGGTGCGTCTGCTGGCGGCCTTCGAAGGACCGCCGAGAGCCAGGCCGCGCCGACGCGCCTCGCGGTCGAAGACCGGCATCATCCCTCCCGGTCAGCTCTTCCCGGAAACCTGCGCCTGGATCGAGCGCACTTCGCCGGAGGAGCGGCGGCGACTCGGGCAGTACATGACCCCGAGAGTGCTGCGCGACGAACTTCTGGACCAGTGCGACCTCCGATCCGGAATGCGGGTTCTCGATCCCGGGGTCGGCACCGGCGAATTCCTGCGCTCGGTCGCAGACCGCGAACCGGACGCAGAACTCCACGGCTGGGACGTGGACCCAGGCGTCCTCGAAACGGCCCGGACGCTCGCGCCGGAAGCGCGACTGACGGAACGTTCGGCGCTCGACGCGTGGGCGGGAGCGCGCTTCGACCTCGTCGTGGGCAACCCGCCGTACTTCCAGTTCCGGGCGACCCCGGCCATCCGGCAGCGGTTCGAGGCGGTCATCTCGGGCAGGCCCAACATCTTCGCGCTGTTCTTCCAGATCGGGATCGAAGTCCTGCGGCCCGGGGGGCAGCTCGCCTTCGTCGTCCCGCCCTCGATGAACAACGGGGCCTACTTCGACCGGCTGCGCGAAACGATCCTGAAGTACTGCGCCGTCGAGTACCTCACCGTCCACACGGCGGACGGGCTGTTCCCCGGAGCACAGACGGCGGTCCAGATCCTCGTCCTGCGCAAGGGAGCGAAGGACAGCGGAAGGCACAGCTTCCGACGCACCCACGGGGCGAGCGGATTCCGGAGGACGGTATTCGCCCCGGACGCCAGCGCACTCGAATCGGAGTTCGAGGGCCGGGAGACGCTGTTCGATCTCGGCTACGAGGCCGTCACCGGGTCCGTCGTCTGGAATCAGCACCGCGAGAAACTGCGACGGGAGCCGTCGCGCACGACGGTGCCCCTCGTCTGGTCGCACACGATCGGCGAGCAGTTCCGGATCGTTCCCGAGCATCGCCGGCCGGCCTGGATCGAGGCCTTCCGCCCGCCACTTACCGGCGAGGCGATCGTCGTGAACCGGATCACCGGGTCCGTCGGGTCCGGAGAACTGCGCTGCGCCCTGATCCCGAGAGGCACCCGTTTCCTGGGAGAGAACCATGTGAACGTAATCCAGCAACACGACCGCTTCGAGCCGAGAGTCGGCTGGGCCGATCTTCTCGACCGCCTCCGCGGGGAGAACGTGCCGAGAAGAGTGCGCCGGTTGACCGGCAACACGCAGATCTCCGCAACCGAACTGACCCACCTCCTCCCGGTATAGCGCCAAGCCGGCGAGATGGAACGCCTGTGACTTTCGCGAGGGCAATCAGCAACATGCTGGGCCAATCCGCCGGCCATACCATCGGGGCGGACAGCGCTCACACCGGCGCGGCGAAGGGAGGAAAATCCATGAGACACCAGCGCATTTCGATTCTGATTGCGGCCGCGGCATGGGCGGCGGCGGGGTGTTCGCCCGGCGGCGACGCCGCAGCTCGCGCCGACGAGGCCGATCTCGCTTCCGGGCCGATCGGGGCCGCCGCGCTGGTGGACCTCCGCGCCGCCGTGGGGGGGAGCCACTCGCCCAAGTGGGCCCCGGACGGGTCGCTGGTCACCTTCGTCTCCTCGGCCGGCGACCTCGGGGGCGTGAATCCGGAGACCGGCGAGTTCCAGGTTCTCACCGCCGACCTGAGCCTGAGCGGGGTCGGCTCGCTGGGAGCGCCGCAGCCGATCTGGTCCCCGGACGGGCGCTTCGTGGCCTACACATCCGACAAGGGAGGAGCGCCGGACATCTGGCTGTGGTCGGCCGAGGAGGGGACCGATCGCCGGCTGACCCGGCTCTCGGCGCGCGCGAACGGCCTCGCGTGGTCGCCCGACGGGCGATGGATCGCGTTCGCCGGAGACCGGTTCGGAACCATGGACATCTGGAAGGTCTCGGTGCCGGACGGCGAGGCGCACCGCCTCAGCGACGACCCGCTCTACGAGGGTTATCCGAGCTGGGCGCCGGACTCCGGCGCCATCTTCTACGTCCGGATGGACGACCGCTGGGTGGACCACGACGTGATCGAGATCACGCCGGAGGGCGGGAATGCGCGCACCGTGATCGAGGATCGCGGCTTCTTCGACTACCGCGCCGGCCGGGCGTTCGGGTCGGTCCAGCCGTCACCGGACGGTGCCTCGTTGCTGTTCCGTTCGCAGCGCAGCGGCTGGCTCAACTTCTGGATCGCCCCCCGCGAAGGAGGCGAGGCTCGCCCGGTGGCGGCGTCGGATCACGACCAGAACGACGCGCGCTGGTCCCCGGATGGCCGCTGGATCAGTTACACCGAGAACCGCGACGGCGTCCATTCGATCCGTCTGGCCGCCGCGGATGGATCGGAGCAGCGAGTTCTCGTGGAGCACGATGCGGGGGCCGCTCTCCGGCCCGAGTGGTCGCCGGACGGGAGCCGGATCAGCTACACGTTCGAGACGACGACCCGACCCGCCGAGCTGTTCGTGCTCGACGTTGCTTCAGGCGAAAGCGCGCTCGTCCACTCCGAGGTCGTCGAGGAAGCCGCCGCCCGGCTCCACGCGCCGGAGAAAGTCCGTTATCCGAGCACCGACGGCCTCACGATCGAGGCGTATCTGCATCGGCCTCCGGACGCCGCGGCGGGAGAGCGGTTTCCGGGCGTGGTCTGGATCCACGGCGGCCCGACTTCCCAGTTCGACGATCAGTTCCGCCGCCATCAGCAGGTCCACTTCTTCGCCCAGCGCGGCTACGTGGTCCTCATGCCGAACATCCGGGGCAGCTCGGGCTACGGCCTCGCCTTCGAGGATCTCAACAACGAGTGCTGGGGCCACTGCGACCTCGAGGACGTGCTCGCGGGCGTGGACTTCCTGAAGGCGCTGCCCGATGTGGACCCCGAGCGGATCGGCGTCACCGGCACCAGCTACGGCGGGATCATGACGATGGCGGCGGTCGCGTTCGCCCCCGATGTCTTCCAGGCGGCGATCTCGCTCTCCGGATACGGCGACATGACCGAGTTCCACTCAACGGTCCAGGAGCTCCAGCACATCAAGCTGGTCGAGTACGAACTCGGCCCCTATCCCGAGAACATCGAGATCTACCGGAACAGCTCCTCGATCCTGAAGGCGCACCAGGTGACGACTCCCACTTTCGTCATCCAGGGCGAGGGGGTCGCGGCCGACTGGCGGCTTCGCGAACCGCAGCCGCAGGCCGCGCTCAACTTCGCCCGCAAGATGGATCAGCACTACAAGATCGTCCGCTACAAGGCCTACCCGGGAGAGGGCTACTACGTGTACGGGCGGGACAACACGATCGCCAAGCTCCACGACATGCTGGACTTCTTCGAAGAGTTCCTCGTGACCCGGATCCACGGACCGGCGGAATCCGGCGGTCGAATCACCGAATCAGAGTGAAGGTTCGCTCGGTCTCGAAGACCTCGTCCCGGTAGAGGATCCGGATGCCGAGTTCGTAGCGACCCGGGGGGAACTCCCTCAGTTCGATCTCGGCGTTCGCCGCCGCCTGACGGGTCGTCGTGGGGAGTCGCTCCGGGCGGACGAACCCGGTGTCCTGTCCGTTGCGGCGCAGGGTGTACTCGGCCACGATCTCGGGCAGATCCCCGTCGTCCACGCGCTCCCCGGCGTAGAAGTAGTAGAACGCGCCCAGCGTCTCGTCCTGACGGAACACGGCGTCGCCGCGGGGATGGAAGTGGGTGCGTCCGAACTGGAAGGCGCGCCCCGGCGTGCCCGCCCCGTATTCGAGCGTCGTCGTGGCCTCGTCGTAGAGGACGACCGAGGAGAAGGTGGGCTCGGCCACCGGGAACGCGGGGGCTTCGATCTCGATCTCCGCGGTTCCGAAGGCTTCGGACTGCTCGTCCACCAATCCGAGCAGCAGCCGGTGCCGTCCGGGAGGCAGGACCAGCGAGGTCTCCAGGCCCCCCGGGCTGTCGGGAGAGACGAGCCCGGTGTAAGCGGACTCGCGTCGGAAGACGCCCCGGACGGGAGCCGCCTCATCGGGAAGCGCATCGGGGCCGGAGATGGCGTGGGCGAAGGCGGAGGCCGCGCTCTGGCCATCGCTGCCAACCGCCAGGCGGCCCGGTTCCGTCTCGAACGCCAGCGCCACGTAGGTCGCGTGGTCCTCGACCCGGAAGAACGCCGGAGTCACGCGGAAGGGCATCCCGGAGGTTTCCGGTTCTTCGACCAGCCGGCGGAGGAGGCGCCGGGCGCGCTCGGATCCGCCGGCGGGGAGATTCGGAAGCCGGAGGAGTCCGGCGTCATCGGTCTCGTAGGCGACCTCCGGCCTCACGATCAGGCGCTGCCGCATCTCCTCGAGCGCCTCGTCCACGCCGTCCCGGTTCTCCAGCCACAGGCTCCCGATCTCGTCGCTCCGGTACCGGGCGCGCAGATCCTCGGCGAGTCCATTCGCGGGATCGGCGGGATAGACCCACAGCAGCCCCTCGAGCGTGGTCTCGGTGGGTGGCTGCGGGATCGCCGAGACCGGCATCCCCAGGAACACGAAGACGCGGGCCCGGTCGCCGCCGCCGTACCCGCCGTCCTCGGAGAAGGTGCGGTGGGCCAGCCGGACCCGTCCGAGGTAGTGGTCGAGCGTCTCGTTCGCCGGCGTGCCGGGGTCCGGGTCTCGGCGCATCCAGAAGAGCCGCCGGAAAGCGGCGCGGTCCCCGGCGGAGACGGCCCGGATCATGATCCGCCGCTCCTCCGCAGTCATCAGGAAGGACTCCAGCCACCCCAGCTCGGTCTCGGTGGGACGATCCCCCTGCGCCGCGGCCGGAGTCGGAGACAGAGCGAGCCCCAGTCCGAAGACCAGCGCGGAAACCGCGGCGCGAGGAAGCATGCGCCGCAGATTAGCGCGGGTCCCTCCCGACGCATCCCCGACGCCCACCGAGAGCTGGTCCCGCGCATCGGCGCGCGGCGCGCACGCGGTCGCGGGTTCCCGCCCAGGAGGTGGTATCCTGCCCGGTTCTATGCACCTTCGGATCGCTTCCCTCGCTCTCACCGCGCTGATGGCGGCAGGCCTCGGTCTCACCGCTCAATCCGACCATGAGGAGTTCCGCGTCACCGGCCGGGCCGTCTGTTTGAAGAACGGATCCCCGGGCCCGGTGGCGGATTGCGGCTTCGGTGACCCGTTCGGGATCGAGGCGGAGGACGGCGCGCTCCACCGGCTCGACCCCACCGACCTCCGGGTGGAGATCCTCACCGACGAGCGCGTGAACCAGCACCTGCTCGAAGTGGATCTGTTCGTCGAGGACGGCATCGGGAAGATCCTGCATCTCCACACGATCCAGGACGGCGAGGTGGTCGAGCCCTACTACTTCTGCTTCACCTGCAACATCACCTCGCACATCCCCGGCCCCTGCTGGTGCTGCCAGGAGGAGTTCGAGTTCAAGGAGCGCCCCGCCCGCACGCCCCACGGCCACTGAGTCCTCAGCCGGGCCCCGACCCCGCCCGGCGCGCGGCGCTGCTCTCCATGAGCGCGAGAAGGATGGGCGCATCGTGGACTGTGCCATGCTGTACTGCTCAGCATTGATGCGGAAGACCACACTGATCTCCCCTCCTTGAACTACGTGCTTACTCATCACGCTCTCGACTGTACTCCCCAAGAGGAGATCCGAGACACCAATGATCGCCTTCATCTCATATTCACACAAGGATCGACAATACGCGCGCCAAACAAGACAAGTCTTGACGAACGTGGACGTAAGTGCTTTCCTGGCACACGAGCATCTGGAAATAGCCGAGGAGTGGAAGGATCGGATCCTGGAAGAGCTGAAGACATGCCAACTGTTCATACCGCTGTTGAGCGAGGACTTCCGACGCTCGAAGTGGGCGCCTCAGGAGGCGGGATTCATCGCGTCGCGCCCGGAAGTTCGAATTGCTCGGCTCTCCATTGACGGGACCATACCCTTCGGTTTCATGGAGCATGTTCAGAGCGGCCATATTGGCCAAGACGGCGTTACCCATGAGTTGCTTGTACTACCTCTCGCACGGCAGGAGCCTCGACTGTTCTTGCCTGGGTTGATCCGGATGGCCGTGAGTGCGGGGAGCTTTCGGAGCGCCGAGGAGAAAATATCTCCCCTTGTAGAGCTATTCGAGTTCTTCACGGCTGAAGATGCACAGGCCCTCGCCGAAGGGGCCGCTCAGAACAGGCAGGTGTGGTCAGCTTGGAGGTGTCGAGAGGTTTACCTTCCCAAGTTCATACAAGTGAAAGGAGACCAGATTAGGTCCGATACCCTTAAGGGCCTCCAGTACCAAATCAAACACGACGAAGCGTACGCCGCGACGCCTTGATGAGGCCGATTGGGAACCAGAGGCGGAGACTGGACAGATGGCGTACGTCCATGGGCTCGCTGACTGTCTCCTGGAAGACTTGAGGAGCAGGCCTCAGCCCTGTTGTATGCCCCTACTCCTTGACGGGAGGCGGATCCGGGCAGCCGTCGCCGGAGGAACGACATGGCCGCCGGCCTAACCCGGCACCCAGTACCAGGTCAGCTTGACGATGAGGTCGCGGTCGTGGCGGATGTCCGCGGGAGTGGCGCCCCACGGGCGGTGGTCGTTGTACACGACATAGAGATCGCTGCCCGGCCGCCAGGTCCAGCGGAACTGGACGTTGCCGGAGAAGTCGCCGTCGTCGTCGTTCCACTGGAGCAGCGCGCGGACGAAGGCGTCGGGGGAGAGCGCCGCGAGGGCGCGCACGACGACCAGGTTCGTGTCGAAGTCCCCACCCGCCTGGGGCAGCCGCACCTGGTTCCGCGAATAGTTCAACTGGAACCGCAACCGGGGGTGGGGGCGCACCGCGACGCCCGGTGAGAGCACCCGCAACTCTCCGTCGAAGAAGCCCGCGTCCATCCCGAACAGGCTGAGCGAGACCCGGCGACTGCGCGAGGTCTCTCCCATGGCCATGAAGTTCGTGTTCCGGTACTCCCCGGCCGCGATCTCCACGCCGTCCCGGAGTTCGAACGCCTCGTCGAGGCCTTCGATCTCGCGGCTCACGTTGAAGAAGAAGTTGCTCCCGTCCTCGAACAGGAAGTAGGGACCGAATTCGTAGCGACCGCTCTGGAGCGCGCCATCGGCCTCGGTGATCCACTCGATGCCCGGACCGGCGAAGATCTGCCGGATGCCGAAGCGGCCGGGGCGCGGCTTCCACAGCGCCTGGGATCGGAGCTTCCGGACGCCGCGGCGGGGCACGAACCCCATGGGCGAGTCGAAGTCCTCGCCGATGTGGACGAAGTCGCCGAACAGACTCCAGAGATCGTTCACCGCCTCGCCGTGAAGCCCGCCAGCGGTCTGTGATCCCGATAGATCCGGGCCGGCGTCGTCCGGGCCCGAACTGCGGGCGCCCCACCCGCTGAGACGGGTCAGGTCGTTCGGGGCCCAGGCGAAGTCGGCGGCGGCCACCCGCTGCGACGAACCGCCGACCTCGGTCCGGTCGAGCGCCAGCACTCCCACCGAGCTGCGCGCCAGCACGTCCCGGCGCAGCCGCACCGCCGAGAAGCCGGTGGCGGGGGAGACGCCCGCCGCCTCCTGCTGGCGGATGTGGAAGGCCCCCACATCGGTCGAACCGAGCTTGCCGGTGATCCGGGCGCCGCCGAGGATGGGCACGATGTCCCCATCCCCGGAGAGCCCGATGCGGCGGCTGAAGAAGAGCAGCGTCTGCGGCGGCTCGAACGGGAGCGTGACCTCCCCGACCTGGAAGAGCCCGGCGTTCTCGAGGAAGAAATCCCGCTGCTCGGGAAAGAACAGCTCGAACCGGGTCAGGTTCACCTGCTGTTCGTCGGCTTCCACCTGGGCGAAGTCGGTGTTCACCGTGAGGTCGAGGTTCAGGTTCGGCCCCAGCGCCACCTTGGCGTCGAGGCCGAGGTCGCCCCCGGTCTCGCGCTCCTCCTCCACGACCGTCGAGGACGCCGTCCCGAACGGCTTCAACTTGATCCGGCCCCCCGGACGCGCCGGCCCGAGCCCCTCCAGAACCCCGTAGGCGGACACCCGCCACCGGGCGTTGAAGCCCCAGTTGTTGCTGATCTCGGCCCACCAGCTCTCTTCCCGGGTGCGCGCCACCGAGCGCCCGAAGTTCACGCCGAAGGCCGCCGCGCCGGCCGGGAAGCGGAGCGTCTCGAACGGGATGACCATCTCGGTGGTCCACCCGTCCGCCGTCCGCTGCGAACCGGCAGCCCATACCCCGTCCCACTCGTTGTTCACATCGGCGCCCTCGTTCTGGACCAGGCCGTCGAGCCGGGTTCCCGCGGGGTTCGTCGCGAAGAAGAACGCGTTCCGGTGATCGTGGTAGGTGTCGAGCGCGACCAGGAAGTTGTCGTCGCTCTCGAGCTCGGAGTCGCGCCGGTACTCGCGGGCCACGATCGCCGCCGGATCCGGGTCGGCGAGGCGCGCGGCGACCAGGAGAGCGTCCTCCGTGATCGCGACCAGCACCTCGGTCGGGAACGTCGCCGGTTCGCCGAAGCGCGGCTCCTGCTGGATGAAGGCCCCGGTCGTCGCCGCGCGGCTCCAGACCTCCTCGTCGAGGCGGCCGTCGGCGACCGGAGTCTCTTCCACGAGGGGGGCCGCGACCGAGCGAGGCTCGTGTTCTTCGGCCGCGCCCGCGCCGACGGCGCCGGCGACGAGGATGGCGACGGCCCTCGTCGCGACGCGGAAGCGGATCATTCCTCGAGGACCGCGTCGAAGACCATCGCCGAGACGGCGACGAAGGCCACCGACGAGAGCAGGAGGAAGCGGATCGCCTCCCACGTCGGCTCCCCGGCGGTGGCGGCGCGGGCCCCGGTGACCCCGGCGATCAGGAGCGGCGCGGCGAGGGGAAACAGCAGGAGGGGCAGGAGGACTTCCCGGGCGGACGTCGAGGCGCAGATCGCCGCCACCGTGACGCCGAGCGCTAGGAAGGCGAGGGAACCGCAAAGGAAGACGAGGCCGAGGACGAGAAGTCCGATAACGCCGCGCTCGCCCCCGAGGTTCGCTCGGAACAGCAGCTCGTAGAGCCCGATGACCGGGATCTGGATGCCGAACAGGAGCGTCGTTCCGGAAACGAGCTTGCCGAAGTAGATGGCGGACCGATCCGTCGGGCCGAGCATCAACCCGTGGATCGCCATGGCTTCGGTCTCGGGCGCGAAGCTGCGGTAGAGACCGAGGGTGCCGGCGAGGAGGAAGGCCACCCACAGGACGCCGGGGGCAAGGGCCTCCGCCTCCGGACCGTCGAGCCGCACCGCGAAGTGCATCACCAGCAGCACGAGCGCCGAGAACAGCAGCATCGCCGGAACCCGTTCGCGGGAGCGCAGCTCGCGGCGCAGCTCGTGCGCGGCGATGACGGCGGCGGCGCGAAACAGCCTCACGATCCCCTCCGCTCCGCCCCGCCCAGAGATGCCTGCCGGTACACCCGGCGCGCGGTGTCGCGGTCGCCGGCCGGCCCCTCGTGGATCACCCGGCCGCGGCGCAGCACGACGAAGCGATCGGCGAGGGCGAGCCCGCGATCCACATCGTGGGTGGCCGCGATGAGCGCCGCCCCCCGTTCCCGAGCCTCGCGGACCCGATCGAAGAGCCGCTCGCCAGCGGCGGCGTCGAGTCCGGAAAACGGCTCGTCGAGGAGCAGCAGGTCGGGACGATGAAGAAGCGCCCGCGCCAGGGTCACCCGCTGCGCCGTCCCCCGCGACAGCCACCTCGTCGGCGTATCGGCGACGGCGGCCAGGCCGTGCCGGGCCAGCACGTCCTCGAGATCGGAGTCGGCGGCGTGGAGTCGCCGGTGGAACTCCAGGTTCTCGCGGACGGTGAGCTCGGGATAGAGCAGCGAATGGTGCGAGGCGAATCCGATCCAGCCTCGGGCGGCCGGAAACGCGTCGCGGGCGGGGACGCCGCGATACCGGAGGGCGCCCGACGACGGGCGGGCGAGGCTGGCCGCGAGGCGCAGCAGCGTCGTCTTCCCGGCGCCGTTCGGCCCGAGGAGGCAGACGCTCTCCCCCGCCGTCACCCGGAGGCTGACTTCGTCCACCGCGGGGACGCCGCGGAAGCGGCGGGTGACCCGCTCCGCCTCGAAGACCGGAGCCGGCACGGGCGATCCCGACCGCTCAGACCCCGGGCTTGCGGCGCGGCTCGCCGCCCGAGAGCGTCCGGTGGAGCAGCCCGAAGCCGAGGGCCGCCGCCATCAGGAGCGCGAGCGCCCACTTCGATGCGAGCGTGGGATCCGGGAGACGTCCGACCGTTCCGATCTGCGCCCCTTCCCCGGCATCCGACTCCACCGGGGGGAGCGCGCGGCCGGAAGCGGTCGTTTCCGGGGGAACGGACCCGCCGCTCAGGACCAGCGCGACCGGCTCCCCGGCGGCCACGTCGAACTTCCTCGCCGCGGTGAGTCCAGCCGCCTCGTCCGCGCCGAGCAGCTCCCATCCCGGCGTCGAGTCCGCGGGCAGGACGAGCTCGATATCCGGCGGCGAGGCGAGGAGCATGACCTCCGGGCTCGCCCGCGGCGCGACGAGTCGGACTTCGTGGCGCTCCCCGCCATAGGCGACCTCCCAGTTCACGATCAGCTCGGTCTCGCCCGGCTTGAACGCGGTGCGGATCGCCCACTCTCCCGCGGTCTCGGTCGGGAACGGGCTCTGCGGGACCGGCATCCCGGTGGCCCCGGTGGCGCTCACCGAAGGCAGTCCCCGGCGGACCGGCTCTTCCGGGAGGGAGAACCGCAGCGTCTCGTCGGCGATGAACGTCCGGGGCGGATCGGTCCGGTTCTCGACGACGAGGATGTGGTCGGCGCGCAGGGCCTCGCCCGCCGATCCGGGCAGCCGCCGGTAGAGCGCCCTCCAGGTGACGAGGCCGATGTCGGGCTCCCTCCACTCGTCGAACGGGTCGTACACCGTGAGCTCGACCTCTGCGCTTCCGTCGGGACCGAGACGGATCGGCTCGTTGTAGTTCACGCCCCGGTAGGTCGCCTGGAGGAGCCACGGTCGCGGCGAGGGATCGCCGGGCGCCTCGAGCACGAGCTCCGGCCCGGCGTCCGCCTCCTGCGCTACCGGATCCATCGCTTCTCCGAGCCGGTAGAGGGTCACGAGCTCGGCCGTCGCCGGCCCGCCGGTCGTGCCGTTCACGAGGCGAACGCGGACCGGGCCCGCGAGCGAGGCCTCCGCGACGAAGAGCAGCGCCGCGGCAAAGAGAATCTGTCTCACGCCGCTTCGTCCTTCGAGGGATCCTTCGAGCGTTCCGGGGGAGCGATCCCGCGCTCGTCGAGCGCCCGGGTGACCTCGGCCGCCTCCACGAGCAGCCGTCCCCGGATCTCGCGGTGCTCGGCTTCCGCGAGCTTGCCGGCGTCCCGCTCGAAGTCGAGTTCCGCGAGCGCGAGGACGAGTTGATCGCGGCGCTCCTGGAGCCGCAGGGCAGTCGGATCCACGCGCGACGAGGGCGCCGCCTCGGCCCGGAAGATCGGCTGGAGCACCCACACCGTCGAGGCGGCCGCGAGGAGCCCCAGGAGAACGAGCGTCATGCGCCGTGTCCGCCACCCGCATCCGCCAGGAGGTTCACGACCGGGAGTTCGAGGGGGCTCTCAGCGGATGCGGGCGACGTCGCGCTCGATCCGCGCCGCGAGATCCTCGGGCACCTCCGCGGCCGCCGGACTCCTCCCGTCACCGGACTCGCGCTTCCAGCGCCGCAGGACGAACACGGCCGCGAGGCCTCCGGCGAAGAGCGCCGCAAACGGCAGCACCCACGCGGAGAGATGGAACCCGCTCGTCGGGGGCGCCGCGAGGATGTGAAGCCCGTAGCGGTCCCGGAACCGGGCGAGGATCTCCCCCGCCGTCTCCCCCGCCTGCAGGCGCTCGGCGATTTCTTCCCGGATGGGCTCCGACGAGGGACACCGGTCCATGGCGCAGTCGTGCACCAGCGCCCGGCACCCGCCGCACTGGCAGACGAGCGCCCGCCCCACGGCGCGATAGTCATCGCTGCTGTAGCGCTCCTGGGACGCGGCGGGCGAGAGAAGAATCGAGGCGAGCAGGAGGGAGGCGGCGGCGGGGAGGCGGGTGGAGAGGGACATCAGGTGGCGGGGGCGGCGAGCGCCGGCAGCCGACCTCGGGAGGCGGTGCGCCGGCGACGGTCGGGCAGGAGCGTGAGGAGGGTGCCGAGGAACATGATGAAGCCGCCGATCCACACCCATCGGACCAGGGGATTCCGGTACACGTGGATCGTGGCGCGGCCGTCCTCGGTCATGCCGGAGAACACGAGGTAGATGTCCTCGCGGAAGGTGGCGTGACGCCGGACCTCGGAAGTCGCCTGGCCGGTGGCGCGGTCGAACTGGCGCCGGGGCTGGTAGATCCCGACCGGCTCCTCGTGCTTCGACAGCAGGAGCTGCGCGCCGAGCCACTCGTACACCGGGGTCTCGCCGGCCGGGATGTCCTGAAGCGTGATGGACCACGGGCCGATCCGGGTGTTCTCGCCGGGGTTCAGGTCGGCGATCACGTCCCGGTTGAAGGCGTTCCCGGCGAAGCCGATGAACAGGACGACGATGCCGAGGTGGACGACGTAGCCCCCGTAGCGGCGCGAGTTCCGGCGGAACAGATCGGCGAGCGCCCCGGTGTACGAGCCGCCGCGGTGAGCCCGGCGCGCCCGAACCCCGCGGTGGAACTCGGTGGCGATCGTGGTGACCACGAACCCGCTGAGACCGAAACAGACGAGAGCGTAGGGATGGCGCATCCCGAAGGCCAGACACGCGAGGAAGGTGGCGATCCCGACCGCGCCGGGCAGGACGAAGTTGCGGCGCAGGCTGTCGAGCGAGGAACGCCGCCACGCGAGCAGCGGCCCCACGCCGGTCATGAGCAGGAGCGCCAGACCGAGAGGAACGTTGACCCGGTTGAAGAAGGGCGCGCCCACGGTGATCTGCTCGCCCTGGACGGCCTCGGAGAGAACCGGGAAGAGCGTGCCCCACAGCACCGCGAAGCAGGCGGCGAGGAGGAGCAGGTTGTTGAACAGGAATCCGGATTCCCGCGAGACGACGGAATCCAGCTCGTTCTCGGAACGGAGATCCTTGAGCCGCGAGATGAGAAGCGCCGCCGAGACGGCCGCCGCCACCACGATGAAGGCCATGAACCTCCACGCGAAGTCGGAGGAGGCGAACGCGTGGACGGAGGAGACGATGCCGCTCCGGGTGAGGAAGGTTCCGAACACCGCGAGCAGGTAGGTGGCGATCACCAGCGCGGCGTTCCACACCTTCAGCATTCCCTTCCGCTCCTGGATCATCACGGAGTGGAGGAACGCCGTTCCGGTGAGCCACGGCATGAGCGCGGCGTTCTCCACCGGATCCCAGCCCCAGTAGCCACCCCAGCCGAGCTCCACGTAGGCCCAGCGGCCGCCGAGGAGGATGCCGCTGCCGAGGAAGAACCACGCCACCAGCGTCCAGCGGCGGGTGTTGCGGGTCCAGGCCGCGTCCAGTCGGCGGGTCCACAGCGCCGCGATGCAGAACGCGAACGGGACGACGAAACCCACGTAGCCGATGTAGAGCACGGGCGGATGGATCGCCATGATCGGGTGCTGCAGAAGCGGGTTCAGGCCGTTTCCGTCGGCGGGGACGAAGGGGATCGGACCGGCCGCCGTGATCTCGGCGAGCTGGCCGAACGGGTTGCAGACGGTCAGGTTGAGCCAGGCGAAGAACAGGACCGCGAGCGAGAGCGTCGTCGTGACCTGCGGGATCAGCTCGTCCCGGCGACGGACCGCGACCGCGGTCGCCGCAAACCCCAGCATCAGGAACGTCCAGAGCAGCAGCGATCCGTCGTTCCCGGCCCACAGCGCCGAGATCTTGTAGGCGACCGGGAGCGCCGAGGTCGAGTAGCTCGCCACGTACTCGAACCGGAAGTCGTCGGCGAGGAAGAGCGCGAGCAGCGAGGCGACCGAGAGCGCCGAGAAGCCGGCCGCCGCGATCAGGGCGCGGCGGGCGCTGGTCACGAGCGCCGCGGAGCGCCGCCGACCGCCGAGGAACGAAGCGAGCGCGCCGTAGGCGGTGAGCACCACGACCGCCATGAGGCTGAAGTTGCCGAGATGGTGCATGGATCAGTCGAATGTCAGGGTTCTCGGGCGACGAATCGAACTGGCTCCGGGACGCCTCGTCGCGCCGTCGGAGGCGGATGCGGGAAGCGCAGCCCGGTTGTCACTTCCCGCGGCTCCGGCAAGGAGTCGCGCGCCAGGCGTCCGGCTCAGGGGCCGTCCGTCGCCTGCCGCGCGGGAGTTGCGGGAGGACGCGTCGGCGAGGCGCCGTCTCCCGCCGCTCCGTCGTAGGCGGCGTCGTACTTGGAAGCGCACTTGGCCTGAACGTGGTCGGCCTCGAAGGATCCGTCGGCGAGGAGCCGCCCCTCGGCAACCGCCTGAGCGCGGTCCACCAGCGTGTCGGGAAGTGGCTCGCGACCGGTGTAGAGGACGGCGAGGCGCGCTCCCTCGTGTTCGATGTGGAACCGGACCCGACCCTCCCCCTCGGAGGCGATCGTGCCGGGGACCACATCGCCCGCGACCCGGAGACGCCGCCCCTCGGCCCGTGCGCCCATCTCGCGCAGCTCGCCCACCGTCTGGTAGTACGCGGCCCCCTCTTCGAAGCCGGTCAGAAGGAGGCCGATCAGGGCGAGGGCAAACAGCCCCCCTCCCAGGAGGAACTTCGGCCGCAAGAGCCCCATGACGCGGCCAATCCTACCACTCGCGCGGGCTCCGGCGACTCCCGGCGGCCCGCCCCGAACCCTGGGGCGGCGCGGTCACTTGGTGAACAGGAAGCCGAACACGGCGATCAGGATCGTGACGAGCCCGCCCAGCGCGCCCCACACGAGACGGAACTGCACGCGGAGCATGTCCCGGAGGGCGTCGAAACTGGCCTCGAAGAGTTCGCGGAGCGCCCGGACCTCGGCCTCGAGCGCCGAGAGTCGGGCATCGAGGCTGGCGAGCATTCGACCATGTTCCGCGAGGATCCTGGTGTGATCGGTCAGGATCCGGGTGTGCTCGTCGAGTTTCCGGCTGTGCTCCTCCAGGATCCGGCTGTGCTCGTCGAGGATCCGGGTGTGCTCGTCGAGGATCCGGCTGTGCTCCTCCAGGATCCGATCATGCTCCCGCAGCTTCTCCTGGATCCCGACGAACATCGGCTCGATCTGCGCGGTCACGCTGGCGGAAATCATGGAAGCGGTCTCGTCCGTCGCAGTATAGGCAACCACCGCGTCCGCCCCGGCGTTCACGAGCGCCCGGAAGAGCGCCCCTCCGGGGGGAGCGCTCCGCTCGGTCCAATCGGGCGATCCGGTCCGCTTCGGCTTCGGGGTGGGCCCGGCGGGCGCAGTCGCCGGCGGCGGGGATTCGGCTGCGGGATCGGCCAACGGCCTCGTCTCTTGCGTCTCGGTGTTCGACATGGGCTCCCTTCGCGGACAGGGGTTGCGCAATTGATCTGCACCAACGGGATCGGACGGTGCTTCGTCCCGTTTTCCCCGGCGTTGTCGAAAACTCCGGCGCTCACGGACGGCGCCAGCGGAACTCCGGCGCCACTGGGGACGCCGACGGCGAGCGTCTCCGGTACACTCGGATCCGAACTTCGGTTTTCCCGTCTGAGGATCGGTGGCCTGTCGAGGAGGAGTCGTGCTGGATTTCTCGCGTGAAGCGCTCCGGCGCATCGCAGGCATCCCCGCACTCGTGCTCGGTCTCCTGCTCGGTGGCGTCGCCACGGGATCCGGCGGCCCGGCGCGCGCCTCGGAGGGGTTCCGCGAGGACCGCCGCACGGCGCAGTCCCCCCACGGCATGGGAAGAAGGGCTCCGGAGCAGGACTCTGGCGGCGTCGCGGACCCGAGGCAGGGGTCTGTCGCCCCGGCCATGGCGAGCCGCATCCTGGGTCCCCCGGCGCCGGCGACGGACGAAGCCGTGAACCGGAGCGCGGAGGGGGTGACGCTGCGGGCGTTCCGGCTGGACCAGCCGCTCGAGGTGGATGGACTCCTCGACGATCCGGTGTACGACCACATCCCGGCCGCCGAGGGGTTCACCCAGCAGGAGCCGAACGAAGGCCAGCCGCCCTCGGAAGCAACCCGGGTCTGGGTGTTCTACGACGAGGACAGCCTCTACGTGAGCGCGGAACTCGAGGAAGCGCAGCCGGACCGGATCATGGCGAACGAGATGCGCCGGGACCAGCGGAACATCGACTGGGGGGACAGCTTCTCCGTCGTGCTCGACACGTTCTACGACCGCCGGAACGGTTTCCTGTTTCACACGAACGTGCTGGGCGCCCTCTACGACGCCCAGGTGACCGACGAGCGGAACACGAACAGCGACTGGAACACGGTCTGGTGGGTGGAGGCGAGTCGTCTCGAGGATCGGTGGACCGTGGAGATCCGGATCCCGTTCCGGTCGCTTCGATACGAAGCGGGTGGACCGCAGCTCTGGGGGATCAACTTCCGTCGCCGCATCAAGCACCGGAACGAGCAGGTCTTCTTCACTCCGACCCCGCAGGCTCTCGGCCGGGACGGGCTGCTGCGTCTTTCCAACGCGGCGTCCCTTGTCGGCGTGGAGGCGCCTCCGGGCTCGCGGCGCATGGAGCTGAAGCCCTACGCCATCGGCTCGCAGAGCCACGTTCCCCTGAATGACGTGAACAACGAGTGGTCGGGTGACTTCGGCGCCGACTTCAAGTTCGGCGTGACCGAGGGGCTCACGGCGGATGTCACCTGGAACACGGATTTCGCCCAGGTCGAGGACGACGAGACCCAGGTCAACCTGAGCCGATTCAGCCTGTTCTTCCCCGAGAAGCGCGAGTTCTTCCTCGAAGGACAGGGCGTTTTCGATTTCGGCGGGAGGGAGACCCGTTTCTTCGGAGGCCCCACCGATGTGCCGATCCCGTTCTTCAGCCGCACGATCGGGATCGCCGACGGGCAGGCGGTGCCGATCGTCGGGGGCGCCCGCCTCCACGGCCGCGCCGGCGCCTGGCAGATGGGGATGATGAACATCCAGAGCGGCGAGGTTCCCGGCCTCGACGTGGAGACCACGAACTACAGCGCGTTCCGGATGAAGCGGGACATCTTCTCCCGCTCCAACATCGGCGTGATCGCGACCCACCGGAACCGGACCGCGGGTGGCGACGGGTCGAACTCGCTCTACGGCGTGGACGGCGTGTTCAACCCCACCGCGCACGTCAACATCAACACGTTCTACATGGCGACGGACGATCCGGGGGTCGAACTCGGGCACAGGGCCGCCAGCTACATGGGACAGTTCCGCTACGACACGGACCTGATCGACGTCACCGCCGAACGGCTCTATCTCGGCGAGGACTTCAACCCCGGGATGGGTTTCCTCCGGCGGCGCGACTTCACCAAGAACGGCGCCTCGTTCCAGTTCGCTCCGCGCCCCCGAAGCATCGAACGGATCCGGCAGTTCGAATTCAAGGTGGAGGCGAACAACTACGACCGCCCCGACGGCGAGATGGAGACCCGGGAGATCCGGTTCGACGCGCGGGCCGTGCTCGAGAGCAGCGACCGGCTCATGTTCGATCACACGCTCACCGAGGAGCGGCTTCTCGACGGGTTCGGGCTCTCCGACGATGTGGACGTCCCCGCCGGGGAATACCGCTTCTCGCGCACCGGCGTCCGGATCCGGATGGGATCGCATCGCCGCCTCTCCGGCTTTCTCCGTTTCGAGTGGGGCGACTTCTTCGGCGGCGACCGGCAGGAAGTCAGCTACCGGGGGCGCGCCGAGCTGAACGAGTCCTTCTCGCTCGAGCCGGACATCAGCTTCAACTGGATCGAGGTGCCCGCCGGAGACCTGACCGCGCAGGTGAGCCGGCTCCGCGCGACCTACACGATCTCTCCCCGGAGCTTCCTCGGAGCGCTGGTCCAGTACAACTCGGCGGCGCAGCTCTTCTCGGCGAATGTCCGATACCGCTGGGAGTACTCGCCCGGGAGCGATCTGTTCGTGGTGTTCAGCACGAACCGGGACGAGACCGACGGCCTCTCCGGGCTCTCCGACCGGACTCTGGTGGTGAAGCTCACCCGGCTGTTCCGCTTCTGACGGCGAGCCTCCCGGCTCCGCGCCGTGCCCCCCTACCGGGACCGGTGGAGAGCGGCGATCCATACCAGCGGCGCCGCACTCTGCCGGCGCGCCGGGCCGGTTCTCGCGGTAGCGGCCCTGCCCGGCACGCATGAGCTGGCGACGCCGAGGAGCAACGCGAATTGCCGCTCCGGAGAAACCCTACCGGGAGAACCGGGGGCTCCACAGGAAGAGCGGCGCTCCCAGCGGCGCTGCCGTGGATCCTTCGGGTAAACTGGTGGATGGTCTCGGATTCAAGCGTGGGGAGGTTTGTTGTCTTGATTCATTCCCGGTCGTTCCCTTCCATCGTCGCGCGGGGCGCCGCCGCTGCTGCGCTGGGTCTCGCGCTGGCGGGTCCTGCCTCGGCCGAAAACGGTTCCGGGCCCGGCTCCGAGGCTCCGGATCGCCGGCTCCCGGATCTCAGGCTCCCGGATCTCAGGCTCCCGGACGTGAAGGCGCAGGATCTCTCGATGGAAATCGCATCCGACGAGCCGGATCGGGGCGCCGGGACGCTGGCGGCCGACCAGCAGGCGGCCTCCGCCCCGACCCTTTCGGGAGGTCGCTCCGCAACGGCTCCACCCGTCCCGGCGGCGGGGGAAGCGGTCCGCCGCGACGCCGGCGGCCAGGTGACCCTTCGCGCCTTCCGCCTCGCCGAGCCCCTGACGGTGGACGGGGTGCTCGACGATCCGGCCTATGACCAGGCGCCCTCCGCCAGCGGCTTCCTCCAGCAGGAACCGCTCGAGGGCGCGCCCGCCTCCGAGGAGACGCGGGTGTGGGTCTTCTACGACGCCGACAGCCTCTACATCGCCGCCGACCTGGAGCAGGATCCCGAGTCCCTGATGGCTGCCGAAATGCGCCGCGACCACCGGAACATCGGCTGGAGCGACAGCCTGCTGGTCGTCCTGGACACATTCCACGACGGGCGGAACGGCTTCCTGTTCCACACGAACGCGCTGGGAGCTCTCTACGATGCCCAGGTCACCGACGAGCGGAACACGAACAGCGACTGGAACACCGTGTGGTGGTCCGAGGGTCGCGTCGTCGAGGGCGGCTGGACCGTCGAAATGCGGATCCCGTTCCGCTCGCTGCGCTACGCGGCCGGCGGCCCGCAGCTCTGGGGAATCAACTTCCAGAGGAACATCAAGCACAAGAACGAGAAGGTCTTCTTCACGCCGACTCCCCAGGCCTACAACCGGGACGGCCTGATCCGGCTCTCCAACGCGGCGACGCTCGTGGGGCTCGATGCCCCGGCGGGGTCGCGGCGCATGGAGTTCAAGCCCTACGCCATCGGCTCCCAGGTGAACGCTCCCCTGAGCGACCGGTTCGAGGAGTGGTCCGGCGATGTGGGCGGCGACTTCAAGTTCGGCGTCACCGACGGCCTGACCGCCGACGTCACCTGGAACACGGACTTCGCGCAGGTCGAGGACGACGAGACCCAGGTCAACCTGAGCCGGTTCAGCCTCTTCTTTCCGGAGAAGCGCGAGTTCTTCCTCGAAGGCCAGGGCGTCTTCGACTTCGGCGGCCGCCAGACCCGGGCGTTCGGGGGCGGCGGCCCGTCAGACGCCCCGATCCCGTTCTTCAGCCGCAGCATCGGGATCTCCGGAGGCAGCGCGGTTCCGATCCTCGGCGGGGCCCGGCTCCACGGGCGCGCCGGCGGCTGGCAGATGGGGCTCATGAACATCCAGACCAGCGATGTGCCCGGCCTCGATGTGGAGTCCACGAACTTCAGCGCGGTGCGGGTCAAGCGGGATGTCTTCGCCCGGTCCAACATCGGCGTCATCGCGACCCATCGGAACATCAACGTGGACGGAACCGGCGCCAACTCGCTCTACGGGATGGACGGGAACTTCAACCCCACCGAGCACATCCGGGTGAACACGTTCTACATGGCGACCAGCGAGCCCGGCGTCGAGACCGGACATCGGGCCGCGAGCGCCATGGGGCAGTTCCGCTACGACACGGACCTGATCGACGTGACGGCGGAGCGTCTCTACCTGGGCGAGGATTTCAACCCGGGGATGGGCTTCATCCGGCGCCGCGACTTCACCAAGAACGCGGGCAGCTTCCAGTTCTCGCCGCGCCCGCGGGGCATCCGGCAGATCCGGCAGTTCGAGTTCAAGGTGGACGGCAGGAACTACCAGCGCCCGGACGGGGAGCTGGAGACGCGGGAGTACAGCTTCGAGGCGAGGGCCATCCTCGAGAGCAGTGACCGGCTGGTCATGGACCACACCCGGACCGAGGAGCATCTCCTCGACGGGTTCAACCTCTCCAGCGACGTGGCGGTGCCCGCCGGCAGCTACCACTTCAACCGGACCGGGCTGCGGCTCTGGCTCGGAACCCACCGCGCCGTATCCGGGTATCTCCGTTACGAGTTCGGCGATTTCTTCGGGGGGGCTCGGCGGGAGTTCAGCTACTGGGGTCGGGCGGAAGTGAACCGGCGTTTCTCCATGGAGCCCAACATCAGCCTGAACTGGATCACCGTGCCCGAGGGCGAGGTCCGCGCCCAGGTGAGCCGGCTGCGCGCCACCTACACCGTCTCGCCCCGCAGCTTCGTGGGCGCGCTGGTTCAGTACAACTCGGCGGCCCAACTCGTCTCGGCCAACCTGCGCTACCGCTGGGAGTATTCCCCCGGCAGCGACCTGTTCGTCGTCTTCAGCACGAATCGGGACGGGGACGACGGCCTGTCCGGGCTCACGGACCGGTCGCTGGTGGTCAAATTCACCCGCCTCTTCCGGTTCTGACGACTCGCCAGCGCCGCTCTGGAGAACCCCTGCCGGGAGAGAACCGGGGCGCTCCATAGGGAGAGCGGCGGTCCATGGCGGCCGGAGCCACATCAAGCGCGGACGTCATCCGCGACTGTGATGGCCCCGGCCGTCCGGTGTGATTGACTTGCGCGACGGACGATGAGTACTCGGCGCCTCCGGACCCTGCGCGCGCTTGTCGGGTTCGCGCTGCTGGCGCTCGTCGTCGTCTCCGTGGCGGCGCTGCTGCGAACCGAGGGACGAGCTCCTGAGGACCATGGATTGGCTGCGGCCGACGCTGGTGGAGAGGATCCCGCGCCGCAGATCAACGCTCCCCGGATCACGTTCACGAGGACCGCCCCGACTCTTGACGTGGACGAGAGCGCAGTCGGTCGGCTTGTCGAAGCCGCGCGGCGCGGTCGAAGCGACGAGGTTCGCAGCCTCCTGGGCGAGGGCCTCTCTCCCCTGGCGGCCGACATCAACGGTGACATGCCGCTTCACCAGGCCGCGCGGGCCGGATCCCGGGAGGCGCTCGAGGCTCTGTTGGCCGCCGGCGCCGATCCCGATGTCCCGGACGGGCGCGGCTGGTATCCGCTCTCGTACGCGATCCTCGCCGGCTCCCTCGCTTGCACCGAGCGCCTCCTCGCCGCCGGCGCCGAGATCAGGGCCCAGGCGTCGGGCGCCTCGCCGCTCGGCCCCCTCATCTCCGGGTGGCTGGCGGCGGAGGCGGGCATCCCGGATGCCCCCGCCAGGCGGGTCAGCGAGCGCGTCGAAGTCGCCCGGGTGATCCTGGAAGCGGGCGGAACCTCTGCCGCCGCGGATGTTCTTCGGAGCGCGATCACCCAGATGAAGAGCGAAGAGCCCGTCGCGGTTCTCCTCGAACACGGAGCGCGACTCGACACATCCACCGGCTTCGGAGCCGCGCTGATGCGTCTCAGGGGCCCGATCGGCGACCGGCTGCGGGCGGCTGCCGACCAGGACGCTCGCTCGCCGAACAGCCGGAAGGAATGAGACGCGGGTGACCCCGACAGACTCGCTTTGACCGGAGTTCCTCGCTCTCGCGAACGGGGTTCCACACCCGATTGAGACTCGCTTCGATCCGCGGGCGGCTCGCGGTGGCGACCGCGGCGCGATCTCTGCGGGCGAGCCCCTGGAGCACGGTCGCCACCCTCCTCGTTCTGGCCGGCGCGGTCGGAGCGCACCGGAGCGTCGCGGCGGCCTGGTCGGCGATCCTTCGCCCGGACCTCCCCTACCGGGACGCAGAGCAGCTCGTCCAGCTCGAGGTCCGCGGAAGCGCGACCCCTGGGTCCGGCGTCGCCCTCCTCTTCGGGAGTGAAGTCGAGACTCTGACGCAGGAGGGGCGGTCGTTCGCCTGGGCCGGACATTCGGTTCCGGCGCGGATGGCGCTGCCCGGGCGGATGCTCCGGGTGGAATCCATGGGGCCCGGCGCGTTCGATGCCCTCGGCGTCCCCCCGGCGGCCGGTCGGCTCCTCCGTTCGGAAGACCACCCGGGGAGCGGACCCGGCCAGGGCCCCGGTGCTCCCGCGGTTGCCGCTCCCGTCATCGTGCTCTCACACCAGGTGGCGGTGGCCACCGCCGGCGACCCTCGAGCGGCCGTCGGGACCGAGGTCGAGCTCGATGGACGAAACGTCCGGGTGGTCGGCGTCATGCCGGAGGGGTTCTTCTTTCCCTACCCGCAGACCGAGGCGTGGCTGCCCGCTCCGGAGGCTCGCGCCGCGCGAAGTTCCGGTTCCCGGGTGGCGGCGCCCACGTTCGCGCGCCTGCGGCCTGGCGTCATTCCCGCGGTCGCGGCGGCCGAAGCCACCGCCCTGCTGCGGGCGTCGGAATGGCGTCCTGAGAACCAGCGCGTGGTCGCGACTCCGGTGGCGGAGGCCCTGACGCGCCCGGTGCGTCCCACGCTGGACGTTCTTCACGCCGGGGCCCTCCTTCTGGTCCTCGCCGCCGGGGCGAGCGTTGCGGCCCTTCGGCTCTCGCGCGCCGAATCCGAGCGGCGGGGCGCGGCCATCCGCCGATGTCTGGGCGCTTCGGCGGGCGACGAATGGGCGGTCGCCGGCGCGCGCGTCGCGCTCCTCGCCGGGTCCGTGGGGGGCGCTTCCTGGCTTCTCTCCCACGGGCTTCTCCCGCTCATGGCGCCGTTCGCCCACGGGTTCTCCCTGGCGCCCCGTCCCGGCGCGGGGGGCGGCATCCCGGGCGTGCTTGCAATGCCTCTCGTCGCGGCGATCCTGGCCGAGCTGCCGGCGGCGCTGGAGAGCCACCGGGATCATGGCCCCGGCGCGGGCCCGACACGGTGGCGCGGGCGCGGCCTGCTGCTCTTCGCCGGTGGGGCCGCCACCTCGGTCGTCATCCTGATCGCGACCGCTGCGCTCGGTCTCGGCGCCCGGTCCCTGCTGGACGGCGCGGAGAGCTATCCGAGCGCCGGCCTCGCCGAAGTCACGGTGGACTTCGAGGGCCGTGACTTCGTGCTGGACCACCGGGAGCGCACCCGCATCCTCGAAGATCTGGTCCGGCGGTTCGAGGCCCGCCCGGATGTGGTGGGCGCCGCGTGGGCCGACGGGATGCCCGATGATCCGAGCGCCCGTTTCGTCACGGTGACGCCCCGCCACGGCGGACGAGCAGCCCCGTTCGCCGCCGACGCGACGCTGCGGCTGCGGACGCGCTCGGTGAGTCCGGGCTTCCTGGGGCTCCTCGAGATCCCCGTCCTCGACGGTCGGGGCCTCCTGCCCGCCGACGACCCGCCCGCGCCCCCGGTCGTCCTCGCCGATCGCCCGGCGTCCCTCGCGGCCTCCGGTTCGGAGAGCGCGCTCGGAGAGCTGGCGCACCTCGGAGCGAGTCAGCCGCGCATCGTGGGGATGATCCCGCCGATCCCGGTGTTTCCCTCGGGGCGCGCCCACCCCACGATCTACCAGCCGCACGCGACTCCGCCGCTCATGGCCCCCGATCGGAGCGCCGTGGTCGCTGTCCGATTCCGCGAGACCCCCGACGCGGAAGCGCTCGCGGCGCTCTCCGGGATCGTCTCCGGCGCCGATCCGTCGCTGCGCGCTCTCCGCGTCGAATCCGTGCGGGGCCGCCGGTTGCGGATCCTGGGGGCGCCGGCCGCTGCGGCCGCCGTGCTCGGCGTCTTCGCGCTCTGCGGGATCCTGATGGCGGTGGCGGGCGCCGTGGGGCAGGTCAGCGACCACGCCGCGCGCGCCTCGGGGGAACTCGCGATCCGCAAGGCGCTCGGCGCCCCGAGAGACGAGATCATCTGGGAGAGCGTTCGCCGCGCGGCGGCGGCCGCGGGGATCGCCACCCTCGTCGGAGGGCTCGGCGGGTGGCTCCTCGCGCGGTTCATCGCCAGCCTCGTGGAGTGGGTGGGGGCCGCCGACCCGTTTCTCTATGTCGGCCCCGCCGCGTTCGTCGCGCTCTGCCTGCTCCTCGCCGGACTGATCACCGGATGGCGCGCCTCCCGAGCCGCCCCGTGGCCGCGGCTCCGGACCGAGTAGATCGGGCGCGCCCGACGAAAGGAACCCCTGCTTGGCGTAGAGTCCCCGCGACGATGGAGATTCCCGCGCGGCTCCGACCCCTCGTCGCGGCAGCCCTGGTGGCGCCGGCGGTGGCTTCGGCCCAGCCGCAGGAGCTCGGAGACCGCGAGCAGGACCAGGGGGCCGCCCTCTCGCCTTCCGTCGCCGTCCGCGGGCCGGCTCCTCCCGAGCTCCCCGCGATGGTCCGACGGGACGCGGCGGGCGGGGCGACGATGCGGGCCACCCGGCTGACCGAGCCGCTCGATTTCGACGGGCGCCTCGACGACGCGATCTACGAGCGGGTGCCCGGCGTCGGCGGCTTCATCCAGGCGCTCCCGCTCGAAGGGGAGCCCGCCACCGAGGCGACCGAGGTCTGGATCTTCTACGACGAGGACACGCTCTACGTGGCGGGCCGGTGCTGGGACTCCCACCCGGAGCGGATGGTGGCCACCGAGATGCGGCGGGACAACTTCGGCATCTTCAACAACGAGAACCTCGCCGTCATCCTCGACACCTTCTACGACCGGCGGAACGCCTTCTTCTTCTACATGAACCCGATCGGAGGGTTCTTCGACGGCCTCATCGTGGACGAACGGAACGTGAACCGCGACTGGACCGCGGTGTGGGACTCGAAGGCCGCCCGGTTCGAGAACGGGTGGACGATGGAGATGGCGATCCCGTTCAAGACGCTGCGCTACGCCAGTGGCGGCCCGCAGGTCTGGGGGATCAACTTCCGGCGCACCGTGCGCTGGAAGAACGAGCTGTCCTACCTGACCGCGGTGCCCGCCGCGCTCGGGCCGCGGGCGATCACCAAGGTCAGCTCGGCGGGGACGCTCGTCGGCGTCGAGGCGCCCGCCAGCTCGCGGACGATCGAGGTGAAGCCCTACGCCATCGGAGACGCCGCCGGGATTCGGGCCGCCAGCGACGGGCTCGACCGGGAATTCGGCGGCGACTTCGGCGTGGACGCCAAGGTGGGGATCACCAGCGGGCTCGTCGCCGACCTCACCTGGAACACGGACTTCGCCCAGGTGGAGGCTGACGCCCAGCAGATCAACCTGACCCGGTTCAGCCTGTTCTTCCCGGAGAAGCGGGAGTTCTTCCTCGAGGGACAGGGGATCTTCAGCTTCGGCACCGCGTCGCGGTCCCCTCCAGCCGGCTCGACGCGCAGCTTCGGGCCGCCGAGCAGCACGCCGGTGCTCTTCTTCAGCCGCCAGATCGGGATCAGCGATGGTCAGGCGGTGCCGATCGCCGGCGGTGGTCGGGTGACCGGCCGGCTCGGCGACTACAACGTCGGCGCGCTCGCGATCCGCAGCGCGGCCAGTTCCGCCGCCGGCGCGCCCGAGACCGACTTCTCGGTGCTGCGACTGAAGCGCGACATCCTGAACCGCAGCACGGTGGGCGTCATGGGAACCTACCGCTCGCACACCGAGAGCGGGCTGGGACGCAACGTCGCCGGCGGGGTGGACGCGCGCTTCGGCTTCTTCGAGCACCTCGACATCCAGACCTATGTCGCCTGGACGCAGAACGAACTCGAAGACGAGACCGGGATGAGCTATCTGGGGCAGCTCGACTACAACGGCGACCGCTACGGACTCCGGGCCGAGCGGCTGGTCGTGGGCGAGGACTTCGACCCGGGGATCGGCTTCCTCCGGCGGTTCGACTTCCAGCGGAACTACGCCGAAGCCCGGTTCAGCCCGCGCCCCCACTCCATTGCGTGGCTGCGCAAGATCGGCTGGACCGGCAGCGTGGACTACACGACCGACAACGAATCGGTCCTCGAAACGCGGATCTTCTCGCTGCGAACGCAGGTCGAGCTGGAAAACAGCGACCAGTTCAACGTGAATGTCGCCCGGAACCACGAAGTGCTGAGCCACGAGTTCGTCCTCGACAGCGACGCGGGAATCGGGGTCGGCGTCGGCCCCTACGACTTCGACCATGTCCGGGTGAGCTACCAGGCGGGGCCGCAGCGCCCGATCTCGGGGAACTTCGCCTACCAGCAGGGAGGCTTCTTCTCCGGAACCCGGCGGGAGGCGGCGTGGCGCGGTCGCGTGGAGCTCACGACCCGCTTCACGCTCGAGCCGACCGTCTCCATGAACTGGATCGAGCTCCCCACGGGGGATTACGACACGAACCTGCTCGCCTCCCGGGTCAACTTCACCCTGTCGCCCCGCAGCTTTGTCGCGGCCTTCCTCCAGTACAACACTGCTGCCGACAGCCTCTCGACGAACGTCCGCTTCCGCTGGGAGTACGAGCCCGGGAGCGACCTCTACGTGGTGTACAACTCGCTCCGGGACACCCTCGCCCCGGGGTATCCGGAGCTCGAGACCCAGTCGTTCATCGTCAAGTTCACCCGACTGTTCCGGTTCTGACGGGACGCGGCGCGGCCCCTACGCCGGAGAGGTCGAGGCCGCGAAGCCGCCCGCGATCTCGTGGAGCCACGATTCGATGTTCCGGTAGAGCGTGTTCCGGCAGTGGAAGCGGTAGAGGTAGGTGCGCCCGTCCACCAGGTTGTACACGACCCACTCGAGGTAATCCGCGAGCTGGGTTTCGAGCGAGTAGAGCACCGCGATCCCGCGGCCGTCGTCGAGGATCTCGTGCCGGAGCATCCGGTAGTTCTCCCCGAGGCCGGCGGCCGCCGCGCTGTAGAAGCTCTCGAGCGTCACTTCCGGACCGACGCTCTGCACCGTCACCTCGAGCGTGGCGTGAACCGTGGAGCCATCGGCCTCGACCGCCAGCGGGCCGCTGCGGAATCCGACGAGCAGGGTCTCGTCCGCCTGCCGCAGGAAGTGGGATCGCGTCCAGCTTCGCGGGGTCCGGAGCGAGAGGTTGAAGTCGGGCTCCTCGTAGAGGGCGAAGCTCGCGGCCGACTCGATCGTGAAGTCGTCGTAGAGGCGATCGAGGGTCGGCCCGTAGGCCTGGACGCTGCGCGCCTCCCCCGTCGTGAACACGCCGTAGAGCAGCCCGTCGGACTCGATGAGCAGCAGCCGGCCCGCCTGCGGACGGCGCTCCCACGCGAAGGTCCAGAGCATGCCGTCGTCCTCGCCCATGCGCACCGTCTGCTCGGACTGGACGATCTGCTCCCCGATGTAGAACTGATCCGCCACCTCGCGGAGCGTCTGCCCGGACGGCGCCGGACCCGCCATGACCTGCACCTGGATCCCGTCGCGCTCGGGAACATCCACCGAGGGACCGCTGAACGTCGTCATCCGGTAGCCGCCCTGTTCGGTGGACGCGGACGTCCAGCCCTGGGGCAGCGGGAGCGAGACTTCGATCGCGGGCAGATAGACCGTGATCAGGGGCGGCTGCCCGGTCCCCTGGCACGCGAACGCGCCCGACAGGCAGAGCGCGAAGAGAGCGAGGACCGTGCGCAGCGGCCGCTCCCGCCCCGATCCGTTGTCCCGCTGCACTGGATCAGTCCAGTCGGTAGTTGGGGGCTTCCTTGGTCACGACGACGTCGTGGGCATGGCTCTCGCGCTGTCCCGCTCCGGTGACCCGGACGAAACGGGCGCCGCGCCGCAGTTCGGCGAGGCTTCGGCACCCGGCGTACCCCATCCCCGACCGGAGCCCGCCGACGAGCTGCTCGATCACTCCGGCGAGCGGCCCCTTGGTCGGGACCCGGCCCTCGATGCCTTCGGGCACCATCTTGGACCTCGGCCGTCCCCCCTGGTAGTAGCGGTCGGCGGTCTCGCCGCTCATGGCGCCGATGGAGCCCATCCCGCGATAGCTCTTGAAGGTCCGACCCTGGTAGAGGATGGTCTCTCCTGGGCTCTCGTCGGTTCCGGCGAGCAGATTCCCCACCATGACACTGTCCGCGCCGGCCGCGAGCGCCTTCACGATGTCTCCGCTGAAGCGGATCCCGCCGTCGGCCACCACCGGGATCTCCGCGACCGAGCACGACTGCCGGATCGCCGTGAACTGCGGCATGCCGGTTCCCGCGACCACGCGGGTGGTGCAGATCGAGCCGGGACCCATGCCCACCTTGATCCCGTCCGCGCCGGCCTCGGTGAGGGCCTGCGCCGCCGCCGCGGTCGCGATGTTGCCGGCGACCACATCCACCGAGTCCGGAAGCTCGTCCCGGAGCCTCCTGACCGTGTCGAGCGCCGAGCGGGTGTGGCCGTGGGCGGTGTCCACGACGACCGCATCCACCTGCCGCTCGGCGAGGCGGTGGGCCCGGCGGATCGCGGCGTCTCCCACCCCGACCGCGGCGGCGCAGCGCAGCCGCCCGAGACCGTCCTTGGTCGCATGGGGATAGGTGTGGGCCTTCTGGATGTCCTTGACGGTGAGCAGCCCGACGAGGGCGCCGCTGTCATCCAGGACCGGCAGCTTCTCGACCCGATGCTCGTGGAGGATCGCCTTCGCCTGCTCCAGCGTCGTGCCCAGAGGCGCCGTGTGGAGCGGGTTGCGCGTCATCAGTTCGGAGACGAGGCGTTCGCCGCGGGTCTCGAAGCGCAGGTCGCGACTCGTGAGGATGCCCACCAGCCCGTCGGCCCCGACGACCGGGAGGCCCGAGATGCGGTGGCGCTCCATGAGCTGGAGGGCGTGGGAGACGGGGGCGTCCGGCGCCACCGTGACCGGATCCACGACCATGCCGCTCTCCGACCGCTTCACCTTGGCCACCTCGGCCGCCTGCCGGTTCTCCGAGAGGTTCCGGTGGATCACTCCGATGCCGCCGAGACGGGCCAGCGCGATCGCGAGACGGGCTTCGGTGACCGTGTCCATCGCGGCGCTGGCCACCGGCACGCGAAGCTCGATCCGCCGACTGAACCGGGTCGCCACATCGGTCTCGGACGGCAGAACCTCCGAGAAGCGGGGCTCGAGCAGGACATCGTCGAAGGTGAGCGCGAGGGGCGGGTCGGTGGCCTCCACGGGCGGCGCCGGGGAAGTCATGCCGCGAGATCCTGCCCGCGGACCCGCCCCCACCGGGAACACCGGGTCGGGGCGGGGACTTCGACGGCCGGCTCCGGCGGGGTCATGCGGCGAGGAGACAGCACTTCTTGTACTTCTTGCCGCTGCCGCAGGGACACGGCGCGTTGCGTCCGATCTTCGCCTTTCCGCGCCTCGCCGCGGGAACGCGGGAGCGGGCCGCGGGACGGGGCCGCGCGGCCGGCGCCGCAGCTCGTCGGGCGGGCGCGGCGGAGGCGAG
>JAJEAO010000099.1 GCA_022822745.1 Acidobacteriota bacterium
CCCGACACCATCCGCGCCCCGCCGCGATGCCCGCCACGAGGCCCCGGTCCAGCGACCTCCTCCCATAAGATGGAACGACGGATCCGCGCCCGCAACGAGCGTCCACCACTCTCGTGGTTTTCTGCGGCGCAGGCTCCTAGCCCTGCGATTCGGACCGGCTAGTTTCCATTCACCAGTCGGTCGGTGAGTTGGGAGAGTCCGGCCAGGGCGGGCTCGGACTCCCACAGGGTTTCCTGCATGACCTTCCCCGTAATCGGGTCTGACATCGCGGGGAGGACCGGAAGAGTGTTCCGTCTCCTCTCCCCTTGGAACCAATCCTCGATGGACCAGAACTGGACTCGGGGGAAGTCGGTAGGCGAACCGGCCATGCGGAACGAACCCTGCGATCTGGCCTCCCTTCTCATCGGAGCCGTAGCCTGATCCCTCTTCAAGGTCATGAAGACTCCCGCCGCCGCCTTCTCCCGGTCCAGCACATGGAGGAAGTCCCGGAACTGCGACTTTGTTACCTTCCCCGCCTTCACTTGTACGACGACAGTGTTCTTGCCGTCCTCCGTCTCATGGAGAAGGGTGCCACGACCATCAATCCCGCCATCCCCCCGCTGCCTGGAGTTCGGATAGAGCCCGGGAACCTGAATAACCGCCCATGTCTCGAAGCGGAACGGATCAGACTTCGCCAACATGGAGGCCCCTTCCAAGTCAACCGGGATTCCCCGAGTCTGAACCGGAATCCCGAACTTGCGAAGTCGACCCTTCATCACGGTCTCTACCGCGAACGGAGAGATGTCTATGCCCGCCCAACGGCGATCCAGTTCTTGAGCAGCCACTACCGCCGTCCCGCAACCGCAGAAGGGATCGAGGATCAGGTCGCCAGGGTTGGACGATGCCTTGATGATGCGTCGCAATAGCGCCAGAGGCTTCTGTGTCGGGTAGCCGGTCTTCTCTCTGGAGAAGCTCTTAATCATAATGGAGTCAAGAACATCTTCGGTATGGCAGTTCCAGGTGTCCTCGATAGGAATGCCCTTTCCCGTTGGCTTGCTGCCATCTCTACGGCGGTACCCCGGCCGATACGGGATGTACTCTTTGTTGAATCGCTTGATGGCGGATGGAGTCTTGACATAGTAGAGAATGGTGTCATGGTTTCGGATCCAACCCCGCTTTAGGGTCTTGAATCCAGACACCCATCCCATCCGCCATACGATCTCGTTGCGAAAGTTCTTTTGGCCTGCTCGGATGAACAGCGCATCCATCAGGAGTTTCAAGTAGTGGCTTGCCGTTGGGTCGCAGTGGAGGTAGATACTCCCCGTGGACTTCAAGACTCTCCGACACTCGTACAACCTCTCGGCCATGTAGGAGAGATAGGCGAGCATCCCGGACGGACCCAGGATGGTCTCCATTCCAATGATGACTTTCGAGGCGGGATTCCCCGTTGCTCTCTTGAGGTTTTCAACTCTCTTGACGGCGGCATCATCCCATTGCCAAGTGTCCTCGAACGCCATGAACTGGCCCGACTTCCCGTTCGTCTTGTCCCCGAACAGGATGTTGTAGTTTGCCTTCGATTTGAAGGGTGGGTCCAAGTAGATCAGGTCAACCTGCCCTCGGTCCCACTCCCGCATCACTTCCAGGCAGTCCCCGAAGTAGAGCGTGGAGGGACGGATGGCACGGCGAAGAAGGTCCATTGACATCCTCAGATCATCTCCCCGTCAGGCCGACCGCGCCATGGAGTTCAGCCCGTTATCCCGGATCAGCTCCCGGTAGAGCAGGGAGTGGTGCTTAGCCCTCCGGGTCAGCGCGACCATCTGCGACAGCGTATCGGAGTCCCGGTCGTTGTGCCGCCCCGCGAACGCCGTCACATACCGGTGCAGGTGCTTCGGGCTCATCTTGTGGTAAGTCCCGTAGTATCCCCGCTTCAGCATGGACCAGAAGCTCTCCAGGCCGTTCGTATGGGCCTGCCCCCGGACCCATTCCCGCGCCCCGTGGTTCACCGTCTCGTGGTTCGAGAGGCCCTTGTAGGCCCGCGCCTCGTCCGTATAGACCTTCGCCCCCGGCTCCGCACGGGTGGTCACGAACCCGTGGAGCGTCGCCCGGTCCTTGACCCCCGCCACCGCCGTCTTGCGCACGGTTCCCCGTCCGGCGTGGAGTTTCTTGTGCTCGTGCTTGTTCTTCTCCAAGCCGCCGATATAGGTTTCGTCCGCCTCGACTGGTCCCTCGAAGAGGGAGGCCCCCTGCGCCTCCCACATTCTCCGGATGCGGTGGGCGAGGTGCCATGCCGTCTTCTGCGCCACACCCAGCTCCCGATGGAGGCGCATGGAGGAGACTCCCTTCAAGTTCGTGGAGAGCAGGTAGAGGGCGAGGAGCCAAGTCTGGCAGCCCAGCTTCGAGTCTCCCATGACGGTTCCGGTCTTGACCCCGAAGAAGCGGCGGCAGGCGCGGCAGCGGAAGCGCATGGGCTTCCGGTTGGCCTTCTCGTAGCAGTCCTCGCCCCCGCACTTCGGGCAAGTGACGGCGCTCCCCCACCGATGGAGGATGAACCAGTCCTCTGCCGTCTCGTCGTCGGGGAACAGCGTGAAGAACTCACGAAGCGTGAGGCCATCCCGCCAATGCCGTCCCGGTGCCTTCCCTGCCATGAGGGTAGAGTACAACAGGGGGATGACAGATCATGGCACTGTCCGAAAGTAGCATGAGAGAACCGGCCCGAAACGCAGGGTTAGTCAGGTATATAATCCCCTTCTCGATCACCGGGAAGATCGGCCGTCCGCCACTCCGGGCGGAGAGCATGCCCTTCACGTTCTCCATGACGAACACGGGTGGCCGCAGCCAGCCGAGAACGCGCGCGAATTCGCGATAGAGCGTCAGCCGGACGTCCTGTTCGCGGACCGCGACCGGGACGGATGCGTTCCGTGCCCTGCCGATCACGGAGTAGGCCTGACATGGGGGTCCGCCGAGGAGCACGGTGCGACCCCGCGATTCGCGCCGAATTCGCTCGACGCGGGGCCGGAGCCTCGCGGAGGCGCCATCGGATCCCAGTTCGAGTCGCGCGACCGCTTTGCGGGCGGCGCGCCACTCATCCGAGTAGAAGCGGCGCCAGTCCGGCTCGTCGGTGACTCCGCTCAGCCAGTCGTGGTACGAGTCTGGCGGCCCCTCGTCGAACTCTCGCAGGAAGGTGCGGAGGGTCAGGGTCCGGTGAGCGGCCCGATCCATCTCGACCGAGAGACGACGCCGGTACACTCGCTTTCCCCGCCCGCGACGGGCCGAGAAGCCTTCGCCCAGTCCGCCGGGGCCGGCGAACAGGTCCACGACGGCGAACGGATGGCGCAGAACCTTGACTGACGTAGTTGACGCGGCCACGAGGTCGAGGATGATGGCGAGAATCCGCGGCAAGGATACGCGTCCGGAGATCCAGTTACGCCGGGCCCTCCACCGTCGCGGCCTCCGGTATCGGCTCCACGATCCGCGCCTGCCCGGCCGGCCGGACCTGGTGTTCCCGAAGTACGCGGCTGTCTGCCTCGTCCACGGGTGCTTCTGGCATCGGCATGAAGGGTGTCGGTTCGCCACGACCCCGGCCACGCGGCCCGCGTTCTGGCGGGCCAAGTTCGAGGCGAACATCGCGCGCGACGCCCGGAACGAGCGAGCCCTGCGCGCCGCCGGATGGCGTATCGCCACGGTCTGGGAGTGCAGCCTGAAGAAGGAGATCCCCGGCGATGTGGCGCGGCGCGTGGAGGAGTGGTTGGTGAGCGCGGATCCTCGCTTCGATTCGGAGGATTCCCGGCCCCCTTCCGACTTGCCGGCACGAGGAGTGGGGGCGCCGCCAACGGTTTCCGCTCCCTTGGCGGGGACCGCCTGACAACGCGGCGGCCCGCGGCGACGGGGCGCAGGCTCGCAGCCGGGGGCCTTGTTTCGGATCCGGGCATGTCGCGCGACGGCTGACACTGCTCCCCCGCTGACACTGCTCCCCCGACGCCCCGCCCGTTCCTGGCGGGTCGCCTTCCGCCACAGCCGATCGCTGCGGGCTACGATCCTCGCTGGCCCCTCGAGGGGTGCTGCTATGGGTGATCGTGACGTGCGAGCGGACGGGGGATCCGGCTCCCGGTTCCGATTCGAGATCGCCGGGGTGTCCCCGCGGACCCTCCCGGTGCGAAGCCTCGCCCGCTACCTCGAACTCCTCTCCACCGCGCTGGGAGATCCGGAGGGACTGGCTCTGGTCTCGATCGGAGAAGGAGACGAGCGGCAGGAATCCCGGATACGCGAGGATCCGGCAGCCGGTCGTCGCACGGACTCGCAGGACGGGGAGGGGGCGGATCTCTGTTTCCGAATCGCCGGGGCCTCGCCGCGGACGCTTCCGGTGCGGAGTCTCGCCCGCTACCTCGAGCTCGTCTCCGCCGTGCTCGGCGATCCGGAGGGGTTGGCGCTGGTCTCGATCGGGGAGGGGAGCCTCTCGCTCGGCCTCGCCACGCTCGACGATGGAGCGACAGGGGGCCGAGACAGGAGCGGCGGCGAGCTGCCGGTCGGAACGGCGTCGCCGATCTCGGCCAGGGCGCTTCCGGATCTCGAGCGTCAGCTCGCGTCGGACCGGTTCGTTTCTGCTGAACTGTGCGCCAGTGGAGGCAGGCGTCTGCTCCGCGTGTCTTCCGGGGAAGGTGTCGCCGAGATCGGCCCGATCCGCCAACCCGGTTTCGTCCAGGGCGTCCCGATCGTGGTCGGAGGCCAAGGCGAGATCGTGCCGGTTCACCTGCGAAGCTCGGGACGGATCCACCGTTGCGAGGCTGAGCGCGATCTGGCGAGGCGCATCGCGGCGCACCTGTTCGATACGCCCGTGCGAGTTCACGGAGAAGGCTCCTGGCTCCGGAACAGCCGGGGAAAGTGGGAGATGTCCTCGTTTCGGATCCGCAGCTTCGAGGAGCTCGATGACACGCCCCTGGACGTGGTCACTGCTCGCCTGCAGTCCATCGACGCCGAGTGGAAGCACAGCCCCGATCCTCTCGGGGATCTGATGCGATTCCGGACAGGAGAGGATTGATCCGAGGTGGTCGTCGCATTCGACACGGCGGCGCTGGCGGCCTATCTCCACTCTGACGCCAGTCGCCGGATTCCTGCGACCGACGCTTCCGACGTTTGGGCGGGCTGGTGCGAGAGATCACCGAGCAGCGCGGAACGATCGTCGTCCCGACGCCGGCCCTGAGCGAATTCCTCGCCCTTGCAGCGGGGGGGCGCGATCGGTACCTGAGTGAAGTCGAGATGCGCACCGTGTTCGAGATCCAGCCCTTCGACCTGGCGGCGGCGGTCGAAGCGGCGGCCGCGACACGAGCCGCGCTCGCGCGTGGAGACAAGCGGCCGGGAGCGAGGGGTCCCTGGCAGAAGGTGAAAGTGGACCGCCAGATCGTGGCGGTCGCCGCAGTCCATGGCGCCGAAGTCATCTACTCCGACGATGCCGACATCCGTGTGCTTGGCAAGGACAGCGGAATCCCGGTCGTCACGACGGGCGAGCTCCCGCTTCCACGGCGCGAGCTCTTCGAGTCGTAGCTCAGCCGAAGACGATCGGCACCCAGAACACGGCGAACAGGCTCGCGAGCGCGGCGCCGATCAGGTTCGCGCCGATCCCGGCCCGCACGAGCTGCGGGATCGTGAACAGTCCGGTCCCGAACACGATGGCGTTCGGCGGCGTGGCGGCGGGGAGCATGAAGGCGCAGGACGCCGCGACGGTGGCGGGCGCGAGGAGCACCAGCGGCGGGATCCCGGCGCCCGCGGCGACCGTCGCGAGGATGGGCACGATCATCGCCGTCGAAGCCAGATTCGAGGCCAGCTCGGTCAGCAGGATCACGGTGAGCGTGACGAGCACGACGAACACCGGGGTCGGCAGGACCGAGGCTGCGCCCACCTGGGCGCCGAGGATCTGCGACAGCCCGCTCGTTTCGAGCCCGTTCGCCAGCGAGAACCCGCCCCCGAACAGGATCAGCACGTCCCACGGGATCTTCGAGCCGGACTTCCAGTCGAGGATCCGCTCGCCGTCCTTCCCGGCGGGAAGGAGGAAGCAGGCCACCGTCGAAGCGATCGCGATCGTGGAGTCGGTGATCAGCGAACCCGTGGGCAGGAGCGCCGTCCACGCCGGGCGAAGGATCCACGCGAGCGCGGTGGCGCCGAAGAGGACGGCGAGGCGCTTCTCCGGAACCGAGATGGGACCGAGCGCCTCGTAGGCGGCGCGGATGGGAGCGGCGCCTCCGGGGATCGCCCGCATCCGGATCGGGAACGCGAACCGGGTCAGCCACAGCCAGACCGCGGGCAGCAGCACCAGCGTCATCGGCAGCGCGAAGAGGAGCCACCGGAGGAAACTGATCCGGATGTTCAGCGTGCTCTCGAGGAAGCCCGCGAGGAACACGTTGGGCGGCGTGCCGATGAGGGTGGCGAACCCGCCGATCGAGGAGGCGTAGGCGCAGCCGATCATCAGGCAGACCGCGAACGGGAACTCTCCGGGGCCGGGACGCCGGTCCGGTCCGTGGACGGCATCCGAGATGGCGGCCGCGACCGCGACGCCGATGGGCATCATCATGGCGGTCGTCGCGGTGTTCGAGACCCACATCGAGAGGAAGGCCGAAGCCGCCATGAAGCCGAGGACGATCCGGGACGGGGAGCTCCCGATGGCGAGCACGATCCGCAGCGCCATCCGCCGGTGGAGTCCCCACCGCTGCATGGCCGCCGCGAGCATGAACCCGCCGAGGAACAGATAGACGAGGTGGTTCGCGTAGGGCGCCGCCGCGCCCGATGCGTCGGTGATGCCCAGGGTCGGGAGCAGCACCAGCGGCAGCAGCGAGGTGACGGCGAGCGGCGCGGCTTCGGTGACCCACCACACCGCCATGACCGCCGCCACCGCGAGCATCCGCTGCGCCTCCCCGGGCATCCCCGGAATCGGAAGCAGCGGAATGCCGACGAGCAGCGCCAGCCCGAGAACGAGCCCGATGCGCTGTCGCCCCCAGCCCCCGGGACGGCTTCCGGAAGTCACCATCAGGTCGCTCCCTGCCGCCGGATGAAGCGGCCGAAAAGAGGCACGGCGAACGAATACCGGCCGTAGCGGTTGCGGAAGACGAGGCCGCGGGATGCGAGCGCGCCGAGCATCTGGTGGATGTGGCTGGGGCTGAACGGCTTGTCCAGCACCTCCCGGGAGCGCTCGGCCAGTTCGCGGACGGCGAACTCGCTGTCGGGCTCTTCGCGGCTGGCAGCCACCCGCAGCAGATCCCGCTGCCGGTCGGTCAGGCGCGCCCACCGCCCGGCGAAGAAGTCCGTGTCCAGCTTGGCTTCGATCTCGCGCGCCGGGACCGCGGGAGTCTGCCCCTCCTCGAGCCGCAGGAGAAACGCGTCGAAGACCTCGCGGCAGATGAACTGGATGAAGTAGGGGTAACCCCCGGACATCCGGGCGATCTGCGCGACCGACTCCCGATTCAGCCGCAGGGGGCAGGAAGAGTCCTCGATGGGTTTCCGGATGGCGTCCTCGCATTCGCCGTCGCTGAGCCGATCGAGGAAGCACACGCGGAACATCCGCTCGGCGAAGGTGCGGGCCTCGACCATCTGTGGAAACAGGGTCGGGAGCCCGGAGAGGATCAGCAGGATCGGAACCCCCTGGCGCTGGAGGCTCTGGGACGCATCGAGGAGCAGCGACAGCGGGAGGTCCCTCCGGTCCGGATGGTCGGTGAGGTTCTGCGCCTCGTCGTAGGCGAAGACGATGCCCCGGGCCGCGTCGGAGGCCTCGATCACGTCCCAGGCGGTGCGAATGACGCTCTTGAACTTGTCCACGGCGAGGCCGGGGGTCTCACGGAAGATCGCGAGGAGCCGGTCGAACGAGAGCGGCTCGTCGGTCTCATGCGGTCCCGGCGCGAAGCCGACGGCGCGAGGCGCGGGGCGCGGGCGGCGGAGGCCTCCGGTGAGGAGGGCCAGGTCGGCGCAGAGCCGCACGGCGAGATTCGATTCGCTGGCGCTGGCCGCCTCGGAGAGATCCACGCCCGCCCAGCGCCAGCCTCGCTCGCGCGCGATCGGCCTCAGGCTGTCCAGCAGAACCGTCTTGCCGACGCCCCGGAGGCCGGTCAGCACGAGGTTCTCGAAGACGTCGGTCTGTTCGAGCAGCCGCTGGAATTCGTCGCGCTCGGCTGCTCTTCCCGCCAGATACGGAGGCGGATGCCCGGCCCCGGGTCGGAATGGGTTCGGGAAGCCTGTCGCCGTTGTCATGTCAAAGTGCGATATTATATCACACCAAACACTAACGTCAGACGACAGCCCCCCAATGCCGCCGGGCCCGCGTCAGTTCTGGTCGGTCGGGCTGTCCGGCCGGCCGAGGCTGAGAAGGTTGGCGAGCAGGCGGTAGGCGCCCGGCGTGCCCGCCGGGAGCTGGCGCCACAGGCCGAGGCCGAGGTAGAGCCAGCGGCCTTCGCCGTGGCGCGCCTCGACGAGGATGCCGCGCTTCTCCCCCGCGTTGTATTCGAACGGATCCTCCGAGGCGAGGAGATCCCGGTAGCGGGGATCCTCCGAAGGCGCGAGGAAGTACAGCCCGCGCTCCTGCACCCAGCCGTCCCAGTCGGCGTCGCCGATCCGGTTCGGAGTCCGGAACACCGGATGGTCCGGAATCAGGACCGTCATCGGGGCGTCCTCGACGGTGATCCGGCCCCGGCCCACGGAGACCGGGTACGGGCCCCACGGCCCGGCGTTGAACTCGAACTTGTTGTACTGGACGAGCAGGGTTCCGCCGCCTTCCACGAAGTCGAGGAGTCGCTGGTTGTGGGTCCGGAGGTCGGGCCGGGCGAGGTAGGCGCGGACCCCGAGCACGATCGTGTCGAACCGGGACAGGTCGCCCTCGGCGAGGTCCGTCTCGTCGAGGAACGCGAGCGGGATGCCGAGCTGCGCGATCGCCTCGGCGACCTCGTCTCCCACGCCTTCCACGTAACCGACCCGGACCGGCGCGACGACCGCATCGAGGACGCGGGCCTGGGCCGCGGCGGGTCGGAACAGGTAACGGGTCTCGATGTGGTGGTAGGCGATCTCCTGGACCGTTTCGTCGTAGGCAGGCCCCCCGTCTTCCGGCCGCGCCTCGGCCGCGAGCGGGAACCGACCCTCGGCGCCGCCCGGCGGGGCGCTCACCTCGAACTCCACCCGGAGTTCGCCTGGGCCGTCGAAGGCGGCGCGGGCCTCCGGAGGCGTCACGGTCCAGCCGTCCGGGGCGTGGAGGATCGTCCGGTAGGCGCGCGGTCCGTCCCCGCGGTGGACGACCGAGACCGAGAGCCGCCGGGTCTCCCGGCCCCGCGGGAAGACGACGATCTCCGGCGAGACGGCGACCGAGGCGGCGGGCAGCACCGACACCGTCTTCTGCTTCTCGGTCCCGACCCACGGGCCCTCGTAGCGGTACTCCACCGGGAGCCGAACCGAGGCCTCGACTGTCTCCGCGCCCTCGCCCGAGCGGAACGCGACGAGCGCCTCGACCGGAGCCGGCCGCGCCGGCGCGCCGAAGAGCTCCGGTGATGCGGGAACGAACCGGTCCATGCCGGGGACATCCCGCCACGGCTGGCGGCTCAGCGCGGCGTCGGGAGCCGCCGCGACGCCGAACTCCACGCGCAGGGCGGTCCCCGGCCCCATCTCGGCCGGCAGGTCGTCCGCGCCCAGGGCCGGCGGTGGCGGCCGCCGGGGAGGGCCCGGTCGAGGCGCAGCGGCGCTCGCGGATCCCTCGGTCACGGTCCAGCCATCGGGCGCTTCGAGTCGGACTCCCGTCACCGTGACCGGCGCCACCGGACCTCCGAGCACCGAGACGGTCGTCGAGAACCGTCCCCCGGGGACCACGTGGCCGGCGCTGCTGACGGCCTCCGCCACCAGTCCGTGCGCGAGGGCGATCGCTTCGGCGATCTGCTCCTCCCGCGCCGCCATCCGGTGCTCCACCTCGTAGCGGCTTCCTTCGGTGAGCCCTTCGGGGAGGGCTTCGCCTCGCAGCGAACGCGCGTCGTCGAGAGCCCGCCGGAGACCCGGGAGCGCCTCCCGGGGCGCCGTGGCCGAAAACGCCGCCTGCGCCTCCGCCACCGCGGCGGCGAGCCGGTCGAGCCGCGCCGAAGCCTCGGAGACCGCCGTCTCGCTCCCCTCGAGGAAGGCTGCGATCCGGGAGAGCCCGGTCGGGAGGGAACCGAACAGACCCCCGGCCGCCGCATCCCCGGGCGGCGAGAGCGGTTCGCCGCGGGTGAGGACCAGCGTGGCCGGTCCAGCGAGCGAGCCGGGCGGCCGGACCTGACCCATGCCCTGGCAGCGGTGCGCGGAGCGGGCTTCCTGGCCGAGGTCGGCCCAGGTCCGTCCCAGCAGCGGATCCCACACCGTGGTCACGATCTCGAGAACCCCATCGCCGCTCCGCGCGCCGCCGCCCCCGACGCCGTCCACGAAGAGGCGTTCCGGCGTCCACGGCCGCAGCCCGAGCTCGAAGTGCTCGGGGAACCGGTCCGGGTCTCCGGCGGCGTCGTAGGCGAGGTGCGTGATCCGCCCGGTCGCCTGGTGGTGCTGGCCGCCGCCGGGGCCGTCCGGCGCCAGGGTCAGGATCACGTCGGGGCGAAGCTCCCGGATCATGCGGACGACTTCGCCGAGGGTTTCGTCCTCACCCCACTTCTCCAGCGTTTCCTCGGCGCTGAACGAGTAGCCGAAGTCGGAGACCATGCCGTAGTACTGCTCCACGGCGTCCAGCCGGTGCGAGGCGGCGAGCTCTTCGCTGCGCAGGAGCCGGAGACCGTCGAACAGCTCGGGGCCGATCTCGTTCTGTCCGCCGCCGCCGCGAGTCAGCGTCAGCAGCGAGACCCGGGCGCCCAGCCCGCGACTGAGGAGCGCGTGGAGGGCGCTGTTCTCGTCATCCGGGTGGGCGGTGATCGTGAGAACCGAGACGCCGGACGCCGCCTTCCGCAGCTTGAGCCCCAGTCCGCTGGCGCCGAGATCCTGGGCTGCCGGACGAATCTGGGCCCCCGCCGGGATCGCGACGGCGAGGGCGAGGAGCGCCGCTCCGAGCCCGTGCAGGACCCGGCGCCAGACATTCGGGTGCCGCGGAAGGACCGTGGTCGCAGGGTTCGTCATGTCGTTGCTCCTTCCCCGAAACCCGGGCTTCCTCCCCGGGGGCGATAATGCCCGCCCGCGGACCGGTGGACTGCAGCGCTCCGGTTCCGGTGTTCGGCCCCGAGGAGCTTGCCGACGCGGCGAAACGCAGCAGCAGCGAGTCTAGCGACCCCGGCGGCCCGATCCCATGACCCCCCACGACGATCAGCCCCCGTCCCGGACCGGCTTTTTCCGGACCTGGCGGCGGCTCTACGGCGCCGTGCTGGTGGTGGCTGCCCTGACCTGCGGCTTCCTGTTCCTCTTCTCCCGGGCGTTCGCGCCCTGAGGCTGACAGGATCCGGATCCGGTGCAGACCCTCGACTGGATCGTCGTCGCCCTCTACTTCGGGCTGATCGCGACGATCGGTTATCTCACCGGGCGCGGGAACCGCGGCATCGAGGACTACTTCCTCGCGCGCCGCTCGATGCCGTGGTACGCCATGGGTCTGTCGGTGATGGCCACCCAGGCGAGCGCCATCACCCTGGTCGGGACGACCGGACAGGCCTACGTGGACGGGATGCGGTTCATCCAGATCTACTTCGGGCTCCCCATCGCCATGGTGATCCTCTGCTTCACCCTGGTGCCGCTGTTCTACCGGGCGCGGGTGTTCACGGCCTACGAGTACCTGGAGCGGCGGTGCGGTCCCCGGACCCGCTCGCTGACCGCGCTCCTCTTCCTCTTCGGACGGGCGCTCTCCGGCGCGGTCGTGATCTACGCCCCCTCGGTCGTCCTCTCGGTCGTCTTCTCGCTCGACGCCACGCTCACGATCCTCCTGATCGGCGGGTTCGCCACGGTGTACACCGCGCTCGGCGGCATGCGGGCGGTCATGTGGGTGGAGACCTGGCAGATGCTGATCATCCTCGCCGGCATCCTGTTCTGCCTCGGCTCCGTGATCTGGGGGCTTCCCGACCAGCTCTCCCTCGGGGAGGCGCTCCGGCTCGCGGGCGCGACCGGCCGGCTGGAGACGATCTCCTTCGACCCGGATCCGCGGCTCACCTACACGGTGTGGACCGGGCTTCTCGGCGGACTCTTCCTGATGCTCTCCTACTTCGGGTGCGACCAGAGCCAGGTCCAGCGCTATCTCACCGGCCGTTCGCTCCGGGAGAGCCGGCTGTCGCTCCTGTTCAACGGCTTCGCCAAGATCCCGATCCAGTTCGTCATCCTGCTCACCGGGGCGCTCCTGTTCGTCTTCTACCAGTTCGAGAAGCCGCCGGTCCTGTTCGATCCGGTCACCCTCGAGGAGACCCGGGCGGCCCGCCCGGAGGCATTCGGGGAAGCCGAGTCGCGTCACGACCTCGCCTTCGCCGAACGGCGGGGCGCGGCGCTCGACTTCGCGGACGCCGCGAACCCGGCCGAGGCCGAGGCCGCGGAGGCGCGGTTCCTCGTCGCCGACGCCGCCTTCCAGGAGGCGCGCTCCGACGCGATCCGCACGGCGTCGGAGGCGAAGGGGGAGCCCTGGACCGACACGAACCACGTCTTCCCGACCTTCGTGTTCACCCAGCTCCCCGCGGGCGTCGTCGGACTCATCCTCGTGGCCGTGCTCGCGGCGGCCATGTCCACCGTCGAGTCCGAGCTCTCGGCCCTTTCCACCGCCAGCGTCGTGGACTTCTATCGGCGCTTCCGGGAGAAAGCGGGCCGTGGCGCCAGCGGGAAGCACTACCTGCGCGCCGGTCGGATCGGCATTCTCTTCTGGGGGGCGGTGGCCACCGGGGCTGCGCTCTACATGGGACGGCTCGGCTCCGCGGTGGAGGCGGTGAACCGGGTCGGATCCTTCTTCTACGGGCCGATCCTGGGGGCCTTCGTGCTGGCGGCCGCCTTCCCGGCCCGGGGGGCGCGCCGGGCCTTCCCCGCCGTCCTCGCCGGGATCGCCGCCGTGTGGGGCGCTGATCTCCTCCCGCGCGCTCTCGGCGTGGACGGGATCAGCTACCTCTACTACAACCTGATCGGGGCGGCGGCGACCGTGCTCACCGGCGTCCTGCTCGCCCGCCCGGGCCGCAAACCGCGCCATTCGTGATGCGTCGCGACCCGCTTCGCCGTCGGGCGCGTCGCGGGTTCGGGAGGCTCCGGCTTCGGGAGCGGCTCTCCGGTGCCGCCGGCGCGCTCGCGGCGGGCCGCTGGAGCGAGACCCCGGGGTTCTTCACCGGCCTCACCATCGGCATCGGCGCCTTCGTCGGCGGCGTGATCGTGCTGTTCATCGTGGTGACCGAGCGCCTCGCCGAAGCCGTGGTTCGCGGCGACCTGCTCGGCGCCGCCCGCTACGCGGCGCCCATCGCGGGCACCCTGGTCGCCGGCTTCCTGATGCACCGCTGGTTCGACGAGGCGCGGGGCAGCGGGGTCCCCCAGACCCGCACCGCGCTGGTGGCGCGCGACGGACGGATCCCGCTGCGGACGCCGCTCGGCAAGTTCCTGTGCGGCACTCTCACCCTCGGCAGCGGCGTCCCGCTCGGGCGCGAAGGCCCTTCGGTCCAGATCGGCGCCGGGCTCTCCGCGTGGGTGGGGGAGCTGTTCCGGCTCGACAACGCCCGCCGCCGCGAGCTGATCCCGGTGGGGACCGCCGCCGCCATCGCCGCGGCCTTCAACACCCCGCTGGCGGCGATCCTCTTCTCGCTCGAGGAGATCGTGGGCAACCTCCACGCCCGCGTCCTGGGCTCGGTCGTCCTGAGCGCGGTGGCGAGCTGGCTCGTCCTGCGCCTCTCGCTGGGGGACGAGCCGCTGTTCTCCGTCCCGGCGTACGAGCTGAACCACCCGGCGGAGCTCCTGGTGTACGCGGCGCTCGGCATCGCGGGAGGCGTGCTCTCGGTCGGGTTCGTCCGGGGGCTGCTCTGGATGCGCGCCCGGTTCCTGGCGCTGCCCGCTTCCGGGCGCTGGTGCTACCCCGCGGTCGGGGGGCTGGCGGTCGCCGCGGCGTGGATCCTCTTCCCCGGCTCCTTCGGGGTGGGCTACGGCCCGGTGGACGAGGCGCTCCGCGGACACCTCCCGGTGAGCGCGATGGCCGCCATGCTGGCCCTCAACCTCGTCCTCGCCGTGATCGCCTATTCCTCCGGAAATGCGGGCGGCATCTTCGGTCCCAGCATCTTCATGGGCGCCATGTTCGGCGGCGTCGTGGGGAGTCTCGCCAACCTGTGGTTCGACTTCGCCGCCGGACCGGGTGCCTACGCGCTGGTCGGAATGGGCGCGGTCTTCGCGGGAGTCCTCCGGGTTCCGATGGCCTCGGTGTTCATGATCTTCGAGATCACCCAGAGCTACACCGTCATCGTGCCGCTCATGATCGCGAACATGACTTCCTTCTTCATCTCCCGTCGGCTCCAGCCGGTCTCGGTGTACAAGGCGCTCGCGCTCCAGGACGGCGTCCGGCTGCCGGCGGCGGAAGGCGAGATTCCCCATCCGGTCGTCCGCGAGGCGATGCGGCCCCCGCGCGAGCTGCTCTCTCCCGACCTCACCGTGGAGGACGCGCTGGAGCGGGTGGCGCTGAGCGGCCGGCGGTCCTGGCCGGTGGCGCGCGGCAACCGGCTCTCGGGTCTCATCACCCTCGTCGAGCTGGAGCGCTGCCACGCGTTCCGGCAGGATCGCGCGCGCCTCGCGGATCTGCTTGAAGGCCGGGACTACCCTCACGTCCACGCGGACGAGTCCATAGACCATGTCCTCGCGCTCATGGGACAGCTTCGAATGGACTCGCTCCCGGTCGTGAGCCGCGTGGACATCCATCAGCTCGAGGCGGTGATCAACGTCTCCGACCTGCTCGGGGCCTACGGCATCCCGCCCTCCGCCCGCGGGACGCACGGCCCGCCCCGCGGCGTCCCGGGATAGCAGAAGCCATGGTCGCGGTGGTGCAGCGGGTCTCGTCGGCCTCGGTCACGGTCGAGGGCGAGGTCGTTGGCCGGATCGGGCGGGGGCTTCTCGTCCTGCTCGGCGTCGAGACCGGGGACGGCGAAGCGGACGCGGCCTGGCTGGCCCGCAGGATCGCCGGGCTGCGGGTGTTCCGCGACCCGGCGGCCGGCGGCGACCGGCGCGCCCCCGAGCGGAGCGTCCGCGGGACGGGCGGGGCGTGCCTCGCGGTCTCGCAGTTCACCCTGCTCGGCAACTGCCGCAAGGGCCGCCGACCGTCGTTCACCCGCGCCGCCCGCGGCCCGGAGGCCGAAGCGCTCTACGACCGGTTCTGCGAGCTGCTTCGCGCCGAGGGGGCGCCCGTCGAGACGGGGCGGTTCGGCGCCATGATGGAGGTCGCGCTGGTGAACGACGGGCCCTGCACCCTGATCGTGACGAGTCCCATGGCGATCGCGCGCCGGACGGGAGGCGGCTGAGGGGCGGAGTATCCTTTCCGGTTCGGATGGCGGTCCCGGCCGTGACTCCCGCTCCCCCGATTCGGTCGGGCTTGTCGTCCCGAGAGGTGTTCCCATGCGCAGCCCGATCTCCCGTCCCGGTGTCCGTTTCGCCGGGCTCACGCTCCTGCTGGCCATCGCCCTCGCCGCCGCCGGGTGCGCCGGCGGGACCGCGGACGCCGGCGCCCAGAGCGGTTCCGGTGATCCGTTGCTGCCGCCGACGATGGACTCGGAGATCCTCGGAACCCTGAACGGCGAGGAGATCGTCATCTCCGATCTCGCCGACTCCGACCGCTACCAGCTCGCCCGGCTCCGCACGAACTACTACACCGAAGTGCATGACCTGCTGCAGCAGAGCGCCACCCGGACCGCCCGCGAACAGCTCATGCTCGCCGCCGCGGAAGAACAGGGAATGACCCTGAACCTCTACTACGCCGAGGAAGTGGGCTACCCCGAGGTGTCGGACGCCGAGCTGCAGTCGATCTATGACGCGAACCGGAACCAGTTCGGAGGCCGCAGCCTCGACGAGATCGGGGCCGATCTGCGGCGACAGGTCGCGAACCAGAAGCTCGCCCACATGATCGACGCGCACGGGGACGCCATGCTCGCCGAGGCGGAGTGGGAGCTCCGGGTGCCGGACTACCGGGTGGAGATCGAAACCGCCGGACACGCCGCTCTCGGGCCGGAAGACGCGCCGCTGAAGCTGGTCGTGTTCTCCGACTTCGAGTGTCCCTACTGCCGCCGGTTCAACGGCACGCTCGACGCGCTCCGCGAGAACGAGGACTACCGCGACCGGATCCAGGTCGTGTTCCGCCACTACCCGCTGCGCAGCATCCATCCGCAGGCGCAGAAGGCCGCGGAAGCCTCGATCTGCGCGGGCGACCAGGACCGGTTCTGGGAGTACCACGACGCCCTCTGGACCGACGAGAATCTGGGCCTCGAGACCCTCGAGCAGCACGCGCGCCTGATCGGCCTCGACACGGAGGCCTTCGCCGAGTGCCTCAACTCGGGACGTCACTACCAGCAGGTCCAGAACGACTTCGCCACCGCCCGCGACCTCGGCCTCGACGGCACCCCGGCGGTCTTCGCGAACGGCCGCTATCTCGGTGGAGCGCTGCCGCTCCCCAACCTCCTGCAGCAGATCGAGCGCGAACTCGCCGCGTCGAACTGAGCAGACTTCCTCCGCGAACCGACCATGCCCCGAACCGACATCCTCGCTCCCGACATCCGTGAATTCCTTGCGACCCGGGTGTTCGCGCATCTCGCCACCCGCATGGAGGACGGCAGCCCGCAGGTCTCGCCGGTCTGGGTGGAGACCGAGGACGACTTCATCGTCGTGAACTCCGCCGTCGGACGGATCAAGGACCGGAACATCCGCCGCGACCCGCGGGTGGCGCTTTCGGCGGTTCATCCCGACGACCCCTACCGCTGTCTCATGATCCGCGGCCGAGTCGAGCGGATCACCGAGACCGGCGCCGAAGAGGGCATTGACCGTCTCGCCCGGAAGTACACCGGCGCCGACCGCTACCAGTGGCGCCGCGCCGGAGAGGTCCGCGTCCTCTACTCCATCCGACCCACGCACGTCGCCACGATCCCCTGATCCGCGGGCGCGGCCTGCTCCGCCCGCGCCGACGCCGGGCCGGTCCTTCATGCGCCGCCACGGGCTCGAAGCCGCGATCCTCGCAGCCATCCTCGCCTCCGGCGCGATCCTCCGCGCCGACCTCCTCGCAGCCGCCCCCGCGAGGCGGGACCAGCCCACCCGGTAGGGCACGCCGTCGGGCCGACGGGCTCGGGACCGGCCGATACGTCCCGATGAAGCGCGCCACCGGCGCCGCGTCTTCGGACGAGGCGAGGACCACCAGGCCGCGCCGGACTTCGACGCCGGCTGCGATGGCGAACCGCTGCGTCGCGCCCTGGAGCGGGGGTCTGGTCGCCGCGGGCCCGACTTGCAGGGCAAGGCTGGACTTCCCGCGCCCTCCGCTCCCGGAGAGCAGTCGAAGAGACTCGGCGCCTGCCCGACATCATGACTCGGCACTCATCCGCCGACCTCGCGGGGACGCGCTGGTCGTATTGCCTTTCGGATCGAGGCGGGTACGCGATGCCTGCCGTCGCCTCGTGGGGCAGGGCGGATCGGTGCGCGATCGAATCGGGGTCCGCTTCAGCCGGGCAGGTCGAGGATGGCGCCGGTCATGGCGGGCGGAGCCTCGCTCGCGAGCCACGCGATGACGCGGGCCGCCTCCTCGGGGGAAGAGCGGGCCTTCGCTCCCGGGATGAGAGCGCGATAGAACTCGGTGTCCACCGAGCCCGGGCAGGCCGCGAAGACGGAGACCCCGGCCGGCCGCAGCTCCTCGGCGCAGGACCGGGTGAATCCCAGGACCCCCCACTTGGCGGCGGAGTAGGCGGCCAGCCGGGGCGCCCCGATTCGTCCGGCCGCCGCCGAGAGGTTCACGATCCGTCCCTTCCGCCGCGGGATCATGTGGCGCAGCGCGGCGCGGGTGGCAAGGAACACGCCCTTCAGGTTCACCGCCAGGATCCGGTCGAAGTCCGCCTCGCTCGTGTGGATCACGGGGGCGCGCAGGGGTGCGCCGGCGGCGTTGACCAGCGCCGACACCGGTCCCAGACGCCGCTCGGTTTCCTCGAACAGCTCCGCGAGCCGGGCCGGCTCCGTGACGTCGGTCGGGACGATGAACGCAACCCCGCCCGCCGCCCGGATCCGGTTCTCCACCGCGACCAGGCCCATCGGCTGGCGCGCGGCCAGCGCCACCCGGAATCCGCGTTCCGCCAGTTCGAGCGCCACGGCGGCCCCGAGGCCGCCGCTGGCGCCGGTGACCACCGCCACTCGGGCGGTTTGGTCAGGCGCCGGGAAGGATGCTGTCCGGGGAGGGCCCGGGGCAGGCGCGGTCGTCAGACTCCGATCAGGTGGGCCGTGACCGTGCGCTGCTTGGGCCCGTCGAGCTCGGCGAACAGGATGCTCTGCCACTGCCCCATGGAGACCTCGCCGTCGGCGATCGGGATGGTCACGTTCTGACCCAGCAGAGTGGCCCGGAGATGGGAATCGGCGTTCTTCCGCTCGCAGTCGGAGGTGTCCTCGCAGTTGTGGAGATAGCCCCCGTCGGAAGGAGCGAGCCGCTCGAGGAACTCGGTCAGGTCGGACATGAGCGCGGCCTGGAACTCGTTCATGAACACCCCGGTCGTGGTGTGGAGGGTGGACACCATGAGGAATCCGGCGCGAATTCCGGAAGCGCGGACCTCTTCGCGGATCCGGTCGCTCAGGTTGTGAAGCTCCACCCGGGAACGGGTCACCAGCTTCAGGGTCCGTGACATCACCTTCATCTGCCCCGGAGCGAACTCCGGCGCTTCCACCGGATCCTGTGTCGGCGCAGCCGGGGCTCCCGGAGCGATCTTCATCCTGTTCTCCTCCGTCCTCCCCGCCGATGGAAACCCGATGCGCCAGAGCGGCCCGATGGACTCCAAATCAAGGGGAAGGCAGTATATCCGTTGAAGTCAGCGGTCCGACTCCTCTCGCAGCGGTGGCCGCGTTCCATGCGCGCACGATCATTCACCGATAACGAGCGATTCGCGCCATCCGTTCGTTCGGCGCTGGGCGTGAATGATTTTCTGTCGCGGCCGGAGCACACGCTTCCCTACGAGTGCGATGGCAGCACCGCGTATCGGAGCGCTCCCGAGGCCGTGGCGCTGCCCCGGACGACGGAGCAGGTCGCCGCGGTGGTCCGGGGGTGCAGGGAAGCGGGCGTCCCGTTCACCGCCCGGGGCGCCGGCACCGGGCTTTCGGGCGGCGCCACCCCGCTCGAAGGCGGGGTCGTGATTTCGCTCGCGGCGATGAACCGGGTGCTGGAGGTCTCGGCGCGGGAGCGGACCGCGCGCTGCCAGACGGGGGTCGTGAACCTCGAGATCTCGCGGGCGGCGGCGCCGTTCGGGCTCTTCTTCGCCCCCGACCCCTCGAGCCAGTCCGCCTGCACCCTCGGCGGGAACATCGCCGAGAACTCCGGGGGGCCGCACTGCTTCAAGCTCGGCGCCACGACCTCGCACATCCTTTCCGCTACCGTCGTGCTCGAGGACGGCGCGATCGTGGAACTGAGCGAGGATGGTGCCGCCGCCGGGCTCGATCTGCTCGGGCTGTTCACCGGCTCCGAGGGGACGCTCGGGATCGCGACCGAGGCGACGGTGCGGCTCCTTCCGCTCCCGGAGCGCGTCGAGACCCTCCTCGCCCCGTTTTCCGCCCTGGTGCCGGCCTGCGAGGCGGTCTCGCGGATCGTCGCCGCCGGGGTCGTCCCGGTGGCGATGGAGGCGCTCGACGCCGCCACGATCGAGGTCGTGGAGGCGGGCGTCGGCGCCGGCTATCCGAGGGACGCCGGGGCGGTGCTCCTGCTCGAGCTCGACGGGGCCGAGGCGGTCGTGGCGCGCGAGAAGCGCGAGGTCGAGCGCATCCTCCGCAGCTCCGGAGCGCTCGAGATCCGGACCGCGGAGGACGACGCCGAGCGGGAGCGGCTGTGGCTGGGCCGGAAGCGCGCTTTCGGCGCGATGGGGAGGATCTCGACCGACCTCTACGTGCAGGACGGGGTCGTGCCCCGCTCCCGCCTGCCGGAAGCGATCGCCGAAGTGGAGCGGATCGGCCGCCGCCACCGGATCCGCGTGGCGAACGTGTTCCACGCCGGGGACGGCAACCTGCACCCCTGCGTGGCGTACGACGGCCGGGATCCGGACGAGCGGAAGCGGGTCATGGAGGCGAGCCACGAGATGCTCGAGATGTGCGTCCGCCTCGGGGGGGCGCTCTCGGGGGAGCACGGCGTGGGCATCGAGAAGCGCGACGCGCTCGGGATGCTGTTCGGCGAGGACGACCTCGACGCGATGCGGCGGGTGCGCGAGGCGTGGAGTCGCAGCGGGCTGCTGAATCCGGGGAAGGTGCTTCCGCTCCGGGGCGGCTGTTCGGAGGCGATGGGGCCGCTTCCCGGACCCGGACGCACCGCGGCGGCGGTCCCCGGCGCCTGGATCTGAGCCCCCTCGTGGACAGCGTGGACGGCGTGGACAGCGTCGCGGCGGCCCGGGTCGAGCGGCCGGAGAGCGAGGCCGGGGTGATCGCCGCCCTCTCCGCCGGCGACGTGGTCGCGCTGCGCGGAGGCGGCACCCGGATGGATCTCGGGCCACCGCCGCCTCGCGTGGATCTCCTGCTGGATCTCTCCCGGCTGAGCGGGATCATCGAGCACCATCGCCGGGATCTCGTCGTGGAGGCATGGGCCGGGACCACGGTGGCGGATCTGAACGCCGCGCTGGCGCCGGCGGGTCAGTTCGCTCCGCTGGATCCGCCCCGGCCGGACCGGGCCACCCTGGGCGGAGTCATCGCGGCCGGAGAGACCGGGATCCGGACGGTTCCCGGCGCCCGTCCGCGGGATCTGCTGCTGGGGCTCACCGCGATCCTCGCCGGGGGGCGGCGGATCCGGGCCGGCGGCCGGGTGGTCAAGAACGTGACCGGCTACGAGCTGACGAAACTGTTCACCGGTTCGCTCGGCGCCCTGGGCGCCATCACCCGGGTCACGCTGCGGCTGCGGGCGCTTCCGGAAGCGACGCGCACGATTCTCCTGGCTCTGCCGATGGACGATGACGCCGGGCAGTTCGCCGATCGCGCGCTCGACGGGCTCGCCGCCGCCACTGCTCCGGCGGCGGTCGCGCTCGTCCCGCCGGGAACCGGGCTGCCGGGCCTGCCCCGGACCGGGGGGTTCCGGCTCGCGATCCGGTTCGAGGGGCTGGCCGAGGAGGCCGCGGCGCCCGCCGATCCGGTGGCGTCCGCCGTCGGAGCGCCGGTGGAGGAGCTCGGGGAGGGGGCTGCGGAGCGGCTGTGGGCGGGGGTGCGGGACGCCTTCCCCCGGGTCCCGCGGGCCCGGGGAGAGCTCGGCGTCGCGGCGCGAGGCCCGGCGCCGGCGGTCCTGCGAACGGCGTGGCGGCTCGCCGCGCTCGGGCCGGCGCTGGCTTTTCCGGACCAGCGACGGGCGCTCGCGAGCGCGCCGGCCGCCGCCTTCGACCTGGTTCTCGCGGCCCGGGAACCCGGCGTCTCCTTCGTCGTGGAGACCGCCCCGCCGGGCTGGAAGGCGGAACACGGGACCTGCCATCCGCCGCTGCCGGGGCCGGTGCGCCGGCTCAATGCGCGGCTCAAGCGGGCGCTCGACCCGGAGGGCGCGCTGGCTTCCGGCGCGCCGGGAAGCGACCGGGAGAACGCGGCGTGACCAACGGAGAACGGGCCCGTCCTCCCGGGGGCGGGGGGCCGACGCTGCCCCTCCACGGGGAGCGGGAGCGGCTCTACGGGAAGACTCTCGCCTGCGTCCATTGCGGCCTGTGTCTGCCGGCGTGTCCCGCCTACGGGAACGCTCCCCGGGAGTCCCTGGCGCCCCGGGGGCAGGTGTACATCGCCCGCGCCCTGCTCGAGGGGCGCCTGGAACCGGCCGCCGGGATCGCGGAGGACCTCTACGAGTGCCTCGCCTGCCGGGGGTGCGAGACGGTCTGCCCCGCCGGCGTCGAGGTGGGAGCGATCGTGGAAGGCGTCCGGGGGCTGCTCGACGAGGAGGGCGTGGAGCCGCGCAGCACGCGCCTCCTCCGGCGCGTGCTTCTCGGCGGAGTCGTCGCCCGGCCCCGGATCCTCGCCGCCGCGATGGCGGCGATCCGGCTCGGATCCCGGCTGGGAGCCCGCCGGCTGGTTCGGGCCGCGCTTCGCCGATTCGCGCCGAAGTGGGCCTCGCGGGAGGAGCTCCTGCCCGAACCGCCGCCCCGCGATCGGATGCCCCGGCGGTTCCCTGCCCGGGGGCCGGTCCGGAAGGGCCGGGCCTTCCTGTTCCTCGGCTGCGTGGCCCCCCATCTCCGGCCCGAAACCAGCCGGGCCGCCGCCGAGGCGCTGGCCCGAAACGGCTGGGAGGTGGAGGTCCCGGCGGCCCAGGGCTGCTGCGGCGCGCTCCACCTGCATGCCGGGCTGCGCGACCAGGCCCGGAGGCTGGCGCGGCGGAATCTCGAGGCCTTCCCCGGGGAGGGGCCGATCGTGACCACGGCCGCCGGCTGCGGCGCGGCGCTCGCCGAGACCGGGGAGCTGCTCTCCGGAGACGCTCGGGCGAAGGCGTTCGGCTTCCGGGTCAGCGATGTCTCGGCGCTCCTCGTGCGCGGCGGTTTTGCGGCGCCCGCCGCCCGCCCCGCCTCCCGGCCCCTGCGCGTGGTGTACGACGCCCCCTGCCACCTGTTCCACGCGCAGGGCGTCCGGCAGGAGCCGCTCGAGATCCTCGGCGCGCTTCCCGGCATCGAACTCACGCCGTTCCGGGATCCGGAGCGGTGCTGCGGCTCGGCGGGGATCTACAGCATCACCCGGCACGAGACCTCGATGGCGGTCCTGGACCGGAAGATGGAGCAGATCGCGGCGGCGAAGCCGGAACTGATCGCGACCGGGAACATCGGCTGCCACCTGCAGCTCGCCGCCGGCGCGCGCCGCGCCGGGCTGGCCGCGGAAGTGGCGCACCCGGTCGAACTGCTCGCCCGCGCCTATCGTCGCGGCGACCGCAGGAGCCCTCGCCGGGGGCCGGACCGCGTCGGATAGTCCGTCCACCCCCCGTCCTATACTCGCCCGCTTTCCCGTCGCCCTCCCGGATGGCATCTCCGCTCCTGTCCCGCCTCGCTCTCGCGCGGGTCCGGAAGGCGCTCGGCGAAGCGCCCGTCGTGGTTCTCAGCGGCCCCCGCGGCTGCGGCAAGACGACGCTGGCGCGGGAGCTGATCCCCGGACCGCGGCGGCGCCATGTCGCGCTGGGGGGCGACGCCGCGGAGGGCGACGCCGCGAGCGCGCTCCGGGCCGGCGGTCCCCTCACTCTCGATCACCTCGAACGGACCCCGCGCTTCCTCGCCCGGGTGCTGCGGGAAACCGGGCGCGACGCCGCAGCCGGCGCCTGCCTGCTCCTCTCTTCCGTGCACCCGGGGACGTGGTCCCGGATGCCTGCGCCGAATCGGCGGCAGAGCCAGGCGGTGCGGATGTGGCCGCTCACCCGGGGCGAGCGGACGAAGAGCGCCGGGAGCCGCTGGAGTGAACTCGTGGCCGCCCGCGATCGGGACTGGATGCGGGTTCTCGCCGATGCCGGGCCCGTCTCCGGACGCTCCCTGTGGCCCTTCGCCCGGGACACGCCGGACTGGAGGCGGCTCGCCCGCCGCGGCGGCCTCCCCGGCATCGGCCCGCGCCCGCGCGCGCCGGACCGAAGACGATGGTTCCGCGCCTACGCCACCCGGTTCCGGGAGAGCGAACTGCCGCGTCTCAGCCAGGTGAAGTCCCGGGAAGCCTTCGGGCAGCTCATGAGCGCGGCCACGCTCCGCGTCGGCCAGGTGCTGAACCAGACGGCGCTCGGGCGGGCGGTCCGGATCCCGCAGCCGACGGTGAGGCGCTATCTGCAACTCCTCGAGGCGACGGGACTCCTCGTGATGCTCCCGGCGCTGCGGGAACGCGGCCGGAAACGGCTCATCAAGTCGGCCCGCGGCTACTGGAGCGACACCGGCCTGGCGCTCCACCTCGCCGGCCACCCGGAGCCGGGCCGGCGCCACCTGCGGAACCTGGTCTTCACCGATCTGCTCGCGTGGAGGGACGCCGCCGACCGCCGGGTCGGCCTGTTCCACTGGCGCGCCACGACCGGCGCCGAAGTGGATTTCGTGATCGACACGCCGTCCGGCCTCCTGCCGATCGTGGTCACGACCGGGACGGCGCCCGGCGCGCGGGAGAGCGACCACCTGGGGGCGTTCCGCCGCAACTATCCGGATCGGGGGCGGGCCGGGCTCGCCCTCCACGCCGGGACGAAGACGGAGTGGACGCCGGAGGGCTTCTTCTCGACGCCGTGGTGGCGCGTCCTCTGATCCGGTCGGGGAGTCTCCGGTCGCCCCGCGGGAACACCCGGTATAAAGCGCGGCCATGCGAGTCCTTCACCGCATCGGTCCCGGCATCGGTCCCTGCATCCGTCCATTTCGGGCCGCGGCGCTGGCCTTCCTGCTGGCGCCCGCCGTCGCCGCGGGTCAGTCGCTGCCCGAAGTCCACCTCATCGGAACCGGAGGCACGATTTCCGGGGGCGCCGGCGGTCCCCTGAACGCCGCCGATCTCCGCGCCGCCCTCCCGGGCCTCGAGGAGGTGGCGACCGTCACGACCGAGGACTACGTCCGGATCGGCAGCTCGCGGATGACGCCGGAGGTCCAGTTCGGTCTCGCCGCGCGGGTCGCCGAGGTGTTCTCCGAGCGGCCCGCGCTCGCCGGCGTCGTGATCACCCACGGCACCGATTCGCTGGAGGAGACCGCGTTCCTGCTCGACCTGCTCCTGCCGGCCGGGCGTCCGGTCGTGTTCGCCGCCGCCCAGCGGCCGCCGCGGTTCGACGACACCGACGGGCCGCGGAACCTCCTCGACGCCATCCGGGTCGCCTCCTCTCCACGGGCGCGGCGCCTGGGAGTCCTGGTCTGCCTGAACTCCCAGATCCACGCCGCGCGGGAGGTGAAGAAGACCCATTCGATCGCGCTCCACGCCTTCGACTCCCCCGACACCGGGCCGATCGGGCTCGTGGACGACGGCGAGGTGTGGCTGTTCTCCACGCCCCGCCGACGGGTCCACCTGCCCGCCGCCGCGGCCGAGGCCCGGGTGGAGCTGGTCCGACTCACCGCCGGGGGCGGGGCGGCCTCCATCCGCGGCGCGATCTCCGAGGGCGCCCGCGGACTCGTCGTGGAGACCTTCGGGCGGGGGAATGTGCCGCCCCCGGCGATGGAGGCCGTCGAGGCCGCGCTCGCCGCCGGAGCGGTCGTCGTCTTCACCACCCGCACCGGCGCCGGTCGGGTCGTGCTGCCGGACCGCCTGATCCGGGCGGGGGTCGTTTCCGGAGAGGATCTGGACGGACTGAAGGCGCGGATGCTGCTGATCGCTGCTCTCGGCGCCGGGCGCTCCCCGGAGGAGATCGCCGCCGCGTTCCGGACTCTCGCCGGCGGACCGGGGTGATCCGGATCTCTCCTCGCGGGGGCTGATCGCGCGGGTCTTTCGCACCCCGACGCGCGCCCGGCCAGCGTCCGCCCCGCCAGACCGGAAGCCAGCCGGAGGAATCCGGGGCCGCTCCCCGGCGAGTCCTACGGACGGAGCAGGAGCTTCCCCGAAGTGGCCCGGCTCTCGAGCAGCCGGTGCGCCTCGGCCGCCTCCGCGAGCGGGAGTTCGCCGTGGATCGTCAGCCGCAGATCGCCGGATGCGACGGCGTCCAGCACTTCGCCGGAGCGCCAGCGCAGCTCGTCGCCGGTGCGGGCGTAGTCGGCGAGCGTGGGCCGGGTGAGATAGACCGACCCCGCCTGCGACAGGAGGAGCGGATCGATCGGCGGGACCGGGCCGGAAGCGTTGCCGAACAGGACCAGCATGCCCCGGGGGCGAAGCAGCGACAGGCTCCCTTCCCAGGTCGTGGCCCCGACCGAGTCATAGACCACGGCGAGCCCGTCGTCGCCGAGTTCCTCGCGCACCGCCTCGGCGAAGTCCGTTTCGGTGTAGCGGATCACGACGTCGGCCCCGGCCGCCCGGGCCGCTCGCGCCTTCGCTTCGGTGGAGACCGTGCCGAAGACGCGCGCCCCGAGCCGGCGGCACATCTGGCACAGCAGGAGGCCCATCCCGCCCGCCGCGGCGTGGATGAGGACCGGCATCCCGGACTGGACCCGGAAGGTGGAGCGCACCAGGTAGTGCGCGGTCATGCCCTGGAGCAGCCCGGCCGCCGCCTGCGTTTCCGTGACCCCCTCGGGGAGGCGCACCAGCCGGTCGGCCGGGAGCACGGCGCGCCCGGCGTAGCTGCCGAGCTGCATGACCCAGCCCACGCGCTCCCCGGCGGCCACGGCGTCCACCCCGTCGCCGACCGCTTCGACGATGCCAGCGCCCTCGACGCCGGGAGTGAACGGGGTCGCCACCGGGTAGAGCCCGCTGCGGTGGTAGGTGTCGATGAAGTTCACCCCGGCGGCGGCCACCCGGACCGCGGCCTCGCCCGGTCCGGGAGCGCGGTCGGTCGCTTCTCCGAGGAGGAGCGCTTCCGGGCCGCCGTGGTTCTCGATGCGGATTGCCTGCATGCGTCCATTATGGAACGCCACGGGGAGCGCCCCGGCACGATGGAGCGCCACTCTCCGGAGTGGCAATTCCCGGAGTGGCAATTTCCGGACAGCACATGGCGTTCGCGTCGCTCCGCGCCGGTCTGGAGGGCCCCACTTGCGTTCTCGTGGAGAGTCCACCGGGAGCGCCGGGCCGCTCCCTGCCCCGGCGGCGCCGAGCGGGAGTACGCTCGCGGCCCCCGCCCCGCCCCACCGACCGTGCCCCCCGACCCCGCACCCGGCCTCGACACCCGGATCGCGCGGCTCCCCGAGACCCCGGGGGTCTATCTGTTCCAGTCGGCGCGCGGAAAGACGCTCTACGTGGGCAAGGCCGCTTCGATCCGGGCTCGCGTCCGGTCGCACTTCCGCGGTTCTCCGGCGGACGCTCGTCGGAGCGGCCTGCTGTCGCGCGTCGCCGACATCGAGGTCGTCGTCACGGACTCGGTGCGCGAGGCGCTGCTCCTCGAGAACAACCTGATCAAGACGCGCCGTCCCCGCTACAACGTCCTGCTGCGGGACGACAAGAACCCCCCGCTGGTGCGGCTGACGCTGAACGAGAAGTACCCCCGGGTCCACATCGTCCGGGGTGCGGGGAACGACGGGGCGGTGTACGCGGGGCCGTGGTACCCGGCCAGCCTGGCCCGCCGGAGCATGAGCCTGACCCACCGGCTGTTCGGAATCCGGAACTGCCGGGAACAGTTGAACGGCCGACGGCCCCGTCCCTGTCTCCAGTACCAGATCAAGCGCTGCATCGCTCCGTGCGTGGACTCCGTCTGCTCGCGCGAGGAGTACCGGCGCGCGGCCGAGGCGGCGAAGCTCTTCCTGCTCGGACGCACCGGGGAACTGACCTCGTCGCTGACGCGGCGAATGCGCGCCGAAGCCGACGCCGAGAACTTCGAGGAGGCGGCCCGCCTCCGGGACAGCCTGCGTCTCCTCGCCGAGCTGAACGATCACCAGAAGGTGGCGGCGACCGACGGGAGGGCGCTCGATGTGTTCGGGCTGCATCGGGAGGGGGACCGGGCGCACCTCGCGGTGTTCGTGGTGCGCCGGGGCAAGGTCGTGGACCGGGACGGGTTTCCGCTGCGCGACCTGCCTCCGGTGGACGACGCCGAGCTCCTCGAAGCCGCGCTGCTGCGCTTCTACGAGCTCGGGCGCGAGGCGCCGCCCCGGATCGAGCTCCCGCGCGAGCTCCCCGAGACCGAACTCGTCTCGGAGTGGCTGGCCGGGAAGCGGGGCAGTCGGGTCGAGATCCATGTCCCGGTCCGGGGGACCCGGCGCCGGCTGGTGGAACTCGTCGCCCGGAATGCCCGGATCGCCTTCGAGCTCGACTTCACCGACGCCGGGAAGATCGCGGCCCGCCGGGTGGCGGCGCTCCGCGAGGCGCTCGATCTGGCCGAAGACCCCCGGCGGATCGAGGCGTTCGACATCTCGAATCTCGGTGGACGGGAGGTCGTGGCCTCGCTCGTCGTGTTCGAGCGGGGGGAGCCGTCGCCCTCGTCCTATCGCCGCTTCCGGATCCGCAGCCTCTCCGGCAAGCCCGACGACTACCGGGCGATGCGCGAGGTCGTGCTGCGGCGCTACCGCCGCGTCCTCACCGAGGGGGCGGAGCTCCCCGACCTGGTGCTCGTGGACGGCGGACCGGGGCAGCTCGGTTCGGCTGCTTCGGCGCTCCACGACCTCGGTCTGAGCCACATCCCCCACGCCGGGCTCGCGAAGCGGGAGGAAGAGATCTTCCTCCCCGGCGCGCCGGAGCCGCTCCGTCTGCCCCGCACCTCCCCGGCGCTGCAGTTGCTCCAGCGCGCCCGCGACGAGGCCCACCGGTTCGCCCTCGCCTACCACCGCCGCGCCCGCAAGGCCGCGACCCTGCGGTCCGCGCTCGACGCGGTGCCCGGCATCGGTCCGCGCCGGCGGGCGGCGCTGCTGACCCGGTTCGGCAGCCTGCGGGGGGTGGCGCAGGCCGCGGAGCCCGACCTCGCCGCCGTCGTCGGCCCGGCGCTGGCCCGCCGGCTTCACCTCCGCTTCCACCGGGACGCGCCCGGAACGGACACGGCGTCCGCGGAGAAACCGGCGCGTCGGACCGCCTCCGCCCCGTAGAATCGCGGCCCTCCGATGCCTCCCACGACTGCTTCCTCCGGGAGCGACCCGCCGCCGCGCGATCGCCGCCCCCGGCTCCTGTCCGGGATGCGGCCCACCGGCTCGTCCCACCTCGGTCACCTCGTCGGCGCCTACCGGAACTGGGTGGCCATGCAGGACGAATTCGACGCCTTCTATTCCATCGTGGACTGGCACGCCCTGACCACGGACTACCGGGACACCTCCGCCCTCCGGCGCAACACGCTCGACATCGCCGCCGACTGGCTGGCCGTCGGACTCGATCCGACCCGCTGCACCCTGTTCGTGCAGTCCCAGGTGCCCGAGCACGCCGAACTCCATCTGCTCCTGTCCATGGTCGTTCCGCTGGGGTGGCTGGAGCGGGTTCCGACCTACAAGGATCTCCTGCGCGAGCTGCGCGAGCGCGACCTCCACACCTACGGCTTCCTCGGCTACCCGGTCCTCCAGGCGGCCGACATCCTGATCTACGACGCCGCCGTCGTACCGGTGGGGGAGGACCAGAGTCCGCACATCGAACTGACCCGCGAGATCGCCCGCCGCTTCAACGGGATCTTCGGACGGGTGCTGAGCGAGCCCGCGGTCCGGCTGACGGCCTCCCCCCGGCTGCCCGGCACCGACGGCCGGAAGATGTCGAAGAGCTTCGGAAACACGATCGGGCTCGCCGAGGACGAGAAGACGGTCCGGTCGAAGCTGAGGACGATGAAGACCGATCCGGCGCGGAAGCGGCTCAAGGATCCCGGCGACCCGGCGAAATGTCCCGTCTTCGACCTGCACCGCATCTTCTCGGACGAGGAGACCCGGCAGTGGGCGGCGGCCGGATGCCGGAGCGCCGGGATCGGCTGCATCCAGTGCAAGAACGCGCTGGCCGACCATCTCGTCGGGGAAATCGGGCCGATCGCGGAGCGCCGGCGCGAGTACGAGAAACGGCCCGACGACGTTCGGGATGTCCTCGACGCCGGGAGGAAGGTCGCGGCGGAGGCGGCCTCGGCCACGATGGAGCGAGTCCGGGCGGCGGTCCGCCTGCCGGGCGCCGGAGCGCTCGGGGACGCCCCGGCGCTCCGCTCCGCGACGCCCGCAACCGGCTGAGGGATCCGCGCCGGATGGATCCCGCGCTCTACCGGTCCGCTGTCGCGGATCCGGCAGCGGGCGGCTCCGAGACGGGCTGGCGGGTCCGGCTCGCCCCCGGATCCGGGTTGCGGCGAGGGTTCGACGGCCCGCTGGAGCTGCTTCTCCGGATGGCCCGCGACGGTCGCGCCGACCCGCTCCGGATTCGCATCGCTCCCGTCACCCGGCAGTATCTCGAGGCGCTCGAGGTCATGGAGATGCTCGATCTCGAGGTGGGGTCCGAGTTCCTCAAGCTGGCGACGGCGCTCCTGCGTCTCAAGGCCCGGCGAATGGTCCCCCGGCCGCCCCCGCCCGCGCCGGTGGCCGACGACGATCCGCTCACCCGGCTGGAGGCCCGACTCGCCGAGTACGCCCGCTACCGCGCCGCCGCCGCCCGGCTGCGGGAGAGCCTCGAAGGCCGTCGCTCGGTCTGGTCGCGGCCGCCGCTCGAGCTTTCGCCGGCCGCCGGGCGGGAGATCGGGCCGGCGCCCGCGATGCGCGGAGCGGAGGGGACGCCGCTCGATCTGTTCGCGGTCGTGGAGGCGTTTCGCCGGGTCGTGGCGAGGGCGCGGGCTCGTCCGGCGCCGCCCCTGCCCAAGCCGAGAGTCCCCGTCGCCGAGTTGCAGGAGCGCTTCGAGGCCGCTCTCCCCCCTGGAACCGTCCGCGACTTCGAGGAGCTCCTGCTCGACTTCATCGGGCCCCACCTGGCCGGGCCGTCCGCGCGCCCGGCCCTGGTCGCGGCCTTTCTCGCCCTGCTCGAGCTGGCCCGGCTGGGTCGGGTCTCCGTTCTCCAGGAGGAAGCCTTCGGGCCCATTCGCATCGTCGGCGTCGCGCCGGAGCCCGCCGGATGAGTCCGCGCGAGACGTCGGCGCCGAAGGAGCGGAGCGGCTCCGGCGAGGGGGACGTGGCCGCCGCGCTGGAAGCGCTCCTGTTCTCGCACGGGGATCCGGTCCCGCCGGCGAAGCTGGCCGAGGCGCTCGAGGTCGGGACGACGACGGTCGGCGAGGCGGCCGGCGAGCTGGAGGCGCGGCTGGACCTCCGGCGATCGGGACTCATGCTCACCCGGATCGCCGGGGGGCTCCAGCTCACGACCCGGGAAGAGTGGCGCGGCCCGATCGAACGCCTGCTCGCGCCCCGCCGGGAGGAGGCCCTGACCCAGGCGGCGCTCGAAGGGTTGTCGGTGATCGCCTACCGCCAGCCGCTCACCCTGCCCGAGCTGAACGAGATCCGCGGGGTCAACTCGCAGAGCGTGGTCACGACCCTGCTCCGCCAGCGGCTCATCCGGACCCGAGGGCGGAAGCAGGTCGTGGGCAGGCCGCTCCTCTACGGGACGACGAAGGCGTTCCTCGAGCGCTTCGGACTCGATCGCATCGAGGATCTGCCCCGGCTGGGGGAACTGGGCGACCCCGCTGCCGGCGGTCTCCCGGTCCCCCGGCCCGGCGCCGAAGCCGGGTGAGATCGTGGCCGCCGAACGTCTCCAGAAGCTGATCGCCAGGGCGGGAATCGCGTCCCGTCGCGGGGCCGAGCGCCTGATCGCGGAGGGGCGGGTCATGCTCGACGGCGTCGTGGTCCGGCGGCGCGGCGTGGTGGCGGATCCGCGACGACAGGAGATCCGGGTGGACGGGACCAGGCTCCGCGCCCGTCGGAAGCCCCGCCGCTACCTGATCCTGAACAAGCCGACGGGAGTCCTGACCACTCGTTCGGACCCCGGGCGACGCCCCATCGTGATGGACCTGGTGCCCCCGTCGGCTCGATCGCTGGCGCCGGTGGGGCGGCTCGACGGGGCGAGTTCGGGGCTGCTCCTGCTGACGAATGACGGCGACCTGGCCTACCGAGTCACCCACCCGCGATTCCGGGTTCCCAAGATCTATCTCGCGACGGTGCGGGGGCTGCCCGGGGAGGCCGTGCTCGACCGCGCCTGCCGGGGGATCCGCGTGGACGGCGAGGGACTCCGGCTGGATCACGCCGAAGTGATCGCGCGCTTTCCGCACCGGGCCGAGGGGCGCCGTCGGTCGCGGCTCCGGATCCGGTTGCTGGGCGGCCGCAACCGCGAGATCCGGCGCGTGCTGAGTGTTCTCGGTCATCCGGTGCTGGAGCTCCACCGGACCGCCATCGGGAACCTCGAGGACACCGGGCTGCGGCCGGGCCGCTGGAGAAATCTGAGGCCCGCCGAAATCTCCGGGCTGCGCCGCGCCGTGGGACTGGAGGCCGCGCGCTCGCCACGGACCCGACCTCCGGCGAGATCCCGTCCGGCGATCGGGTCGCGGCGAACTGCGGCTTCGGGGTCGGCTGCCGCCCCCGCGCCCCATTCGCCGTTCGTCGTGGCCATGGACGGGCCCGCCGGGTCGGGGAAGAGCTCGGTGGCGAGGATGGTCGCCCGACGTTGCGGTCTCGGCTACTTCAACACCGGGGCGTCGGTTCGGGCGGTGGCGCTCGCCGCCATGCGCCAGGGGGCCGATCTGGACGATCCCGCCGTCGTTCGTCCGTTCGCATTCCGCGTCCTCCTCGATCCGGAGGGGAGGGTGTTCCTCGATGGCGTGGATGTCTCCGTCGCGGTCCGGGCGCCGGACGTGTCGCGCGGCGCGTCCCGGGTCGCGGTCCACGCCGAGCTGCGCGAGGTGCTCGTCGAGCGCTGGCGTCAGGCGGCCGGCGCGGGGGGAGTGATGGAAGGGCGGGACATCGGGACCGTCGTCTTCCCCGAAGCTCCGGTGAAGGTCTTCCTCGACGCCCGTCCCGAGGTGCGCGCCGCGCGGAGGTCTTCCGACGAGGGCGGCCGGTCGGTGGCGGCCGTGGCCTCCGAACTGGAACGTCGGGACCGGACCGACTCCGCGCGCGAAGTGGCGCCGCTCCGCCAGGCAACCGACGCGCACCGGCTGGACACCAGCGACCTGACCCTGGAGGAGACCGTGGACCGCGTCGTCGCCATCGTGGATCAGGCCCGCGCCGGAAAACCGGAGCCCGGTCCGACACACTAGCCCGGATGTCTCGTGGTGACTTCCGGCCCGCCGGAAGATGCCGAACCGGCGCCGAACGCGATTTCGGCGCCCCGCCGGGCGCCCCGCGACCGACGAGTCGGCCCCGGATGCCGACAGCCCAGGCAGGGGAAGCCGGGTTCCCGGCGGGCCGGAGAGGAAGCCGCAGCTTCCCTGAGGCCGCTCCCCACCGACATTCCACAGGAGGATTTCCGATGCGCATCGCCACCCTCGTTGCCCTGCTCGCCCTCGCCTTCGGCGCCGGGGCGCTCTTCGCCCAGGCGCCCGGCTCCCAGCCGGAGCCGAGCTGCCACATGTGTTCCGCCGACTTCGTCTCGAAGGAGGAGCTCGCCGCCTACCGACGGGTCGCCGAGGCGACGAACGTGACGGACCAGCAGGTCCGCTCGCTCGACATCGGGAAGGCGAACGTGCAGGTCGCGTATCTCCGGCGGGGCCTGCTCGACGAGCCCCGGCCGCAGTCGGTCGCCGAGCACAGCCTGGTCACCGAGGTCTATGTCGTCGTGGACGGCGCGGCTTCGATCCTCACCGGACCGGACCTCGTGGACGCCGAGCCCCGTCCTCCCGATTACCGCGCCGTCCGGTTCCTGAACGGCCCCGGTCACAACGCCGCCGACGTGCGGAACGGCGTCGTCCACGAGGTGGAGAAGGGGGATGTGCTCGTGATCCCGGCCGGGACCGGGCACCAGTTCGTGAAGATCGAGGATGAGGTCCACTACGTCATGGTGCGAGTGGATCCGGACAAGGTCGTACCGCTGATGGACGCCGGGGATTCGGAGGCGTACCTCGCGGAACACGGGGAATCGGTCCGGTAAACCCGGCGACCTGGCGCTGTCCGGCGTCGTTCTGGCCATGGCTAGAATGCGCCGATGCGCACGTTTGCGGCAGGGAGGTTCAAGCCCGAGTTTGACAGTTCATAGATGCATGGTGTCCATAAGTACATGTAGGTAATGAACTTACGGGCGTACACGGGAAAATCCCGTGTCACTAGGGATCTCGACCGGTTCAGTCGAGTCGCAGGATCGGCTTCGGTGCCTCT
>JAJEAO010000108.1 GCA_022822745.1 Acidobacteriota bacterium
AGAGGCACCGAAGCCGATCCTGCGACTCGACTGAACCGGTCGAGATCCCTAGTGACACGGGATTTTCCCGTGTACGCCCGTAAGTTCATTACCTACATGTACTTATGGACACCATGCATCTATGAACTGTCAAACTCGGGCCAGACGCGCTGTCACGATCGGACCACGCGCGCACTGAAGGCGAAGCCCCCTGTTCCCAGTGAGCGACCGCACCGTACTGCGCCATCCGGTCGAGACCAGTCGAGCTCCCGACGGGATCCCGGCCCGCTTCCAGGCGAAGTCCGGAACCGGATCGGGAAAACGCTGGGGAAGAGCGACGAGCCCAACCCGCGCGAGCAGTCCGAATTTGCATGGAACTGGCGGAGCTGCAGGGAACGCGCGAACCTCGAACAGCACGACTTCATCAAGGACCGCCTGGCCAAGCTGGTGCGAAGAGTCATCGAAGCGGACCGAATCACGCTGTCGCAGGCACCGGAAATCCTGGACCTCAACCTGACGCAGATGCTTGCCCGCTCGAGGACCTGGGCCAACTCAGCCTCTCGCCGACCAAGCGCCCTCCCTCGTCCTGGACGCCGCTGTACTGATCCCCTGCGTAGCCGCCGACATCGCGGCTCCTCACCGACGTCACGTGACATCAGGGCCTTCCACACTCGTTGTACCCGCCGGCGACTCCTCCTCCACATCAACCCATGTAGCACGCTTTGCTAGCTCATGTGCAAGCTCCCGGTGTGCGTCTCGACGCTCAACTACGTCGTCCGGCAAAACGATGTCGGCGTGCCACGGGTTGTTGTGGACGGGACTTGCTGCAACACGACACCCCAATTCCTGTGCGTCCTCGACGTTGATTTGCGCCCATCCATGAAATCGCAAGTGGCGCTTCGTCGCGTTTGCGTACGCAACTTCAAGGATGTCACCCCGCGGCGCGATGGTCAACCTGTCAACCGATAGATGTCTCCGTTTCGGATAGAGAAACACTCGGTGTGGTATGCGCCCTTTTTTCGAGCGCTTTGCCATTCGCCGAGAGAAAACCTGTCTTCCGACAGATTCCTTCGATCCGACCCGTTTAGGGATTCTCAACTTGGTGAGCAGCAAGTCGATCCAGATCACGTAGCGCTTCTCTCAGGAAACCATCCGGCAGGTCGTTGACGTCCGCATAGCGGGCGCGTCGTGGGGGGCGACGAAGACTGACGAGGCATAGTGCCCCCCCCCCCGATTCGCATAGGACGAGGATCGAGCCCGAATTCGCATGCTGCCCGTGAATCGCGATCTCCAGGTCGGGGGTCGGATAAACAGAGTATGGACGTGGCGACATCGAGTACATCTCCCGGAGAAGACGCCTCGCGGTCCCGATCACAGCATCGGATGGTGGCGGAAATCCATCATCATGGGCTTCGTTGACCACTTCCTCAAGTTCCTCCATGGCCTCCGCCAGATCCGGTGGATCGACTGGCCTCTGAACGGTATCCTGGATCCAAGCCGACATCGCGGCCCACTGTGATGGAAGCCGCCGCGATGCAGGGGTCTCGTCCGCGATCACGACCGTCGAAGCCCCTACATCTGGGCACTCTGGTGGAGCAATCTGTCGCCAGGAGATCTCGCTCAATACCGGCAACAGCACTCTCTCCGTCGACGCATTCATGTTGGGGACACCCGTGGTGTTGAAGCCGTAATCAGTGCCCATACTCATCGAGAGTCTCCAAAGAACATGGCCACGAAGTCTTGCATCCTCCGCAAGTCCGAGTGCCATGCATCAACAGTGCCCTTGATCCGAGAGATCCTTGCTTTCGGGTGGATATCCGGCTCAAGCTGGCGATGAAAGTTGCCATGGAATCTCGTGGCTCTTTTGGATCCGTCAAGATCAGACACCTCCACCGAGAGCTGACAATCCTCAAGGCCGTAGATTGCCTTGAATTGAACCGTCGGTTCTCGTCCACAGAACATCCAGCGCCTTGGGTGGTCCGTGACCTGTTCAAACACGGATGGAGTAGTTTCCGCGTCGGTGCACCCGTGAACAGTGAAGTTCAGACCGATCGCCTGGTATCGCACATGAGGAACGCAGCGTACGTACGCGAGTGCCATTGCGGGAACACGAACGTCGCCTTCCAGCAGGCTGTCGCCGGACTGGGAAAACACGATGCGCTGTGGGTCCGCCGTAACTCTGAGCCCGCCGCGATAACTGATTTGGGCAAAGGCAGGAGTCACGATGACGGGCTCCTGAAGCTCATCCTGTGAATCCACGATGCCATTCAGCGTGAGGAAATCCTGATTGAGGATCGTGGGATTGTTCGCGTTCCCGACAAGGACGACAGTAGCCTCCAAGAGGTCGAGCCTCGCTGGCGGAAGTGGTGTCGTCAAGACGCAACCCTCCATGCGGTCAACTGCCCCGGTCGGGGCCGGGCGGGACGGCTCCCGCTCGGTGCGGGGCGTCAGTTTAGACGAAAAGCCCGTCGGACGCACGCGGTCAGCGGCGGGGTGGGGTGGCGCCGCGGGTGCGGATCGGGTCGGCGGGGCGCGGCGGGAGCGGCCGCGGATCCTCCTCGATGCGGCGGAGGATCTCGGCGATGGCGCGGTCGAGCTGCGGATCGCCGCCCTCGATGACCGACTTCGGGTCGTTCTCGACCTCTATGTCCGGGTCCACGCCGTAGCCCTCGATGACCCATTCGCCCTCCGCCGAGGCGAAGCCGAACTCGGGGACGTTCACGGCCCCGCCGTCGAGCAGGGCGCCGCGGTTCGTGATCCCGATCACGCCGCCCCAGCTCCGCTTCCCGATGAGCGGCCCGAGGCCGGCTTCCCGGAACATGGCCGGGAAGATGTCGCCGTCGGAGCCGGAGTTCTCGTCCAGCAGCGTCACGAGGTGCGGCGGCGGGACCACGCCCGGATAGGTGGAGGCTGCCTCGCTGGTGCGGGAGTAGCCGAGGGAGAGGATTTCCCGGCGGAAGCGCTCGATGAGCATCTGGGAGATGTTCCCGCCGCCGTTCCCGCGGACATCCACGATCATCCCCTCGCGGCGAACCTGGCTGTAGTACCACTTGATGAACTCGCGGATTCCGTTCGCGCCCATGTCGGGGATGTGGAGGTAGCCGACCCGGCCGCCGGTGGCTTCCTCGACCCGCTGCCGCCGACTCTCGATGTCGTTCAGGTAGAGCAGCGGGTCCTCGTCCCCGACCGGCTGGAACCGCACCCGGCGGGCGCCCTCGGGCGTCGGCTCCGAGTTCACGGTGAACTCGACCGGGCGGTCCGCCTTGTGGAGGAGCTGCCGGTAGGGACTCTCGTCACGGCGGAGCGGGACGCCGTCCACCGCGAGCAGATAGTCCCCTTCGGCGACATTCACGCCGACTTCGGTCAGCGGGGCGCGGTAGCGGGACTCCTCGTTGTGTCCGTCGAAGATGTCGGTGATCCGGTAGGCGCCGGCATCGTCGTCCCAGGCGAAGCGGGCGCCGGGCAGCCCGGCCGCGGGACGGTCGGGGATCTCGAAGTCGCCGCCGGCGATGTAGGCGTGGGAAACGTTCAGCTCGCCGATCATCTCGCTGATGAGGTAGTTCAGGTCCGAGCGGTGCTCCACATGGGGCAGGAGCGCCCGGTAGCGGACGCGCAGGTCATCCCAGTCGTGGCCGTGGAGGTTTTCCACGTAGAAGAAGTCGCGGAAGCGGCGCCACACTTCGTCGAAGATCTGCGCCCATTCGGCCTTCGGATCGCGATCGGTCTCGAGGCCGGCGGTGGAGACCGACTTCCCGGCGCCGCCGCTGGTCCCGATCGGGTAGAGGGAGAAGCCGCCGCCGCTGCGGACGAGAACCTGCTTGCCGTCGTGGCTCCAGGCGTAGCCGGACAGTCCGGTGGCGAGCGTGGCTTCCTTGCGCTCCTTCAGATCGAAGACGCGCAGCTCGGGAGGCTGATCCGGTCCCCGGCCGTAGTAGAAGGGCGGCGTGCGGGCGTAGAGGAGGAAGCCTTCGACCGCGGCGAGCCCGGCGTAGTTGTCCTCGTCCACGGGGACGCGCATCACCCGGTCCTGCAACCCCTCGAACGCGATGGCGATCGGACCGGCCTCGGCGTGGCCCTCCGCATCGTCGCCCTCCGCGGCGGCGTCATCCGCATCGTCCTCCGCGGGCATCGGCTCCTCGTCGCTCTCGGGCGGGAAGAGGTGCGGCGCATCGGGGCGCAGCGCCACCGCGTAGATCCCGCTCTCCCGGTCGAGGGCGTAGTTCCACTCGAAGGCGGCGATCTGCGGCTGGAACATGCGGTCGCTCAGGTAGAACAGGTAGTCGCCACTCGCTCCCCACGCCGGGGAGAACTCGTTGAAATAGGGACCGGTGACGCGGCGCAGTTCGCCGTCGCCCACGGACCAGATCCAGATCGAGGAAAAGCCGCCTTCATCCTGGAGACTCATGGCCAGATGTCCGCCGCGGGGGGACCACACGTAGTCGCTGACCTGTCCGAACCTCTCGTCGGCGACCTGGACCACGCTCCGGTCGGCCACCGTGACCACGAAGACGCGGCCTTCCTTGTCGCTGAATGCGATCCGGTCGTTGTCGGGCGACCACACCGGCCGGTAGCGCATCGCCTGGCCCCGCTCGGTGAGCTGGACCGGTTCCCCGCCCTCCTGCGGCATCCAGTAGAGCTCTTCCTCGCCGGTGGCGTCGGAGAGGAACGCAATTCTGGTCCCGTCCGGGGACCACGCCGGCCACTTCTCGTGGGCGCCGGGAGTCGTGAGCAACGTTCGGGTCGCGCCCTTTTCCACCGGGACCGAGAACAGCTCGCCCCGGGCGGCGACGACGACCCGCTTTCCGGTGGGGGAGAGGTCGTAGTGCTCGATGTTCCGCGCCGCCGAGACCCGCGAGGGCCGGCTGTGGAGGCCATCGGTCGGGACCGTGATCGGGATCTCGCGGGGATCCCCGCCCGATTCGCCGTCGAGCAGGTGCAGGACTCCCGCCTGCTCGAAGACGATTCGGCCGTCGGGGGAGGCGCCGGGCCAGCGGACGTCCCAGGTGGCGGAGTTCGTCAGGGCGCGGGTCTCGCCGCTCGCCGGATGGAAGGCGTAGAGGTTGTTCGTTCCGGTGCGGTCCGAAGTGAAATGGATCGTGTCGCCGATCCACATGGGATCCCGGTCGGACCGCGGATCGTCCGTGACCTGCGTCAGCTCGCGGCTGCCGAGATCGAAGACGTACAGATCCTGCGCCCAGCCGCCGGCGTAGCGCTTCCAGGCCCGGAAGTCGCGGAACAGCGGCGAGTAGAGGATGCGCTCGCCGTCGGGGGACCACGCGCCCGCGCCCGCCCGCGGCATCGGCAGCGGCGTGGGGAGTCCGCCCTCGCGGGGGACGGTGAAGAGCCTGCCCTCCGCCACGCCGACGCCGTCCCGCAGCGAGCGGAAGAGGATGGTGGCGCCGTCCGGCGACCAGTCGTACACGATGTTGTCGTAGCCCCAGCGGGTGGGCAGGGGGCCGGTGGCCGGGTAGAACGTGAGCTGCTTCGGCGGTCCGCCGCTCGCGGGAATCACATAGACCTGCTCGTCCCCGTCGTACTGCCCGGTGAAGGCGATCTCGCTCCCGTCCGGAGAAAACCGGGGAAAGAGTTCGAGGCCGGGGTGCGAGGTGAGTCGCACCGCGTTCCCGCCTTCGACCGGGGCGGTCCAGAGGTCACCGGCGTAGGTGAAGACGACGCGCTCTCCGTGGAGGTCGGGGAAGCGCAGGAGCCGGGTCTGGGCGGCGGCGGTCGCGGTCGTGAGCAGCGAGACGGATAGAGCGAGGAGGGCGGGGCGCATGGCGGAGATCTTATGGATGGACCAAGCCTGCCGGGGGCCTCTCGTCAGCGGGCCGTGTGTCAATGGCCATTGAAAATGCGACACTTCTGGCCGTCGAAAATGCGACACTTCTGGCCGTCGAAAATGCGACACTTTCGGGGTCGCGATGCGCCGCTCGAGGCGTCGCCAGCAGGCTCGCTGCCGGGCAGGGCCGCTACCGCGAGAACCGGCCCGGCGCGCCGGCAGTGCGCAGCGCCGTCCTATGGAGCGCCACTCTCCAGAGTGGCAATTCTCGACCCCAGCCGGATTCCATTGCGGTGCCGGTCTGGAGACCGGCGTTCCATACAGGTCCGTGCCGGGAGAGCCGGCGGAGGCCGGCAGCCCATGCGTGCCGGGCGGGGCCGCTACCGCGAGAACCGGCCCGGCGCGCCGGCAATGTGCCGGGCTGGAGACCGGCGTTCCATACAGGTCCGTCCCGGGAGAGCCGGCGGAGGCCGGCAGCCCATGCGTGCCGGGCTGGAGCCCGGCGCGCCGGCAATGTGCCGGGCAGGGCCGCTACCGCGAGAACCAGCCCGGCGCGCCGGCAGGGGAGACGCTCTATGCTTCGGATCCGAACTCGCCGGGACGTGTTCCGTTCGAGTCGGTGACCAGCATGACAGCGCGCATCCCCCTCCCGCTCGACCGAATCGCGGATTTCTGTGAGGAAAAAGGGATCGTGCGCTTCTCGCTGTTCGGGTCTGTCCTTCGGGAAGACTTCGGTCCGGACAGCGATGTGGATGTGCTCGTGGAGTTCGATCCAGATGTGCGGTTCGGCCTCCTGGAGCTGGTCCAGATGGAGCGGGAACTCGGGGAGATCGTGGGTCGCAAGGCGGACATGCACGCTCCGTCCTGGCTGAAACCCTGGCTTCGGGACAAGGTCGTGGGGAGTGCGGAGCTGATCTATGAGCGACCATGATGACCGGGGGCCGCTGCTGGACATGCTGGAGGCCGCGCGAAAGGCCGTTGGCGTGTTCGAAGCGGCGACGGCCGACGAACTCGAGCGGGACCTCAGGACCCATCTGGCTCTTCTCCATCTGATCGTGATCGTGGGAGAGGCGGCAAGCCGGGTCTGCCGCGAGAGACAGGAAGCACATCCGGAGATTCCCTGGAGCGACGTGATCGGGATGCGGAACCGCCTCGTTCACGGCTACGACCAAGTGGACCGCGAAATCGTCCACGACACGGTCGCCAGCGACCTCCCTCGACTCATCGTCCAGCTTCGCGCCATCCTGAACGGGAATTACCTGAACGGGAATTAGCTGCGGCCACACCGGATCGGCGCAGCGGGCGCCGGGTGCTTATGCTCGCGGGGCGCGGGAGGTGCGAGCGATGACGAGACGGATGGGGCGGCGACCGTTCCTCGGGCTGATGGCCGGCTCCGCCGGGGCCCTCGCGCTGCATCCGGAGCGGGCCGAGCCCGGCGGGGCGGCCGGAACCGGGGCGCGTGGGCAAGAGGAGCAGGGCGGGACGGCGTTCCCGCGCGATCCGGCCATCACCGAGCTCTACCGGCGGTCGGTCGTGATCGATTCGCTCGCGGTGGGCTACGAATGGGACGACATCGAGTACGACGCGGTTCGACGATCCGGTTACACCGGAATCCAGACCACCCTGCCGAGCAACAGCTTCCCGGTGGCGGTGCGGGCGCTCGCCGCGTGGCGCCAGCGCATCCGGGACAACCCGGACAGGCTGGTCCACGCCACCCTCGCCGAACACATCCGCGACGCCAAGGCCGAGGGGAAGATGGCGGTCGTCTTCGGCTTCCAGAACGCGACGATGCTCGAGGGCGATCTCGCCAATCTGGATCCGCTGCACGAGCTCGGAACCCGCTGCATCCAGCTCACCTACAACTCGCAGAACCGCCTCGGCAGCGGGTGCACCGAGCGGGTGGACGGGGGGCTCTCCGACTTCGGAGTGGAGGTCGTGGAGCGGATGAACGAGCTGGGCATCGTGGTGGACCTGTCCCACTGCGGGCGGCAGACCTCCATGGACGGGATCCTGGTCTCCCGGCGGCCCCCGTCCTTCACCCACACCTTCTGCGAGACGCTCTACCCCGACCATCCGCGGGCCAAGACCGATGAGCAGATCCGGGCGATGTCGGAAAAGGGCGGAGTCACCGGGATCGCGAGCCTGGGCTATTTCGTGGGACCGGACCCGGACACCTCGATCGAGGACTACGTGAACCACATCCTCCACGCGGTGCGGATCGGCGGCATCGAACATGTCGGGATCGCGACCGACCACGCGATCCGGGGACTCCGGTCGTGGGCCACGCGGGAGAACTGGTACGAGCCGCGCCTTCGCATCTTCAAGCCCAGCTACCGGGTGCGCTGGCCTCCCTTCATCGAGGGTCTCGACGAGCCGGAGCGGTTCCTGAACGTGGCGCATGTCCTCCATCGCCGCGGGGTGGCGGAAGTGGACATCGCCCGCATCCTCGGCGGGAACTGGCTGCGCTATTTCGGCGAGATCTTCGGCGGCTGAGCTCGCCGGATCACGCGGTCGCGGCCGAGTGGGTGTGCCCGAAGACCTGCTCATCCTCGACGGTGGGCTGGCCACCGAGCTGGAAGCCGCGGGATTCGATCTGAACCACGCGCTCTGGTCCGGACGGGTGCTGCTCGAAGAGCCGGGGGCGGTCGAGGCGGCGCATCGGCGGTTCCTCGAAGCCGGAGCGGACTGCGTGATCTCGGCCTCCTACCAGGTGAGCTTCGAGGGATGCCGCCGTCTGGGAATACGCGAGGCGGAGGCCCGTCGCGCGCTGGAGCGGTCGGTGAAGCTGGCGCGGGCGGCGCGGGACCGCTTCCATGTCGAACCCGCCAGCCGGCGGGGCCGGCGGGGCCGGCGGCGACCGCTGGTGGCAGCGAGCGTGGGTCCGTACGGGGCTTACCTCGCCGACGGCTCGGAGTACCGGGGGGATTACGGTGTGGACGACGCCGTTCTGGAGGCCTTCCACGACCGTCGGCTGGATGTCCTCACCCGCGCCGGACCGGATCTCCTGGCGGTGGAGACGATCCCCTCGGCCCAGGAGGCCCGGGTGCTGCGGAGACTGCTGGACCGGCGCGATGGACCGCCGGCGTGGATGTCGTTCACCTGCCGCGACGAGCGGCATCTCTCCGACGGAACCCCGCTGGAAGAGATCGCCGCCGAGCTCGCGGGCTGTGACCGGGTTCGGTGGGTCGGAGTGAACTGCACCCCGCCGCGGCTCATCGCCCCGCTGATCCCCCGGTTCGCCGCGGCGAGCGGCAAGCCGGTGGTGGCCTATCCGAACGGCGACGGCGTGTGGGATCCGGTGACGAAGACCTGGGCCGAGCCGGACGAACAGCCTGACCTCGCGGACCTGGCGCCGGAATGGAGGCGTCTCGGCGCGGCGCTCATCGGCGGCTGCTGCCGAACTCGACCGCACGACATCCGACGCCTCCGGACCGCACTCACCGCGTGACGCCGCGCTCTCCCAAACCCGGCCGGCGTATCCGGCCGCCCGGAATGCGGCTCCCGGTGCTGGAAAAACAGATACTATGGCGATGTCTTTTCAAGGTAATGGGCGATGATTCCTCGGGCGGCAGCCCACGTCGTGGGCAAGGCGCTTCGGCGCAGTCCGGTCGTCGCCCTCGTCGGAGCGCGGCAATCCGGCAAGACGACGCTGGCGCGCCAGCTCGTCTCCCCGGACTCGGCCAACTACTTCGACCTCGAGGATCCGCTGAGCCTGGCGCGCCTCGACGAGCCGATGACGGCTCTGGGCCGTCTGCGGGGGCTCGTGGTTCTGGACGAGGTCCAGCGGCGACCCGAGCTGTTTCCGGTGTTGCGGGTTCTCGCCGACCGCGAAGGGATCCCGGCCCGGTTCCTGGTGCTGGGAAGCGCGGGGCCCGATCTCCTGCGCCAGGGCAGCGAGTCCCTGGCGGGCCGGATCGAGATCCTCGAGCTCGGGGGTTTCGGCCTGGAGGAGGTCGGGACCGGGAACCTCGATGCGCTGTGGGTGCGCGGCGGCTTCCCCCGGGCCTTCCTCGCCGAGAGCGACGAGGACAGCATGATCTGGCGGCGGAACTACACGCGGGCGCTCATCGAGCGGGATCTGCCCGCCGTCGGCTCGAGGCTGCCGCCGGTGACCATCCACCGGCTGCTGCTCATGCTCGCCGCGTATCACGGTCAGATCGTGAACATCGCCGCCATCTCCGCTTCGCTCGGGCTGACGCAGCCCACCGTCCGCCGGTATCTGGATCTTCTCGAAGGCCTGTTCCTCGTTCGCCAGCTCCGTCCGTGGAGCGAGAACCTCCGGAAGCGGCAGGTGAAGCGACCCAGGCTCTATTTCCGGGACTCCGGCGTGTACCACCAGTTGATGGGGCTCGCCACGATGGACGCGCTGCTGCGGGATCCCCGGCTGGGGGCCTCGTGGGAGGGCTTCGTGCTCGAAAGGGTGATCGCGGAGGCGGCGCCGGAACAGGCGTACTTCTGGAGGACTCACGCCGGCGCCGAGCTGGATCTCCTGCTCCGGAAAGGGGGTCGGAGGATCGGCGTCGAGATCAAGTGGGCGGATGCTCCCCGCCCGACGAAATCCATGCGGACCGCGATCGAAGACCTCCGGCTGGATCGGCTGTTCGTCGTCTATCCGGGGCCGCTGCGATTCGATCTCGGGGAGCGCATCACCGCGGTCCCGGCGCGGGAACCGCTTCCAATCCCGTGAATCCGCCGTGAACCAGCAGAGATCCGTCTCCCCGCGGCGCCGCGTGGCTGGCGCTGTCCTCGCCGCCTGGGTCGCGACCGGTTCGGCGGCCGGGGCGCAGCTCCGGTTCGAGGAGACGCTTCTCGAGACGGAAGGGGCGACGAGCGCGGGAGTGAGCCTCGGGGATCTGGATGGCGACGGGGACCTGGACATCGTCCTGGCGAAGGGTCGGCACTGGCCGCTCGACAACCTCGTGCTCGTCAACGACGGATCGGGCGGCTTCGCCGAGCGCTACCCGGTGGGAGGGGCGGCGGATCGGACCTACACCGCGGCGCTCAGCGATCTGGACGGGGACGGCGACCTCGACCTCGCGGTGGGAAACGATGACCCGGATCAGAAGCAGGTCCATCTCAACGACGGGGACGGGCGATTCCGGGTCGCCGGGACGTTCGGGGATCCGGAGTGGCCGACCCGGAACCTCACGGTGGCGGATCTCGACCGGGACGGGTCGCCCGACCTCATCCTGGCGAATCGCGGCGGGCCGGAGCGGTCCGCGAACCAGGTCTGCCGGAACGACGGACGGGGGCACTTCCCGGCGTGCGTGGAGCTCTCCGGCGAGTCGGCCACGACGATCGCTGCCGGCGACCTGACGGGAGACGGGTGGACGGACCTCTTCGCGCCCCACCGCGACGGCGGACAGAGTTTCCTCTTCGGGAACGACGGCGCCGGCGGGTTTCCGGAGCGGATCGCGGTCGGGCCGGCGGAATCGGCCACGCGGGCGGTCACGCTGGGCGACTTCGATGGCGACGGACGGATCGACATCGTCCTCGGAGACGAGCTCGCAGGCGGAGTTCGCTTCCACCGGAACCGGGGCGAGGGACGGTTCGAGGGGGGCGCGCCGGTCGGCGACATCGGCGACCGGGTCTATTCGCTGGCCGCCTTCGATCTCGACCGGGACGGGGACAGCGATCTGATCGTGGGGAATCGGGAGACGCCCGGCGCCGTGCTGTGGAACGACGGGAGCGGAACCCGCTTCACCCGGACGCCATTCGGCGACGCGGCGGGGGCGATCTACGCCGTGACGGCGGGTGACCTCGACGGCGACGGCGCCCCCGAGATCGTCGTCGCCCGCTCGGGAGCGCCGAACGCGTACTACCGGATCCGCGGGCTTCGCTGATCCGCCGTAACGCCCCGGAGAGAGCCTCTGTCCGCCGCATCGGACGGCCCGGCGTCACCCGAAGAGGTCGGCGTGGGTTCCGGCTCGGGTGAAGTAGATCGTCCCCGCAGGGCCGTCGGTCTCGTCGAGTCGGTAGATCAACAGGAAGTCGCCTCGGACGTGACACTCGCGGTAACCCGTCCATGAGCCCTTCAGCGGATGGTCCCTCCGCTCCGGGCCCAGTGGCGCGTCACCGGCGATGAGCTGGAGCATGACGGACTTCAGGCGGTTCGGATCTTTCCGCCCGGAACGGGCGCGCCGCTTCCAGTCCCGGAGGAAACTCCGCGAATGACCGACGCGACGAGGAAGTCTCGGCGGCCTACGAGGCGCTGGCTTCGTCGAGTTCGGCAAACAGCTCGTCCGTGGTCATCGTCCTGCCCGAGCGATCCTTCACCATCTCGTCCACCTCGGCCATGGCCTGCCGCGTCTCGGCGTTCGGCACCTTCAGTTCGACCGGGAACGCCTGCTCGGCCACGATCCGGTGGAACAACAGGCGCACTGCATCGGAGGTCGTGAGCCCCATCGCTGCGAGCGCATCCGTGGCGCGCCTCTTCAGTTCGGTGTCCATGCGCACGTGGACCATCGTGCTCGATTTCGCCACGATGCACCTCCTGTATCTCAAATGATACACACTGCCGCGCCGGGCCGATTCTCGCGGTAGCGGCCTCATCCGGCATCGCGACGCACTACCCTGGCGGGGCAGGTCGCATCAGGGATCGCGTCAGGGATCGCGTCAGGGATCGCGCGCAGGCCAGGTCTCGCTGCCGAACAGGGTGATCCCGTCCAGCTCGAACCAGAACGGGCCGAGCGCGTCCTCGCCGCGGCGGGAGAAGTAGATCCCGCCGCACCGGTCGCCCGACCATGCCTCCGCCTCGGTGGGGGCGGCGAACGAGAGGAGCGAGGCGGCTTCGACCTCCACCGCGCGCCACTCGTCCGAGACCGGGATCTCGAGCCCGTACTCGGCGCGGCCGCAGCGGATCGTGAGCTGGAACGGTCGGCTGCCGCGGGCGTGGAGCCGGAGACCGCCGAGATTGCGGAGGCCCACCGGCGCCGCGCCCCGGTCGAAGGGCTGGTACATCTGCGCCAGCGGTCCCCGCGCCGCTCCGGCGAGAAGCTCGCCGTCCACCCGAACCGCCGAACCGCTTCCCTCGGCGCCCGAATCCACGAGACGCAGGGCGGCGGTCGAGACGCCGTTCGTGAACGTCTGCCAGCGCACGCCGGTCCCGCTGAAGAGATCCCCGTCCTCGAAGTCGTCCAGCACCAGCACCTCGTCCGATCCCAGCGCGGCGGGGAACGGGGTCGTGTCGGCGACCGAAATGTCCGCGGGGGTCGTGGAAGCCCCCTCGACCGCCGCCACCAGCCGCTCCGTCGTGCGAACGAGGAACTGACCGTCGGATATGGCGGGCGTGGCGAGCGCGACCCCTCCCATCGGGTTGCGGGCGAGCAGCTCGTACTCGGGACCGTCCCGGATGACGAAGATGTCGCCGTCCTCGCTGGTGAAGTAGATCCGTCCGTCGGCGGCGACCGGAGAGGCGGTGTAGGCGCCGCCCCGCTCGCCGATCCGACGCTTGTAGAGGCGCTCGCCGGTGTCCGCGTCGAACGCGGTCAGGACGCCGCCCGCCGAGACGACATAGAGGACGCCCCGGTACACCAGCGGGGAGGCCATGTAGGGCCCGTCGCGAGGCGAGCTCCACACGACGTGCTCATTGGAGTCGGTTCCGTCGGCCAGCGAGATGTCGCCGGTGGCGTCGGCCCGGATGGCGAAGATCGGGCGGAACCGGTAACCGCTGGTGAGGTAGATCAACCCGCCTTCGACGACCGGAGTCGGCGTGGTGTTGAACGAGCTGCCCGCCATCCGCCACAGCTCCGCCCCGGTCAGAACGTCGTAACCGTGCATCGTGCCGGCGCCGTTCGTGATGACCTGGGTTCGACCGCCCTCGGCGTGGACCGTCGGGGTTCCGAAGGACGAGATCAGATCGCGCTCGACGCGCCAGACGACTTCGCCGGTCTCCTTGTCGAAGGCGGCGAGGAAGGAGCCCTCCTGCTGGTCGGCGAGCGCGATGACGAAGTCGCCCCAGAGGACCGGGGAACTGGCGGCGCCCCACTCGTAGGTCGTGTCGTAGCTGGCCCCGGCGTTGATCGGACCGAGTTGCGCCGCCCACAGGCGATTCCCGTCGAAGTCCCACGCCGACAGATCCCCGCTGGCGACGAGGACGACGACCCGCTCCCCGTCGGTCGCGGGAGTCGCGGAGGCGTAGCTGTTCTTCGGATGCCGCTGCACCTCCGGGACTCCGGCGCTGACTTCCCGGGACCACAGGAGCGCGCCGGAGTCGCGGTCCACCGCGTGGACGAACCAGCGGTTCCGCTCGCGATCGGTGCGCCGGTCCATCCGCCCGTCCGTCCCGTAGCGGAACACCGGATTCGGGTTGTCGCTGAGGGCCGAGGTCACGAACACCCGGTCGCCCCACACGACCGGGCTGGAGTGCCCGAGGCCGGGGATGTCGGCGCTCCAGGCGATGTTCCGCCCGGTTTCGGCGTTCCACTCGAGCGGCGGCGCCTGCCCATCGGCGACGCCCGAAGCGGCCGGGCCCCGGAACGAGGGCCATGGCGCCCGCTCCTGACCGAACGCGCCGGCAGCCACGAGGATCGAGATCGAGAGGAGCCCGGGAACCGGACGGCGCAGGAGGATGGCCACGGCGCATACATCGTATCCGGCGCCGGGGTCGGGAAGGACTCCGGCCGGGCAGCCCTCCCCGGTGCGCGTGGTATTTTCGCCCGCCGAGGAAGGAGATGACCATGACCCGCACCCCGACGCTTCCGCGCCTGCCTTTCCTGGCGTTCGCCGCGTTCGCCGCTGCCTGTGGCGGAGGCGCCGAAATGGGCGCCGACCCCACGCCCCTCTCCGAGTCGCTGGGGATCCGCGCGAACGGAGACACCGAGCTGAGCCCGGACATGGCCCGAATCCCGGAGGAGCTCGAGCAGGTCTTCACCTACATCGACGAGAACGTGGATGACCACGTGCTGAACCTCCGCCGCTGGATCCAGCAGCCCAGCATCTCGAACTCCGGCGAGGGGATCCAGGAGTCCGCCCAGATGGTCAAGGGCTTCTTCGACCAGCTCGGGTGCCAGATCTCCGAGGTCCACGACATCCCGATGACCGAGTGGGGACAGCCCGGGAATCCGATCGTCTATGCGAACTGCGACTACGGGAAGGAACAGACGCTCCTCATCTACTGGATGTACGACACGATGCCGATCACGCAGCCGGAGGCTTGGGTCTATCCCCCGTTCGACGGCGAGCTGACCGAGTTCGGTCCGTTCCAGAAGGTCATGATCGGCCGCGGCGCCACGAACTCCAAGGGCCCGCAGATGGTGATGTGGAACGCCATGCACTCCATCTACGAAGTGACCGGTTCCATGCCGGTGAACCTGATCTTCATCGCGGAAGGCGACGAGGAGCGGATGTCCATCGGCCTGCGGCAGTTCGTGCGGGAGAACCCGGAACTCTTCCGCGCCGCCGAGGCGATGTACCGAACCGGCAGGCAGGCCCGCTCGGGCGCAGCCGGGTTCTCCGGCGGCTCCGAGGGCTGCGTGTACATCGAGCTGACGACGAGCGGGGCGAGCTGGGGGCGCGGCCCGGTGGCCTCGAACATCCACGGCGCGCACAAGCGGTCCACCGACGCTCCGGCGCTCCGGCACATCAAGATGCTCTCCAGCCTGGTCTCGGATGACGGCAACCAGGTCCTGGTGCCGGGTTTCTACGAGGGCGCCGCGCCGCTCAGCGAGGCGGAGGAAGCGATGTTCGTGCGGGCGTCGGAGAACCTCGACCTCACGATCGCGGCGGAGAACATCGGGGTGGCCCGGTTCATGACCGACGATCCGCTGCAGCACCTCAAGAACGCCCGCTACGGGATCTCGTTCAACATGGACGGCGTGTGGGCCGGGAACATGTATCCGGGCGGGGCGGGAGCGATCCTGCCGAACCGGATCACCTCGAAGCACAACATGCGCTACGTGCCGGACATGGACGGGCTGGAGATGGTGCAGAAGATCCGGGACTACCTGGACGAGCAGGGCTACGAGGACGTGGAGCTGACGATCATCGGGGACGTGCCCTGGTCCAAGTCCTCCTACGACAACGAGCTCGCCGAAGCGGTGACCCGGATGTTCGACATCTTCGGCGTCCGCTACCGCGAGCCGATCCAGGAGGAATCCATCCTCGGCGGCTACTGGCCGGCGTACCTCTTCAGCGGCCGGGACAACGAGCTGCCGGGCGGCACCGATCTCGCGATGCCCATCGTGGGCGGCGCCATGGGACACGGCGGCGGCGCGCACGCGGCGAACGAGTTCTGGGTCATCGAAGGCGCCGGCAACGTGTACGGGATGGCGGGAGCCGAGAAGTCGGTCGCGACCGTCCTCTACTCCTACGCCGGACTGCTCGACGAGTAGGGAGACTTCGGGGAGCGCCACCCTGGAGTGGCGCTCCCGGAGGGTGTCCGGCATGCCCTGACGGGATGGATCCGGCTGGCCGGCGCTGGGCTCGATAGTGAACGAAAGGCGCTCCCCGGCGTGAGTCGTTGACGCCGACCCTCCGCGATCTCGCGACCGAGCTCCGCCGGGATCTCGTCTCCCGACGGGCGCTTCCGGCGCTCGCGGCGGGACTCACGTCGGGTCTCTCGCTGCTGATCGCGATGGTGGCCTTCGGGAGCCACATCTTCTCGGGGGCGCTGGCGCCGCATGCCTCGCAGGGCATCGGCCTCGTCCTGTTCGGCAACTTCGCCGCCTGCCTGACGATCGCTCTCCTCGGCGGCTTTCGCGGGGCGATTTCGGGGCTGCCCACCGCCCTCGTGATCGCGATGGCGCAGATCGGCGCCACGATGGACGCTGCGGGCGGGAGGCTCTTCGCCACCACCGCCGCGACGTTCATGGTCGGGGCCGTCACCGCCGGCGCGACCTTCTTCCTCATCGGGCGCTTCCGGTGCGCCAACCTGGTCCGTTTCATCCCCTACTCGGTGGCGGGCGGCTTCGTGGCGGGGATCGGCGCGGTGGTGTGCATCGCCGCGCTCTCGCTGATGGGCGTCGCGACGGACCTGGGCGCGGTCCCGGCGCTGCTGACGCCGTCCGAGCTGTGGAGGTGGGGCCCCGGCGTGGCGCTCGGCGTCGCGCTCTACGGGGCGGCGAAGCGATGGGGCCACTCCTACATCCTGCCGGTGGGCGTCGGGGTCGTCGGCGTCGCGTCGCACCTCGCGCTCGCTCTCCTCGGTATCTCCGGCGAGGAGGCGCGCGCTGCCGGGTTCCTGCTGACGGGCACCTCGGACGGCGGACTCTGGCCCGCCTTCGGGCCGACGGACCTGACGCTCGTGGACTGGAGCGCGATGGTCGCCCAGATCCCCGCGCTGCTCATGCTGGTGCTCGTTGCGCTCGTGGTCGTCATCTTGAATCTCGCCGGCCTCGAGATGGCGGCCAACGAGGATCTCGACTGGGACCGGGAATTCCGCGCGACCGGCGTCGCCAGCCTGGTCGCCGGCGTCGGCGGGGGCACGGTCGGGAGCGTCATCGTGCCCACCTCGCTCCGCAGCAGGCTGCTCGGAGCTGCGTCCCGGCTCACCGGGGTCGCGGCCGCCCTCGTCCTGGCGGCGGCCCTGTTCCTCGGCGACGGGATGCTTGAGCTCGTGCCGGTCCCGCTCGTCGGAGGCGTCCTCTTCCTTGCCGGGCTCGGCATGCTGGAACAGGGGCTCCTGCGCACCCGGAAGCGGCTCCCGTGGTCGGAGTACGCGGTGATCGTGCTCATCGCCGCCGTCATCGTCGGGGTCGGAGTCTTCGAGGGGGTCGGCATCGGGATGCTGGCCACCCTGGTGCTCTTCGCCGTGCGGCTGAGTCGGGTGGATCCGATCGCCTCGCGGTTCACGGCGCGCGACCGCCGGAGCACGCGGGCGCGTTCGGTCCCGGACCGCGTGATCCTGCAGGAAGAGGGCGACCGGGTCGCCGGCTACGAGCTGCGCGGTTACGTCTTCTTCGGGAGCGTCGTTCCGCTCGCCGAGGATCTCCGGGGCGCGCTGCGCCGGAGTCCGCCGCCCGTCTGCGTTCTTCTGGATCTGGCCCGCGCTTCCGGGTTCGACATCTCGGCTGTGAACGTCCTCGCGCGGTTTCTCCGATCCGCGCGGGAACGCGACGTCGAAGTCGTCCTGAGCGCCGCGCCGCCGCCGCTCCGGACCGGACTCGAGCGCTCGCTTCCGGCTCCGTCGTTCGCGGCGCTGCGCCTGGCCCCCGACACGGACCGCGCCCTCGAGTGGTGCGAGGACTTCGTCATCGCATCCTGGAGGAGGCGCGCGAGCACAGCACAGGAGCGGCGCGCCTCGCTGCTGGAGCGGTCCGCCGATGATCTCGAACGGCATCTGGAGCGGCAGATCCGCTTCGAAGATCTGATCGACGAGCTCGGGGACTGGTTGACGCCGCGACGGCGCGCCGCCGGGGAGACCGTGGTCGGCCCGGGCGTCGATGGCGCGGGTCTGCAGCTCCTCGTGTCGGGCCGCGCCTCCGCACACGGATCGAAGGCGACGAGACTACGCCAGTACGGCCCCGGCGACGCGATCTGGCCGGTGGATCGGTCCGACCCGCGGGGGCTCACCGTGACCGCCGACGAGCCCTGCGAGATGCTCGTGCTGACCCCGGCGGCCCGGGACTGGCTCGAGGAACACGAGGAAGGGCTGGCGCTCAGGCTGTACCGCTTTCTCCTGGCCTCGCAGCTTGCGGGCGAGCCGAGGATTTCCCGGCGACGCCCGGAGTCGTGAATCCGGCCGGGACACCCCGACTTCCGAGCCCGAGGCAGGGCCGATGGTGGAGGAAGGCCGAGGACAGGACGCAGGAACGGAGGCGCGCGAGAGGGCTGGCGGCGCGAATACGGAGCGGATCAGCCCGGAGGAGTCAGCCTTCGAGTCGCCACGGATTCACGACGCGCACCCCGGTCGGCGCGAAATCCGACTCGTTGCGAGTGACGACCGAGAGACCGTGACGCAGCGCTGTCGCCGCAATCAGACCGTCCACGGTGGGGAGCTGGGGAAGACGCGCCGCGAGCCTGCCCCACTGGTCTGCCACGGCGCTGTCCACGGCAAGGGTCTGGCCCTCGAACCAGAGGGCGAGTTCTCCCTCCATCCAGGTCGCGATCTGGTCCCGACGGCGACCGGGCGCCATTCGTTCGACGCCCTTGCGGATTTCGCCCAGAGTGAGCGCGCTGATGAACAGGGTTCGGGGCCGAGCCTTCTGGAACCAGTCGAAAACGCTCGCGGTCGGATGAGGTCGGACGAGCTCCGACAGCGCGCAGGTGTCCACCAGGAACATCAGAGGTCCACGTCACGAGGCAGGGACCGGTCCCGCTCGAGATCCAGATCCACGCCCACCAGCGGTGACCCGGCCATGAACTCAGCAAGAGGCTTCCGGGGCCTGGTGAGGCGGTCGTATTCCTCGGGAGACAGGACCACCGCGGCGCGCCGCCGGTGCACCGTGATCGTCTGAGGCGCGACTTCTGCCGCGCGGACGAGAGCGCTCAACCCGGCCTTCGCCTCGTGAAGTTGCCAGGAGCGCCCGGAAGGACGGGCTGTGACCATATAGACCAGAATAGCGCGAGCTGGGGGAAGGGATCAGCGCTCTCCCGGACCGCCGGTAGCGTGCCGGGCGGGGCCGCTACCGCGAGAACCGGCCCGGCGCGCCGGCAATGCGCCGGCAAGAGGACGGCAAGCGTGCCGGGGGGCCGCTACCGCGAGAACCGGCCCGGCGCAGGACCTCACCCGCCGGCTGGTACACTCGGCCGAACGCATCGCGAGAGGGCGCTTCGTCCTCACCAACCTGCCCGGTCCGGGCAAGGTGGTTTCCCGAGCGGGGATGCGGCCGGACGGCAACCAAGCGGACCAGATCGGCCACGAACGGCTCGGCGCGCTCTCCGGTGCCCCCACCGAAGAGGAGAGACGCCATGCCGAAGTTCATCCCGCCGTTCCTGCGCCGGAAGGCGCGAAGTGCGCCGCTCGTTCCCTCGGGGGATCCGGTCCTCCACGCGATGGTGGAAGCGGGGAAGTCGTTCCTGCCGAGACTCATGGCCGGTGACGTCGCCCCGGCGGCCCTGATCTCTCCGTTCGACCCGGGATGCGACCGGGACGAGAACCGGTGGCGTTACTTCGCCATGCGGGACGCCTTCCGTCGCCGGAGGTACTCCACCCTGCGGCTGTGCGGCCGGTGGGAGCGGCCCGGCTCGGACGCCTCCGAGCGCGAGTGGTTCCTTCTCGTCCAGGCTGCGAAGTTCCGCGACATCCTGACGCCGATCAAGGAGGCCCCGGCGCCCGACGAGGAGTTCGAGGCGGACATCACCCGGCTTGCCGAGGCGCTCGGCCAGTCCGGGTTCCTGATGCAGCGCTCCGACGGTTCGTGGCGGCGGCTGGAGCGGCGGCGTTCCGCCGGCGCGGAGGCGACGACCGAAGCTTCTTCCTGGGAGGCGCTCCCCGGCCCGTCCTCGCTGAACGACCTGCCGGCAGCCTGGAAGAGCCTCCATGCGAACCGGAAGTGGCCCGGCGCGGATTCCGGAGCGATCCGATTCGTGATCGAAGCCGCGATTCCGCTTCCCGCTCGTCGGCGACCCATCCGCCGGGTGCGCCGTCTCCTGGACCTCGGGACTGGCGGCGGCGAGCCGGCCCCGGCGCTGGATCGAATCACCGTCGCCGATCTGGACCGGCGCGAACGGTGGATCCGGCGAGACCCCTATCTGGAGGACGTGATGGTGATGAACCCCTTCGACCGGCTCCGGAGCAAGGCCGACCGGGGTCGAAAGTACGTCCTGCGGCAGGCGTTCGAAACACGGATCCTGCGCGGCGAAGAGGAGCTGGACTGGCTCGTCTCGGAGACCGCCACGCCGTTCCTGATCGTCTCGCCCGGCGGAGGGCGGAGGATGTCCGAGTCGGCGCGGCGCGAGGCGGTCGAGGCGTTCCACCACGAGCGGCTCGGGAACGCCTGGGCCTTCCTGGATCTCACCGGACGCTGGCGGAACATCCGCACGCGGCGATCGCGTCGGGAGTGGTTCTTCTGCGTCTGGTCCCGGAAGGACGCCGACACCCGGGACCAATTTGCTCCCGGCGAAGCGGCCACGGACGAGGAGCTGGATGAGGAACTGGCCTCCTGGCTCCCGGAACTGGGCGCCAGCGGGGTCATCCGCCGGTTCGGCGACGGGCGGATCGGGCTGTTCCGAATCGAGGACGGCCGCCTCGTCCGGGCTGCCGAGGAGGACGGAAGCAACCTGTCGGGCGAACGGGTGTTCGACTGGTGGGGAACGGTGAATCGGGGGGTGGCGGGCTGGTCCGACCTCGGTCCGCCCCAGGATCTTCGGTTCACCTTCGACTCGGCCATCGCGCCCCTCGAGAGGCTCATGGCGGCGGTGTACCAGGTACCGGACCGGAGGAGCCAGATCGCAGGGAAGCCGGTCGGGGAAGAACTCCCCGAAGGCCGTCAGGTGACCGTGGCCTTCGGCGGACTGGGGCAATTCGAGGCCACGCAGGAGACCTCGGATCCCTCCTCCTGAACCACCGGCCGTTCGCGAACGCGGCGCCCGCCGCTGGCGTGGCGGAAGAGCGCGAGCGGCGACGCCCCCCCCCGCCGGGCTGCGCTCCACGCGGCGCCCTCGAGTGGTTCTTTCCCGCCTCCGAGGGCGGTCGCGCCGGAAGGTCCATCTACGCCCGGTCGGGATCGGCCCCGGGAGACGCACGGGCGGGTGACTCGGCGGTCAGGAAAACCGAGGGCGGGGCGCCGCTGGCGTCCCCGAGGCCCCACGCGAGGAAGGATGTGGTGTGGGCCGCGGCGAAGCGGCCGTCGGCAGCGAGGACCAGGGCGCCCGCCCGGCCGGAGAGACGCTCGAGGATCCGGGCCAGGGGTCGGACGGCCGCCTCCCGCGGCGTCGCCCCCGCCTCGAGGAGCAGGACGGCCGCTCGGCAGACGCCGACTCGCAGGACGCCTTCCCCCCACCCGGTGGCCACCGCGCCGCCGATGCCGGAGTCGGCGTAGAGCCCGGCCCCGACCTGGGGGGTGTCTCCCACGCGGCCGGGGATCTTGCCCAGCGTGCCTCCGGTGGATCCAGCCGCCGCGATGCGGCCGGCGCTGTCGAGCGCGATCGCGCCCACGGTGTCGGCGGGGGCCTCGTGGCGGCGCGCCGCCAGCCGGGCGCGCTCGCGCGGCGTGATCAGGGCTGCCGGGACGATCGGCGTGAATCCCTCCCTGCGGGCGAAGCGTTCCGCGCCGCGACCGACGAGGAGCACGTGCGGCGTGGCTTCGAGAACCCGGCGCGCCACTCGGACCGGATTCCGGATCGTTCGGACGGCGGCGACGGCTCCGGCGCGGAGGCTGTTCCCGTCCATGACGCCGGCATCGAGGACCGCTTCGCCGTCCCGATCGAGCACGGCGCCGGTCCCCGCATTGAGCGCCGGGTCGTCCTCCATCACCGCGACCGCGGTCTCGACCGCATCGAGCGCCGATCCGCCCCGCTCGAGGACGGCGAACCCCTCGGCGAGCGCGGCCCGGACCCCGCTGGCGTGGGCTTCGCGCTCTTCCTCCGGGATGGCCCAGGCACCGGCGTGGACGAGGAGGACCGGGGGCGCCGCGCGGCCCGTCCGGACGCGCACAGCAGCCGCAAGTTGCTGGGGGGGCGGCCGCGGAGAGCCGGACCGTGTGTCCCGCGGGGCCTGCAACAAACGCCGATCCCGTCAGAGAGCCGCTTCAGGGATCCACATCAGGAGACCGGAGCGATCCAGCCAGCCGGCGCGCCGCAGATCAGTTGCCGGCGGGCGTGCGGCAGATCAGTTGCCGGCGAGCGCTTCGCGGGCCGCGCGCGCCACGATGTCGCGGGGCGAGGCCATCGCCGCCGCCTCCTCGATCACCGCGCGCGCTGCGTCGGCGCCGGTCTCGGCGAGCGCGGTGATGGCCGCCGCCTGGGCGCGGTAGCTGGAGTCCTCGCGGAATCGGGCGATCAGGAAGTCCGGGTCCGCCGCCCCCCCGAGGCGAGCCAGCGCCTCGGTGCGCACATCGGACTTCGGGTCCCCGGTCGCCGCCGCAACGAGCGACTCGTGGTCGGCGGCGTCTTCCGGGTCGAGCCCGGCCACCGCCGCCTGCCGGACCGACCAGAAGGCGTCCTCCGCGGCGACGCGGCGGAGCACCCCGCGGGCCTCGACCGAGCCGATCTCGCCCAGCGCGACCGCGGCGCGCCGGCGTCCGACGGAGTCGTCGTCTTCGATCTGCGCCGTCCACTCGGCGAGCGTCTTCTCGAAGCGGATCTCGCCCATGAGGACGTCATCGGCGTCGAACCGCACATAGCGGGGCCGGTCGGCCGCCGGGAAACGGACAGTCTGCTCGCGGGCTTCGAGCTCGAATGGGTGGGTCTCCGCGCCCGCGTCGGTCACGACCCGCACCGAGAGCGGGGCGCGGTAGGCGTCGGGAACGGCGCCGAGACTGGCCGCCGGGGTCTGGACCTGCCGCACCCGCATTTCGACTTCCCCGTCGGCCCACGCCGTCCCGATCTCGAGAACGGGATGGCCGGGGCGCCGCAGCCACTGGTCCACGAACCAGCGGATGTCCTGACCGGAAGCTTCGGCGAAGGCGGCGATGAAGTCCTCGGTGTCCACCGGCTGGAAGGCGTGGGTCTCGAGGAAGTGCTGGATCGAGGCGTGGAAGGCCTCCTCGCCGGTGATGTGGCGGAGGAAGTGGATCAGCGCGGCGCCCTTCGGGTAGGTGTGCGAGTCGAAGTTGTCGTTGGGTCGGATCCAGCGGTTCGAGACGATCGGCCGGAGGACGGTGCGGGACTGGCGGAGATAGGACTCCCGCTTCCGCCGCATGTTCTCGGCGGCCTCGTCGGGGCCGAGCTCCTCGGCGTGCCACCGGTATTCGGACCAGGTCGCGAAGCTCTCGCTCAGCCAGGTCTCCCCCCAGTCGCGGTAGGAGACCAGGTTCCCCCACCAGTGGTGGGCCGCCTCGTGCGCGACGAGGCCGTGGCTGGGGAAGTCCTGCTCGGCGCGCTCGTCGTGGATCGTGCTCTCCCCGAGTACCGTCGCGGTCGTGCTCTCGGCGCCGCCCCCGATACCGGGGATCGTCACCTGGTCGTACTTGTTCCACGGGTAGGGGACGCCGTACTCCTCGTCGAAGAAGGCGAGCATCGCCACCGTCTTGTGGAAGCTGCGATCCGCATCGGGCACATCGCGCGGGTACACCCAGTGGTTCACCGGGATGTCGCCGTGGCGCTCCTCGATGACCTCGTAGGGGCCCGCGACGAGCACCGAGAGGTAGGTGGGGTGGGGCTCGTCGAGCCGCCAGTGGTGGGTCCGGGTTCCCGGCCGGGCGCCCTCGGTGATCCCGACGAGGCGGCCGTTCGACAGCACCCGCCAGTCCTCGCGCACGGTGGCGAGCACTTCGAAGGTGGCGCGGTCCGACGGGTGGTCCACCGAGGGGTACCAGTGACGGGCGCCCTCGGGGAAGGAGAGCGTGTTGACCAGCTCGGGATTGCGGTCCGTCTCCGCCTTGAAGTCGAGCCCGAGGTCGTAGCTGGCGGCCATCCCGTAGGCGCTCCCGTCCACATCCAAGCCGGTGGCGCCGTAATCCACTTCGAGGACCAGGGTCTCCCCGGCGGCGAGCGGCTCGGCGAGCTCGACCGAGAGCGTCCCGTCCTCGTGCCGGAACGCGAGCTCGACGCCGCCGGCGCGCGCGGCGCGCACTTCGTAGGACTCGGCGTCGAGGGCGACCGAAGCGACCTCCTCCTCCGCCCGGAGTTCGATCCGCGCCTGCCCGTCGAGGCTCTTCGTGGTCTCGTCGAGGTCGAGAGCCACCCGGTAATGGAGGACATCGAACGGCTCGTCGCGGAGCGCGCGCTCGGGGAAGTGGGAGCGGTCCTCGAGCCCGGACGGCGGCGCGGGCTCGGGTTGCGGTGACTCGGGCGCCCCGCAGGCGATCAGGAGGAGCGGAACCACGGAGAGTCCGCGGACCCACCGCGAGGAGCCGAAGGGGGAAGACAGGGTGGTAGCGATCAAGCGAAGCATGGTAACGGGCGAACCTCGGTGCGGACGAGGGAGGATCCATCGAACCTCGTGTCTCGATTCATCCGGATATCGGAGAATCGGACTTCTGGATATCATGGCCTGATGGACGCGAACCCCGTCATGCGGAAGACGAGCGTGGAGATCAACGACCGCCTGATGCGCGAGGCGCGGCGGGTGCTCGGCGCGTCTTCGATCAAGGAGACGATCGACAGCGCGCTCCGCGAAGTCGTCCGCGCCGAGGCGCGACGCCAGGAAGTCCGGGCGCTTTCCCGGATGGACGGGCTCGACCTGGCGAACGAAGGCGTCATGTCGAAGGCGTGGCGCGCCTGAAGTCCGGACCGGTCGGTTGGCCTACCTGCTCGACAAGAGCGCCCTGGCGCGCATGCCGCACCCGATCGTGCGGGCGCGCCTCGAGCCCATCATCGAGGGGGGCGAGGCCGCCACCTGCGCGATCGTGGATCTCGAAGTGCTCTATTCGACGCGCAACGAGGCCGAACACGCACGGGTCCGAAGGCGCCGCGCGCTGGCGTACCGCCGGGTCGAACTCACCGAAGTGATCTTCGAGCGCGCCATTTCCGTCCAGGGCCTGCTCGCCCGGCGCGGCCGTCATCGGCTGCCGATCCCGGATCTGATCATCGCCGCCGCCGCGGAAGCGGCAGGGCTGACGGTGCTCCACTACGACGCGGACTTCGACGCCATCGCTTCGGTCACCGGCCAGGCGATGGAATGGGTCGCGCCTCGCGGTTCGCTCTGATCGAGCTCGCCGGGCGACGGCGCCGGGTCCAGCGGGGAGGATCGCCGAAAGGGCTCGTTTACCGGCTGAGGTCCACATCGAGGCCGATGTGGAAGACCCGCGGAGTGCCGAGCGTCTCGATGGGGGTGCGCGCGGAGATGATCTCGGCGTCGAAGAAGTTGTCGCCGGCGACGAACACGGAGAACTGCGGGCTGAGGGGCCAGGAGAGGCGCACTCCGACCGCCGCGAATCCGGCCATCGGGAGCTCGTTCCGGTCGTCCTCGAACTGGTCCGACATGAACCGGACATCCGCCCGGACCACCGGCGGACCGCGCCAGACGAAGCCCGCCGAGCCCTGGTGGAGTGGAACCTGCGGGATGCGCAGCCCGGTCTCCTCGACCTCGGTCCGGGAGAGGAGATACGCGGCGAAGAACTCCAGTCCGTCGCCGGGGAACGCCCACAGCTCGGCTTCGGCGCCAAAGGCGGTGGCCCGGCCGATGTTGCGGCGCTGGCGGAAGACGCCCTCGTCGTTCACCTCGAGGGTCACGTTCCCGACCGTGTCGCGAAGCGAGTTCCACCAGCCGTTCGCCCGGATCAGGATCCGACGGTCGGGGTGCACGTCCAGTCCGGCCTCCGCCCCGTAGAGGGTCTCCTCGCCGAGCTCGTCGTTCGCCGCGACCCGGACGTTGCCGACCCGGAACGGACGGTAGAGCTCGTTCAGCGAAGGGGCCCGAAAACCGCGGTAGGCGGAGGTCCGGAAGGTCGCGCCCGGGGAGAGCCGATAGCGAAGGCCGACCCGGGGGTTCACGCTGGCCTTCGTTCCCGCGTTCTGCCAGAGATCGAGCCGGCCGTCGGCGGTGAGCTCGAGACCGGGCTGGAGTTCGACGCGCTGCTGCACGAAGGCGCCGGCGCGGTTCTGAGTGTGCTCGCCCCACGAAGATCGCATCCAGTCGGCCCCGGCCTGGAGCCCCTCGGCGAGGCGCCCGGAAAAGATCCCGCCGACTCCGGAGTACTCGTACATCTGCTGCGAGGTGGGAATCTCCCGGTCGCGCCCGGCGAGGATCCGCGAGAAGTCGCTGTTCATGCGCGAGCTCTGCCCGAAGCCGCGGAACTCCCACGAGTCGCCGGTGAAGCCCCCTTCCATGAAGGCGGTCCGCGAGTCGTTCACCTGGATCGGGGTGCCGTTCCTGCGGGCCTCGGAGTAGTAGTTGATCGAGAAGTGGGCCCGCCCGGCGACCGCCCGACCCACCATGGAGCGGAAGTCCACGCCCGCAGGCTCGTCCACGGCGCCGCGCTCATCCTCCCGGATGCGGTGGTAGCCGTCGCTGTTCAGGATCCGGGCGGCGCCGATGACCGAGACGCCCCCGGCTTCGTGGGAGGCGAGGACCTCGCCGTCCTGGATGCCGAAACTTCCCATCCGGCCCCGAAAACGGAGGAGGCCCGGCTCCGGTCTGCGGGAAAGGAGCTGGATCGTCCCGCCGAGCGAGGAGCTGCCGTAGAGCGGACTGGCGGCGCCGCGCGCCACTTCCGCCCGGTCGAGGTAGAGGGTCGGGAGGCGGTTCCAGTACACCCAGTTGCCGAACGGGTCGTTCATCGGGACGCCGTCCCAGAGGACCAGCGTTCGGCTGGCGCCGCTGGGGCCGATCCCGCGCAGCGAGACGCCGGTCGTCGTCGGGTGCGAGATGAAGCTGGTGTTTCGGCGGAACAGCCCGAAACCGGGCACCCGGGCGAGGGCTTCGTCGAGCAGGGCGCCGGGGGAATCGGCCAGGTCGGCGGCGTCCAGCGGGGTCACGAAGGAAGCCGCATCGCGGAGCGGCTCCTCTGTGCGGCTCGCCGTCACGACGACCGTTTCGGAGTGGGCCGGGACAGCCGCCTCCTCTTCCTCGGGGTCCGTCTCCTGGTTCCCCTCCTGTGCGGCGAGAGCCGCCGGGAGCAGCGTGAAGATCGCCACGATCCACCACGAGGCGGATCGCGACCGTGACAAGGGGTCGCTTCGGTCCATGCGACCGGCGATCATATCCGGCCGGCCGACGGCTTGGGCCGTGGTCATACTCCCCGCGCCATGCGCCGCCTCCTCCCCGTTTGCCTGCTGCTCTCGGCCGTCCTCGCCGACGCCCAGCCGGAAGAGTGGTCCCGCCCGTTCCCCGGACATCGGGTCGTCGGCAACCTCTACTCGGTCGGAACCTGGGACCTCGGGTGCTTCCTCGTGACGTCCGAGGCCGGGCACATCCTGATCAACACCGGCCTCGCCGATTCGACGCCGCTCCTCCGCGCCAACGTCGAGGCTCTGGGCTTCCGGTTTGAGGACATCCGGATCCTGCTGACCATGCAGGCCCACTACGACCACACCGCCGCTTTCGCCGAGATCAAGGAGATCACCGGGGCGGCGCTGTGGGCCACGGCCGACGACGCCCCGCTGCTCGCCGACGGAGGCGCCAGCGATCCTCACTTCCGCGGGGAGTACCCGTTCGCCCCGGTCGAGGTGGATCGGATCCTCGCGGACGGCGAGGTCATCCAGCTCGGGGAGGCGCGGCTCGAAGTGATCGAAACGCCCGGGCACACGCCCGGAAGCGTCACCTACGCCATGACCGCGCACGAGAATGGTCGCGAGTACCGCGTCCTGCTCGCCAACATGGGCTCGATGAACCCGGGGCTGCGGCTGCTCGAGGACCCGACCTACCCCGGCATCGCCGAGGACTTCGCCGAGACCTTTCGACGCCAGCTCGAACTCGAAGTGGACATCTGGGTCGCCGCCCACGCCTCCCAGTGGGGGCTCCACGACAAGTACCGACCGGGCAACCCGTACGACGCGGAAGCGTTCGTGGACCCGGAGGGATTCCGCGAGCAGGTCCTCTACTACCAGGAGCTCTTCGAGGAGGCGCTCGCGGCGGAACGGCGCTGACCAACGGTCACGTGGACGGTGACCAAGGCGACCCTGCGACCGGCATCGGCTCTGCGCCGAATCTTCGTCGCCACGTGCCGAAGGTGATTCACCCCACCTCCGATCCTCTTGATTTCGGCATCCAGCGACGCTACTTGCCCCGCGAGCAACTCGATGAGCGCTTCGTCCTCCTTCCCTTCCACCCAGATGGACCATGCGGGTGCGGTCATCGGATTTCGATGCCGCTCCGGATGCAGTGATCGAGTTCCTCGTACCCGTATCGATAGGCCCGCACCTGGCCTCCATGGTCCCTTCGTAGTGCATAGCAGGCCACAACGTCGCGCAGATCCACCATCTCCTCATCGTCCAGTATCTCTTGCAGGCCCTGGAGGACCCCCAGACTGTGGGTCGTGACGAACATCTGGAGGCCGGCCTGAGTCGAGAAGTGGAGCAGCGCGCGCAGGAGCCGGGACCGCGCCGCGTAGTGCAGCCCGGAGGACACCTCGTCCACAAGGAGAATCCTGTCCCTTCCGAGAACGCAGTGCGCAATGGTGGAGCACGCGCGAACCATGCCGCTACCGAACATCGTGATCGGCAACATGCGGGCCAGACCGACATCGAGGAAGGCACTTGATCCGCTGACGGCGATGTCCTGGATCCGCGGGTTGACGAATCGCAGGCACTCGAGGAGTTCCTGCTTCTTCTTGTTCACCACGACGTCTCCAACGGCATCCGCGTCATGCTCGAATCGGGAACGCAGGAACCGCGCCGGAATCGTCGTCTCGGACAACGAAGCGTCCGTTCGGACAATCTGCTCGGCCTTCAGGAGCGTGAGGCTTCCGGAGTGTCTGGATCGGGAAGATGCTGCGTTACCCGACATGGTCAGGTCGTACCGCAGCGCGCCGTGCGTGGGCAGGGAAACCGCAGGGGAAGCCGTTGCTGGCGACCGGGGTCCATACGACATCGCATTCGAGCCATGCGACGAGACGACATGGCTTTGCGCGTCGGGGTCGGCAGCCGTGATGGACAGAGTCCGGCTCGATGCGGGCGTGAGGGTTGTGGCCGATAGCTCGATTCCCGCAGTAACGTCACACTCGTGGAAGAGACAGGAGAGATCGTCCAGGGTGTGGACGAGTTCGTCGCGGAGGTTCTGTACCTTGATCGGCATGGTCAGATTGCCGGACCCGGAGAGGAGGAAGACGGCCTCGAGCACCGATGTCTTGCCGGTGTCGTTCGCGCCGACGAGAACGTTGAACGCGCCCAGATCCTCCAGGGAAACTCTCCGGATCCCACGAAATCTCCGGACCGTGAGCCGGTTCCAGGGCGACACGGCGGTCATTGAGCCTCGAGACGCGGGATGGGGCTCACCAGAGGCACGGGAACACCCTCCGATGAGCCTTGCCGGGGCTCGGCCGCTGACCGGTGGCGACAGGGAATCTCACCCCCTCGTTTCGGTGGAAGAACCCGTGGCCGAGCAGTGCTCACGATGGGTTCCCGCCGAGCGCGCTGATTCTGGCGAGGCAGCGACGCAGACTGGCGCTGCGACGGCTGGCCGCCCGCGGATCCCACCCGGAGGCCGCGAACCGGGTCAGCCGCACGGTGTAGCCGGGCCCGACCGCGGCGCCGCCAGGCGGCGAAGGGACGATGTCCTCACGCACCTGGCGGAATCTCGACTTGCGGGCGAGCCGCACGATCTCCGCCTTCGGCTTCTCGATCGTCTCGGGATCCATCGGTATGCGCTCGCGGAGGACGCCGAAGCTCCGGGCGAAGCCACCGCGGTCAGCGAGCAGCCACGCTTCGACTTCACGAACGGCGATACAGAAGACCATGCGGGGCGCGGGGGCTGGAAGGAGTGCTGCGGCGAGCGCCGGGGCGCAGTCGGCATCGGTATCGAGATCCCTGAGAACCAGCCACGGGGCGTACCGGGCCGCGTGGTTGAACGCTCGGAGCCTCGAGTCCAGGAAAGGCTTGCCCTTCTCACCCAGCGCGCGAGCGATGGCGACACCCGCCTCGGAGCACAGGCGATCGAGGACGGCTCGATCCGTCACGCCCTCGGTCGCAACGACCACGCTCGCCATGCCGCCGCGTCAGAAAGACAGCAGCATCTGCTCGGGTCGCGGCGGGCGCGTGGCGGGCGTGGCGGCATCGCTCACGGAAAGACCGCCCTCGACAAGGGCGCGGATCGTCGCGTCATCCGCCGCCCGGGAAACCCGCGTGCCGTTCTCCCCCGGCTGGAGCAACAGCGTCTCTCCGGCGCCCACGCCCTCGTCCGAGAGGAGTTCCGGGGCGTGGGTCGCCATGAAGATCTGTCGCCTGGTCTTCGAAGTGGCCTTGTGCAGCAGAGGGGGCAGGAGCCGGACGATCGCGGTGTGGAGGTTCAGCTCCGGTTCCTCCAGCAGCAGGGGCCCGCTTCCGTCCATCGCCGTCCACAGCAGCGCGACCAGTCGCAGCGTGCCGTCCGAGAACTGATCCTCCCGGTGCCTGGCGGCGTGGGGTCGCCAGTGCTCATACCGACCTTCGAGGTGCGGCGTTCCGAGTTCGTCCCGCTCCAGCTTCAGCTCACGAAGCTGCGGCACCGCGACCCGGAGCACGGCTCCGATCCGGCGCAGGCGAGCGTCTCGAGTACGAGAGGTCGTCCGCGCCAACTGGTCCAGAAAGTCGCTTCCGAAGGCTTCCTCGGTGACGTCCCGGCGGACGAATCGCTCCGGCTGGCGAATCAGGGGTGGCAGGACATGCAGATAACGGATGCTCCTCAGGAACGCGTGGACCTCCCGGAAGCGTTCGTTGGTGCTGATCCCTTCGAGATGCGTCTGTCGTCGTCGGTCCGGATCGCGGCTGTCGTCGTCGTCCGGTCGGTCGAGGACGGTCTGACCGCGGTGTTCGACTCGCTCGGTCCCGATCCGGGGGCGCCGCCGATTGTCCTGCGTGAATCGGAGGAGATAGGTCCACTCGGCGGGTCGCGCCTCGCTTCCCAAGGTCACGCGGAGCCCGATCGCCGGTTTCCTGCGGGCGGCGAGGCACCGGATCTTCGAGACTCCGCCCCGGTCGGCGACCGCCTTCTCCAGCCCGCCGCCGCGCGAACAGAGATCCCGCAGGAAGCGCAGCGCATCGAGCAGGTTCGACTTGCCCGAAGCGTTCGGTCCGATCAGGAACACCCGACGCCCCAGGGGCACGTCAACTCGCGTGAAGTTGCGCCAGTTCTCGAGTCGGAGTCGGGTCACCCACATCGAAGAATCTCCTCCTCCCCGGGCCGTGAAATCGGCTCGGGGGTGGGGTTCGGGGCGAAGCGGCGCTGGAAGCGGTGGATGAGCGCGGCGGCATCGGTCAGCGGCGGGAGGGCGGCGGCGATCTCGTCGAGGCTCCGGTAGCCGGCGAGAGGGATGTAGCGGGGGTAGCGAGCGAGCCGCTCGACGAGGTCGCCTCCGTCGAGCTCGGGGTGGAACTGGGTGCCGTAGATGGGGCGGTCCCGGAAGACGAACGCCTGGTTCGGCACCAGGTCGGTCGAGGCGAGGCGGATCGCGCCCGGGGGGAGGCGGGTGACCGTGTCCTCGTGGCCGATCACCGCCGGAAACCGGTCTCCGAGGCTGCCGAAGACCGGGTCGCGCGCTCCCGCCTCGGTCAGGCGGAATTCGCGGAATCCGACCTCGGCGAAGGCCGGATCCTGAACCACCTCGCCGCCGAGGGCGCGGGCCAGCGCCTGAAACCCCCAGCAGGATCCGAATGTCGGCGCCGCGCGATCATGGAGCCGCTCCATCGTCCGGGCCACATCGTCGTTCCAGTGCCGCACGACGGAGTAGTCGCCGCTCCCGCCGATGAAGACCAGATCGGCCGCGTCGAGCAGATCGGGCGGCGCCGGGCCCTCGACGAGGCTGAAGCTCGTCAATCCGGTCCGGCCGACGCCGAGCAGGCGCGCGAACACCCGGCGTTCCTGCGCCCCCATGGGATCGTCGGCCTCCCGGGCCTGGAGGAGCAGACAGCGCGGACCGCGGGAGGACCGCATGCGTCCTACTCCGAGGTGTAGCGGCCGACGAGCGCCTTCCCCGGGAAGACACCTTCGAGGAGAGTCCCGTCGCGGACCACGGGAACCCCGTCCACGACGACGTGGGCAACTCCTTCGGAATAGGTGAGATCGTCCTCGAAGGTCGCGGTATCGATGATCGTGTCCGGGTCGAACACGGTGATGTCGGCAATGGCGCCGATCTGGATCCGCCCCTTCCGGCGCATCAGCGGCGCGATCTCCTGGAGCCGTTCGGCGGGCATGAGGGTCATCTTCCGGATCGCATCGTTCAGCGAGAGCACCCGCTGATCCCGCACGTAGCGGCCGAGGACGCGCGAGAAGGTCCCCGCGGAGCGGGGGTGCGCTCCCGGCGCGTACGGCATCCCGTCGGACGCCACGATGACGAAGGATGTCCGCATCGCGAGCTCGATCATGGCCGGATCCATCATGTGCATGATCACGGTGCCGCCCTCGGCGTGGAACAGGTTGAAGGTCTCCTCGGTGAGGCGCTCGCCGGTGTCCTGCCACTGGATGTCGCCGTAGGTCATCCCGAGCTTCTCCTGCCAGCCTTCGTCGAAGATCGCGGACGAGATCCCGGTGGAAGCGGCGGTGTAGGGGTAGGCCTCGGTCGTCACGTCCACGCCGGCGGCGCGGGCGCCGCGGATCATGCCCAGCGTGATGGGGAGATGGTGCAGGCTCGAGCTGTTCAGGTGGACGATGTGGAGGGGGGCTCCGGTGGCGGTGGCGTTCGCGATGACCTCCTGGATGGCGTGGATCGCCATGTCCCGGACGTGGGTGTAGATCGGAACATCCATGGCGGCGGCGAATTCGAAGATCCGGTAGATCTCGGTGTGGGTGGCGCCCGGGTAGTACTGATGCGGCATCCCGATCCCGAGGCCGCCGGCGCGGAGCTCGGCCTCGATGGCGTCGCAGACTGCCTGGATCCCGTCGGCGGTGAGCTCGGTGTAGTTCGCGGTCCGAAGCAACTGGGCGTGCTCGATGACGAGCTCTGCTCCCGTGCTCTCGGACTCGAGGAGTTCGGCCGCCGTTTCCGCGATCCCGGGCATTCCCATGAGACGCAGCCCGCCGTGCGAGACGGCAGCGCCGTAGTGCAGGATGGCGTTGCCGGCCCGGCTCTCGATGAAGCTGGCGACCCGGGGGACGCCCCCCTCGAGCTCGAGAGCCGTGGTGACCCCGTCCATGGCCTGGTACCGGTTCGCCTCCACCGACTGGCCGTGGGCGTGGAGATCGATGAACCCGGGGCTCACGACCCGTTCGGCGGCATCGAGCAGGATGCCGCCCTGCTTCAGCCGGTTCGTGAGCACCTCGCGCGAGATCGCGACGATCTCGTTCCCGATGACGCCGACATCGCGCACGGCGTCGAGGCCGGTCTCGGGATCGAGGACCCGGCCACCCGTGATCACGAGATCGAGATCGCGCTCCTGACCCGCGGCCAGGACCGAAAGCGCCAAGGCAATCAGGAGGGACACAGGGACGGACGAGCGGCGGGGGAACTTCATCTCGGATCTCCTTGAGACGGGCGGGGCATCTTCTGCTCCGGATTATCCGCGACGCTCGATCGCGGACGAGCCGGGAGGCGTCTGCGAGAAGGGCGATCCGGTCCGGCGAAGAAGCACGATACGGTTCGAGTTCGTTCCCTTCTGGTTGTTCCTGACGCCCCACGTGTTCGACGTCTTGGTGAACTCCTGCTCGTTGACCACGACGCAGACCGCCTCCCAGCCCGTTTCCGGCACGACGTCGAGAACCTCGCGGTCCAGAAGCAGTTTGCCCCCGCGGACCTCTCCGACCTCGAAGGCGAACGCGGCGGCCGGCGCCGCAATCGCAGCCACGCTGAGGAGGGTTCTTCGCACGAGGGCCTTCCAGGCGGCCAGTCGTCCGGTCTGGGTGATCTCCACATCGTCCGGAGCGATGCCAGCGAACCAGCAGCGCATCCAGTTGTCGGACCGGTAATTGACGACGTTGAGGAACGGCGGTGACGTGACCGCGAGCGCAACCAGCGGACCGTCGTACGGGAACGGCGCGCCCGCGTCCTGGCAGAAGAATCCGCGCGCCCTGCCACGAGGCGCCCCGTCCCCGATGTGCCGCAAGAGGGAAAGACTCTTCCGGAGGATCAGGTCACGCACACTTCGGTACTCCGGCTGTTGCCCGCGGCGCGCGTTGTTTCGTCGCTGGCGTTCGATGGACGTCGCTTGGTTCGGTGGGAGGGTGTACACCGAAAAGAACCCGGGGGAGTGGCCGGTCAGCCGATTCAGGGCGACCATCCGGATCCACTCGTCCACGCGGTCCTCCGAACCCTCGCGCGCACGGTGGAGGAGGTAGGCACGGAGGCCGCAGATCTCCTGCAGGGTTCTCTCATGGAAGAATACGTTGAACCCGTCGGGTGGCGGGCCCGGCGCATCAAGCCGGATGCTGCAGAGACGCTCTTCGACTTTGCCAATGGTCGGCGGTTCAAGGCGTGGCTCGATGAGCATGCGGCCGAGCGGGTTCACGTCGTTCCCGAGAGCGTCCCGCCCGAGGAGCGAGGCCTCGAGGAGCGTCGTGCCCCGCCCCATGAAGGGATCGAAGACGATGTCGCCGGGATCCGTGAGTCGGGTGATGAAAAAGCGTGGAAGCTGTGGCTTGAAGCAAGCCCGGTAGGAGATTTCGTGGAGTGAGTGGGCGGCGCGCTGGCGAGAGGTCCAGAACTCGTTCACGAACAGGGGGACGCCCTCGTGTTCGCCCACAGTCGTCGGCCGGCCAAAGCGACGCCACGAGGCAAGTTCCGCCTTGAACTCGCGAAACCCTATCCGGCCGGACGTCGGCTTGAACGGAAGCCGACTGGAGCCGGTCATACGCCCAGCAACGAGAGCATCCTCGCGCGGCTCACCTTGGTGTTCGCTCCCAGCTCCCCTTGCTGGTACCAGCTCCTCACGACGGACGTGGCGACCTTCCAGACCGGCACGGCGGGAAACTCAACGACGTCGCTAACGATGTAGCCCTGAATGGCTTCCATCTTCTCGAAAAAGCCGGCCTCGTTGAAGGAGCGACCGGATCCAACCATGTAGCTTGGACAGAAGTAGATTCCACCCCAGGTGATCGAGCGCACTTCCCACTTCCGTCCATCGGGATCCACCACGTCGTACGCGGCTCCCTCATTCGGAGGAAGTTGACCCCCGATCTCCCGTCGGATCCTGCGCTCCAACAGGAAGGAGACTCGGCGTCCGTCAGTGAAGTACTGGACCGTCTCATCAGGCGTCAGGTGCATGGCTGCGGAAAGGTCACGCAGGTTCCATTGCAGCCGAGGTAGCCGGCGAATCATGGTTCCGCGGCCCTTCAGCGCGGGATGACCGGGAGGACGATCCGCGAGGGTCGGGCCGGGTCGTGGTGGATCGTGTTCGTCGCGACGACTCCGGGACGGTCCTCCATCATCTCGTTCCCCGTGTTTCCGTTCGGATACCACTTGGGGAAGCTGGAGCTGGTGACCGTGACCCGGATCCGCTGTCCCGGCTGGAAGACGTTGGAGACCGGGTAGAGCTCGATCGTGTAGGGAACGACGTCGCCGGGGACGAGGAAGACCGGTGCCTCGTCGCCCTCGCGGTAGCGGGCCCGGAGGATCATCTGGCGGAGGAGCTGGGAGTAGCCGGACTCGTGGACCGCGGTCAGCGTGACCACCCAGTCGGTGTCCACGGCCGAGGAGGCGGCGTGGAATTCCACGCGGGGGAAGCCGGTGACCTCGAGAGGCGCGTCGAGCGGCTCGGAGGTGTAGGTCAGGCTGAGCCGGTCGGCGGGGCGGTGATCCTGTGCGCCGCGCGGGGCCACGAACAGGTCGCCGCCGATCGTCGGAACCGGATGCGCCGGGTCGTACTCGTAGGAGTCGGGAGGCTCCCCGGCGTCCGGCGGCTCGCGTGACAGCCCGCCGTCATTCAGGGATTCCACGGTCCCGGTGGGGCCGGCGCGGAAGTACCACGCCTGCTCCTTCTGACGGGCCAGCGGAAACTCGTTCTCGTTCCGCCACTCGTTGTCCCCCATGACGTAGATCCGGATCGGGGGCTCGTCCATGACGCCGTTGTCGTGCCCCTTGAGGTGATGATCGAACCAGCGGAGCCGGAGCGCGAGGTGGTCCACTTCCGAGCCCGGAAAGCTCAGATCCCCGACCCGGTCGTCGTCGGTGGGGGGCCAGCCGTGGATCCACGGCCCGACGATCAGCTTCTGGCGGCCGCGGGCGCGCGGCCCTCCGTTCGATCCGATGCCGGCGAAGTGCCGGACGGTGCCGTGGATGTGGCGGTCGTACCAGCCGCCGAGGTGATAGACCGGAACATCGAAATCGGCATAGCGCTCGTCCACCGCCAGTGCGCGCCAGTAGTCGTTGTACCAGGGATTGCCGACGAGATCGTTGTACATGTCCGAGAACATGCTGGCGGTGAAGTCGTCGCCGATCTCGGTGTGCTCGTCGTACCAGCCGAACCACGCATCGGCGCTTCCGAGGTAGCCGCGGTGGCCGGGCACGTTCGCCCGCAGCGGCTTCACCATCTCGCGCTGCGTCAGAAGCCAGGTGGGGAGCACCATGTGGAGCGCGCCCCCCTGCCAGAAGATGTCCCGGTAGCTGTTCGCCGCGTACTGGGAGCAGAACATGGCCTCCAGGTGCGGCGGACGGGTGGGGGCGGTGAGGAGCTGGTTGGCGCAGGTGAACGAGAGGCCGTGCGTGCCGACGCGGCCGTTCGACGCCGGGTGGGCCGCCGCCCATTCGATCGTGTCGTAGCCGTCCTGCCGCTCGCCCCACGCCTCGTCCCGGAGCCAGTAGTACTCCCCCTCGGACCGGTGGCGACCGCGCTCGTCCTGGACCATGGCCAGGTAGCCGCGGGCGGCGAAGAACTCGGCGGCCGGATTGGAACAGGAACGCTTGTCGTAGGGAGTCCGCTCGATCAGGACCGGGAACGGTCCCGGCCCCTGCCCCCGCGGGACATAGACGTCGGTCGCCAGCCGAACGCCGTCCCGCATGGGGGCCATGACCTCCTCGCAGGTCCAGCTCTGCGCCGCGGCCGCGCCGGGAATCCCGAGCGCGAGCAGCACGACGCCGGAGAACCGGGTCAGCATGGGCATCGCCTCCTTCCGCAAGGCGTCATGTTCCCACAGCGCCAGCTTGCGGGCCGTTCATGGCCGGCGGCGGGTGCGGCGCTTCTTCTTCCGCCCGGTCGCCGTGAGCGGGGCGCAGAGCTTCTCGTAGAGACCGAACAGGTGCTCCACCCGGTGGCGCTCGGAGCGGAATCCGGAGCGGTGGTACAAGCGGTCCACGGCGCGGTCGAGTTTCCGGTGCGCCCGGCGGAGGTTCCGCGGCATGAGGTCCGGCTCGTAGAGGTCGGCGAGAGTGGCGTCGGGATGGGCGGCGCGGGCGTCGAGGACGGCCTGCGCGAGCGGGTCGAGCCGCGACAGCCTGGCGCCGGTCAGGGGCAGCGGGAAGGTGTTGTACACGACGCCGAGGGAGTAGCGGTAACGGCTCTCCAGCCGTCCTCCGACATGGCGCAGCCAGGCCATGTGCATCGCCGAGGTCAGGAGGGCGAACTGCCACCGGGTCGCGTCTTCGAGGATGCGTACCAGATTGCTGGGAATCACCGGCGGTTCCAGCCAGGCGATGGGGACGTACTCCCGACGCTCCGAACTGACCTCCGGCACGACCAGGAAGGGCGCATCCGGGATCCGTTCGATCTGCCACGAGCGGGGGATCGGCGCCAGA
>JAJEAO010000071.1 GCA_022822745.1 Acidobacteriota bacterium
CCCGCCGCGCACCAGAACCCGCACCTCCGCCCTTGTTGCCGGCGCCCAACCGACTCGACCTCCCCGTCCCCGTCTCGGGAAGCCTCCACCCCCTCCCGGCATCCCCCACTGCCAAAGAGGGTGGGCCCGTACACCGACTTCGGCTTGACGGGACTCTGTGTTAGGTTTCGGCCCGGCCCCGCGCGGCGCCGCGACACGTTGGAAACCGCTCCCCGTCTGGCGATCTGCCCCGGCTCCTTCGATCCGCTCACCCTCGGCCATGTGGATATCGTCCGCCGCGCCGCCCGCCAGTTCGACCGGGTCGTGGTGGCGGTGCTCACGAACTCGGACAAGACCGCCCGCTTCTCGGTCGCCGAGCGGCTCGGCTTCATCCGCGCCACCTTCGCCGATGACCCCCGGGTCGAGGCCGACGCCTTCTCCGGCCTCCTCGTTCACTATGCGCGGCGCGTTCGCGCGACGGCGATCGTGCGCGGGATCCGCGCGGTTTCGGACTTCGAGTACGAGTTCCAGATGGCGCTCATGAACCGCCGCCTCGCCCCCGAGGTGGAGACCGTGTTCCTCACTCCCGCCGAGGAGTACTCCTACGTCAGCTCGAAGCTGGTCAAGGAGATCGCCTCGCTGTCGGGCGATGTGACCGGGCTCGTTCCGCCGGCGGTGGCGGCGCGGCTGACCGCCGGGGTCACAGGGAGCGGATCCCGCTCCCGGGAGAACCCATCGTGATGTCCGATACCCCCTTGCGTCTCGCCTCCCGCGTGGGAGCCATCTCGCCGTCTCCCACGATGGCGGTCATGGCCGAGGCCATGCGCCTGCGCGCCGCCGGGGAGGACGTCGTGGACTTCTCCGCCGGCCAGCCCGACTTCGACACGCCGGAGATCCCGAGCCGGGCCGGCATCGCGGCGATCGAGTCGGGCTACACCCGCTACACCCCGAACCCCGGCGCTCCCGAGTTGCGGGCCGCCGTCGCCGCCGCCTACCGGCGCGACTTCGGGCTCGAGTTCGGGCCCGCGAACGCCCTGATCACCTCCGGCGGCAAGCACGCCCTGACCGGCGTCTTCCTCGCGACCTGCGAGGCCGGCGACGAAGTCGTCATCCCGACGCCGTTCTGGCCGACCTTCCCCGAGCAGGCGCGGATCGCGGGGGCGGAGCCGATTCTCGCGCCCGCCGACGCCGCCACCAATTTCCGGCCGACGCGGGCGGTGGTCGAGCCGCACGTGACCGACCGCACCCGGGTCATTCTGCTGAACGTGCCCGGGAATCCCTCCGGCGTCGTGCTCGATCCCGGGGAACTCGATGCGCTGGCCGCGCTGGCCAGCGAGGCCGGCGCGGTGCTTCTCTGGGATGACACCTATTCCCGGCTCACCTTCGAACCGGCGCCCGAGGGCGCCTACCGGAGGATGCAGGAGATTCTGGGGCCCCGCTTCGTGATCGCCGGAAGCTCGTCCAAGACCTGGGCGATGACCGGCTGGCGGGTCGGGTGGGCGCTCGGCCCCGAAGAGCTGATCCGAGGGGCCGCGGCGCTCCAGAGCCAGATGACCTCGAACGCCTGCTCCATCTCGCAGAAGGCGGCTCTCGCCGCGCTCGAAGCGGATCCGGCCGAGTTCCAGTGGATGGTGCGCGCGTTCGCCGCCCGCGGCCGACGGATGCGCGAGGGGCTCCTCGACATCCCCGGAGTGCGCTGCGGCGCTCCCGACGGCGGGTTCTACCTGTTCCCCGACTTCCGGGATCGGCTCGGGCCGGGCGAGGGATCCCGGTCCCTCGCCGAGGCGCTCCTGGATCGGGAGCGGGTCGCCACCGTTCCCGGGGTCGCCTTCGGCCATGACACCCACCTCCGGCTCAGCTTCGCCACCTCCGAGGCGAGGATCGAGGAGGGCCTGGCCCGTCTGCGGCGGTTCTTCGCCGTGTGAGAATCCCGCCATGCCCTCCCTGACGACCGAGACCGACGCCGCCGACGAGACCCCGCCTGCCTGTACGGCGTCCCCGACGACCCGGGCCGTCCGGGAGGCGCACGACCGGTACGTGTTCCCGGTGGTGCAGACCTTCTACGACGAGCCGATGCCGATCGTCCGGGGGCAGGGGAAACATGTCTGGGACGCCGACGGCGGGCAGTACCTGGACTTCTTCGGCGGCATCCTGACCGTCGGCCTCGGGCACTGCCATCCCGAGGTGAACCACGCGATCCGCGAACAGGTGGACACGCTCCAGCATGTCTCCACGCTGTTCCCGAATCAGCCCATGGTGCAAGTCGCCGAGCAGCTCGCCCGGATCGCGCCGGGGGACTGCGACCGCAGCTTCTTCACGAACTCCGGCACCGAGGCGAACGAATTCGCGCTGCTGGTGGCCGAGGTCCATACCGGCCGCGGCGAGATCCTCGCTCTCCGTCATGGCTACAGCGGCCGGAGCCGCCTCACGATGGGAGCGACCGGGCAGGCGCCGTGGCGGCTCGGCGCCGGCGCGGCCGCCGGGATCCGGCATGTGGCGAACGCCTACTGCTACCGCTGTCCGTTCGGGCTCGAATACCCGTCCTGCGATCTCCGCTGCGCCCGCGACATCGAGGACGTCATCCGGACCACGACCTCGGGTCGGATCGCCGGGTTCATCGCCGAGCCGATCCAGGGCGTGGGCGGCTTCATCACGCCCCCGCCGGGGTACTTCGAAGTCGCGGTCGAGATCGTGCGCCGCCACGGGGGGCTGTTCATCTGCGACGAGATCCAGACCGGCTTCGGGCGCACCGGGGGGACGTTGAACGGCATCGGCCACTGGGACGTGGAGCCCGACATCGTGACCTACGCCAAGGGCCTCGGGAACGGCGTCCCGGTCGCCGCCACGGTGGCCCGGAGCGAGGTGGCCGCGTCGCTCGAGGGCAACACGCTCTCGACCTTCGGCGGCAACCCGGTCTCGATGGCGGCGGCCCGGGCGGTGATCGAGGTCGTCGAGCGCGACGATCTGGCGGAGAACGCCGCTCGCGTGGGCGTGGTCCTGCGGAACGGGCTGGAGGAGCTCGCTGAACGGCATCCGCGCATCGGGGATGTCCGGGGCAAGGGGCTGATGCAGGCGCTCGAGTTCGTCGAGGACCGGGTCTCGAAGACGCCCGACGCCGCCTTCACCGCCCGGCTTCTGCAGTGCGCCCGGGACGAGGGCCTCCTCATCGGCAAGGGTGGGCTCTACGGGAACTGCGTGCGCATCTCGCCGCCGCTGAACATCGAGGCCGACGACGCCCGCGACGCGCTCGACCGGCTCGACCGCGCGCTCTCGGCGGCGGAGGCGGCGTTCCGTTGACCCGCCCGCCGCTGTCGGGCGTCCGGGTGCTGGACCTCTCCCGCATTCTCGCCGGGCCGTTTGCGACCATGATGCTCGCCGACCTCGGCGCGGAGATCATCAAGGTCGAGCCCCCCGGAGGGGACGACACGCGCACCTGGGGCCCGCCGTTCGCGGGGGGGGAAAGCGCCTACTTCCTGAGCGTGAATCGCGGCAAGAAGAGCGTCGTCCTGAATCTGAAGACCGACCGCGGCCGGGAGGATCTGGATCGTCTCCTCGACCGGGCCGACGTCGTGGTCGAGAACTTCCGCCCCGGAACCCTGGGCCGGCTCGGATTTCCCGCCGACGATGTCCTCGCCCGGAGGCCCCGAATCGTGTGGTGCTCGATCTCCGCCTACGGCCAGTACGGGCCGCTCGCCTCGCTGCCGGGCTACGACGCGATCATGCAGGGAGAAGCGGGATGGATGGGCCTCACCGGTCCGCCGGAAGGGCCTCCGACCAAGGTGGGCGCCTCGCTCGCGGACATCACCGCGGCCATGATGGCCTCCTCGGGAATCCTCGCCGCGCTGTTCGACCGGGAACGGACCGGCCGGGGGCGCCGGGTGGACATCGCGCTTTTCGACTCGGTCGTGGCCACCCTGACCTACCAGGCCCAGGGGGCGCTTCTGACCGGCGAGGAGCCGGTGCGGAGCGGCAACTGCCATCCGTCGCTCACTCCCTACGAGAGCTTCGAGGCGAAGGACGGCCACGTCATCGTGGGCGTGGGGAATGACGCCGCCTGGCAGCGGTTCTGCGCCGCCTGCGCCCCCGATCTGAATCGTCCCGAATTCCGGGCGAACCCGGACCGCGTGCGGCGCCGGACGCGGATCCGCGCGCTGCTCGAGCCCCGCTTCCGGGAGCGGACCGTGGAGGCCTGGGAGCGGCTCCTCGGCGACGCCGGGATTCCGGTGGGGCGGGTCCGCTCGGTGCTCGACATCCTGCGGAGTCCGCAGCTCGCCGCGCGGGGCATGATCGCCTCCTGCGAGCATCCCGCGGCGGGTTCGCTGCGTCTCGTGGGGAACCCGATCCAGTTCGACGGCGTCCCCCATGTCGCGCCGGATCCGCCGCCGACGCACGGCGAGCACACCGAGGAAGTGCTGGCCGCGGTTCGGCCTGCCGGGACCCGGGATGCGCGCGCCTCCTGCTAGGATCCGATACGGGAGACCGCCAGGCGCAGGAGTTCGGCATGGATACGGCTCAAGGCTCCCCTTCGCCACGACCTCCGAACTGGCTGGGCGGGCTGGAATCCGGGGGGGCGGCTTCCGGCGGGGATTCGTTCGAGTGGCGACCCGCCCTCGTCTCGTTCGGATTTCACCTGGCGCTGGGGGCGCTGCTTCTCCTGCCCGGCCTCGGTGTCCTGGAGAACTCGTCCGACAGCCGCATGAGTTCTCTCCCCCGGTTCGATTTCCGGGTCGCCGGAGGGGAGGGCGCCGGAGGCGGGGGGGGCGGCGGCGGGAGCCGCGGCGACCGGATCAGCGCCTACATCCCGGTGCGGGTCGAGCCCCCGCCGACGCCGGAGCCCGAGGCGGAACAGCCTCGCGAGGCGCCCATCGCGCCACGCAAGCCGCGTCCGCTCCGATTCGACGATCTCGAGAATCTCGCCGACTCGCCGGAAGTCACCGATCTCGTGCTGGGGAGCGTCTTCTCGCCGCAGGCGGTGGAGTTCCCCGGCCTCTCCCTGTCGGACTTCGAGGATCGGGGCGGCCGCGACACCGCTCCGAGCGCGGGGGAGGGGGGCGGCATCGGCGGCGGCGAAGGGATCGGGACCGGGGAGGGGACCGGCTGGGGCGTGGGCCCGGGGTATGGCGGCGGGTCCGGCGGCGGCGCCTACAGTCCCGGCGGCTACGACGTGGAGCCCCGACTCCTCTTCGAGCCCGACGAGCCGCCCTACCCGGAATCGGCCCGGCGGCGGCGGATCAGCGGGGAGGTCATGCTCCAGGTGCTCGTCAAGCTCGACGGGAGCACCGAAGTGCTCGGGGTGATCAAGTCGGGTTGCCGGGCCTGCGTCGAGACGGCCCGTCGGCACGCCGCCCTCTACCGGTGGGCGCCCGCCCTGAAGGACGGCAAGCCGGTGGAAGCCATCGGCGTGATCAGCGTCTCCTTCGGACTGTTCCCGACGCCCTGACCTCCATGGAGCGCCGTATGGAGCGCCCCGGTTCTCCCGGTAGGGGTTCTCCAGAGCGGCGCCGCGCAACCCGGCGCCGGCGCTCCCCCGTGACCCGCCGCTCTCCAGAACAGCGCGCCATCCCTCGGGGAGCCGCCGGATGACGCCCCGACCGCGGGAGCTCCTCTCCGCCGCCGCAATCCGCGAGCGGGTGGAGACTCTCGCCGGGGAGATCGCGATCGAACACCGCCGCGCCGCCGGGGAAGACGCAGCGCTTCACCTGCTCGTCGTGCTGCGCGGCGCTTTCGTCTTCGCTGCCGACCTCTCCCGCGCCCTCGCGCGCCGCGATGTCGAAGTCACCGTGGACTTCTGCCGGATCATCAGCTACCGGGACGGCAAGGAGCCGGGGGATCCGGAGGTCCACCTGCCGCGCCCCGAATCGCTCCGCCGGCGCCACGTCCTCATCGTGGAGGACATCGTGGATACCGGAGTCGCGCTCGACGCCCTGACTCGCGCGCTCCGGCCCCACGAACCGCGTACGCTCCGGTGCGCGGCGCTCCTCTCCAAGCCGGCCCGCCGGCGATTCCCCATCGAGGCCGACTTCACCGGCTTCGTGATCCCGGATCGGTTCGTGGTCGGCTACGGCCTCGACCTGGCCGGCCGCTACCGGCACCTCCCCTGTGTCCGGACGCTCGACTGAGCGACCGCCGTTCAGACGGCCACGCCCACCTGCACGACGCGCGGCCGGTCCACGCCGGCGACGGCCACGTAGCGGAAGACCGCCCCGTCGAGCTCGCGCGGGCGCGGCTCCTGGACGACCACGTTCCGGTCGCCGGTCAGGAGCGCCGCGAACGGCGCCGCCTGGCCGTCGCCGGATGGATCCGTCGGGAACGCGAACCCGTCGCCTCGGCCCTCGACGCTGCTGTACGCGATCGCCCCGGTCTCGTCGCTGATCCAGATCTCCGAGAGCACGGATCCGTCCACGATCCCCCGGAGCGTCGCCTCGATTTCGGCCCGGTCCAGACCGGCCCGGACCGCGGCGTCCACGAAGTGGGCCGCGATCCGGGCGGCGGCCACCAGACAGCGGCCCTGATCGTCGTTGCTGCGCCGAGATCCGTCGCTCATGGGGGAATTGTCCCACACCGGAGCTGGCCGGCGAACGCCGGCTCGGAGGCCGCGGCCGCCAGGAGGGCGGTGAGCCGGGGGACGGCGCGGGCGGCAGCCTCGTTCACATGAGCGGCGTCGAGCGGAACCGGGCTGATGCCGGCGGCGAGGTTCGAGCAGAACGTGATCCCGGCGATGCGGAGGCCGGCGTGCCGCGCCGCGATGGCTTCCATGACGACGGACATCCCCACGACATCGGCCCCCATCGCGGCCAGCATGCGGATCTCCGCGGGGGTCTCGAACTGCGGCCCCCGGAGCCCGGCGTACACCCCGGTGGACAGCTCCGTCCCGGTCCGTTCGCCCGCCCGCCTGAGCGCGGCCGAGAGCTCGGGATCCCAGACGCGGGTCATGTCCGGAAAACGCGGCTCCGGCCCCGGCTCGGCACCTTCGAGAGGGCTCGTCCCGGTCAGGTTCAGGTGATCCCGGAGAAGCGCGAAGTCCCCGGCGTGGAGGTCGGATCGAATGGCGCCCACGGCGGCGGTGATCACCAGCTTTCGCACCCCGAGCGTTCCGAGGAGGCGCACGCCGAAGGCGGCGGAATCGGCGTCATGGCCCTCGTAGAGATGGTGCCGGCCACACAGCAGCGCCACCGGCAGATCCGGGCCCGTCGCCGCCGGGAGCCTGCCGGCGACGAGCCGGCTGCGGTGGCCGGGGGCGGTGCATCCGGCGAGTCCGGGGATCGCCCGGTAGGGGATCTCCACCTCGCTCGCGACCGCGTCGCTCACGCCGGCGAGCCCGGAGCCGAGAACGACTCCGACCCGGGGAAAGGAGGCGCCGGTCCGCCGGCGGACTGCGTCGGCGGCCCGGTCGAGCGCGAGACGAACTTCCGGCTTCATCCCCCGCCTCCGCCCGCGAGGAGGCCAGCGACCCCTGCCGTGACCAGCGTGGCCAGAGTGCCCCCGAGCAGCGCCCGCCCCCCGAGCCGGGCCAGATCCCGCTTCCGGCCCGGGGCCAGCGACCCGATGCCGCCGATCTGGATGCCCACGGAGCCGAGGTTGGCAAACCCGCACAGGGCGAACGTGGCGATCACCTCGCTGCGCGCGGAGAGAGCGCCCTCCGCCTTGAGCGCGGCGAGGTCGAGATAGGCCACGAATTCGTTCAGGATCAGTTTCTTGCCCAGCATCGAGGCGACCGCGCCGACCTCGCCCGGCGGGACGCCGATCAGGAACGCGACCGGAGTGAAGGCCCACCCCAGGATCTGCGAGAGCGAGAGCCCCACCGCGCCCAGCGGCAGATCCACGAGCGCGACGAGGCCGAGGAACGCGATCAGCATGGCCACCACGTTCAGGACGAGCTTCATCCCGGCCGAGGCGCCGCTCGCGGCGGCGTCGATCAGGTTCGCTTCGCGCCGTTCCACCCGGTAGCGGACCGTCCCGGCCGTCACCGGAGTGTCCGTTTCCGGGATCAGGATCTTCGCCATCATGAGCGCGGCCGGGGCGTTCACGACGCTCGCCGCGAGCAGCAGCCGCGCGTCCACGCCGAGCGCGATGAAGGCAGCCAGCATCCCGCCCGAAACGGTCGCCATGCCGGACACCATGACGGCGTGCAGTTCGGATCGCGTCATCCGGTCGAGGTAGGGGGCCACGACGAGGGGCGCCTCCGTCTGCCCCATGAACACGTTGGCGGCCGCCGCCAGGGTCTCCGCGCCGCTCGTCCCGAGGGTGCGGACCATCAGCTTCGCCATCCCGAAGACGGCGAGCTGGAGGATCCCGATGTAGTAGAGGACGGCGAAGATGGAGGCGACATAGACGATCGCCGGCAGCGCCGACACCGCGAGGATGACGCCGAAGCGCTCCTCGTCGGCGAGAGGTCCGAAGAGCAGTTCGATCCCGGCCCGCGCCTGCGAGAGGGCGGCCTCGACCGTCTGGGCCGCCGCGCCGAGAACCGCGGCGCCCGCCGTCGTCTCGAGGACGAGCAGGGCGAAACCGACCTGCAATCCGAGAGACCAGGCCACGACCCGCCAGGGGAAGCGGGACCGGTTCTCCGAGGCGATCCAGGCGATCCCGATCAGGACCGCGATCCCGAAGACGGCCACCTGGTGCGTCGGCGATCAGGCGCCGAGCGCGAACATGAGCCAACCCACGGCGACGGCGAAGCCGGTGAATCCGGCGAACGACCAGAGCGCGAAGCGGATCCGGGCGCCGGTCTCTTCGCGCAGCAGGCAGGCGAGCGCGGGGGAGACCAGCGCCGCGAACAGCAGGAGCGCCTCGAAGTGGCTCACGGCGCGGCGGCCTCGTCGCCCTTGCGGCCGGTGGCGATGTCCCACGCATCGAGCACAACGAGCAGGTTGAGCAACCCCGCGACGATGAGGAAGGCGTAGCCGTATTCGTAGGTGGCGGCTGCCGGAACCCCCTCGCCCCACCCCGCCAGCCGAGCGGCCACATAGAGAGTCCCGACACCCATCTCGGCGAGCCCGGCGAGCAGCGTCAGCGGCGCCGTGGGGTCGAGCGGGAACAGCTCGCCCTCCATCCGCAACCCGAACAGGAACAGCAGCCCGATCGAGGCGAAGAAGACGCCTCCCGTCCCGCGCCGGCCGAGCAGGACATGGCCGAGGCCCGGGACGGCGAGCGCGAGCGCGCAGGGCGCGAGCGGTTCCGGTCGGTCCGGGCGTTCCGATCCTCGCGTTCCCGGGTCGTTCACGCGGGGGAGCATAGCCACGGCTCCGCGATACCCTTCCGCCCGCCATGCCGAATGCCTGCGCCCCCGCGCGCGACATCCTGATCCTGGCCGGGGCGCGGACTCCGATGGGGCGTTTTCTCGGGCCGTTCGCGGAGTGGACCGCCGTCGAACTGGGCGCGGAAGCCGCCCGGGGGGCCCTGGCGCGCGCCGGACTCGACCCGCGTCGGGTGGAACACGTTGTGTTCGGGAACGCCCAGCAGACGAGCAGCGACGCGATCTACGGGGCCCGGCACGTGGGTCTCGCGGCTGGCGTTCCCGACGCCATTCCGGCCCTGACGGTGAACCGCCTCTGCGGTTCGGGCATCCAGTCCGTGATCTCCGGCGCCCACCTGATGCTCGCCGGGGAGGCCGACGTCGTCCTCGCCGGCGGCATGGAGTCCATGAGCCAGGCGCCGTTCGTCGTCCGGGGCGCGCGAACCGGGCTCCGGCTCGGCCACGGCAAGCTGGAAGACAGCCTGATCGCCGCGCTGACGGATGGCCGCTGCGGTCTCACGATGTCGGACACGGCGGAGAACGTGGCGGCCCGCTGCGGCGTGACGCGGGAAGACGCGGACGAGTTCGCCCTCCGCAGCCAGCAGACCGCCGACCGGGCGTTCCGGGCCGGAGTCCACGCCGAGGAGATCGTCCCGGTCACCGTGCGGACCCGACGGGGCGAGACGGTGGTTTCGGAAGACGGCCACCGACGTCCGGACACCACTCTCGAAGGGCTCGCGAAGCTGCGCCCCTCGTTCCGCAAGGACGGGCTCGTCACGGCGGGGAACGCGAGCGGCATCGTGGACGGGGGCGCCGCCCTCGTGCTCGGGACCGCTGAGGCTGCGGGCGACCGCGAGCCGCTCGGCCGGGTTGTCTCCTGGGCCACCGCCGGGGTGCCGCCCGACATCATGGGGATCGGACCGGTTCCGGCGACCCGCGCCGCTCTCGAGGCGGCGGGGCTGACGCTGGCCGACATGGACCGGATCGAAGTGAACGAGGCGTTCGCCCCGCAGATCCTCGCCGTGGAGCGCGAGCTCGACCTCGACCGGGAGCGGCTGAACGTGAACGGCGGCGCGATCGCCCTCGGTCATCCCCTCGGCGCCACCGGAACCCGGCTGCTCCTGACGCTGCTCCTGGAGCTGCGGCGCTCGGGCAGCCGCTACGGACTCGCCACCGCGTGCATCGGGGGAGGGCAGGGGATCGCGATGATCCTGGAGTCCCTCGCGTCGGCGTGAGCGGGACTGCGATCCGGGTCGAGCGCCGGACGACCTCCGCTGGCCACGCCGCCGTCCTGGTCACGGTGGATCGCCCGCGGGCGCTGAACGCCCTGAACCGCGCGACCCTCGACCAGCTCGAGGAGGCGGTTCTCGGGTTCCGCGACGACGAGGCGCTCCGGGGGGTCGTCCTCACCGGGGCCGGGGATCGTGCCTTCGTGGCGGGCGCGGATATCGCCGAGCTGCGGGATCTGACCCTCGACGGCGCCCTTCGGCTTTCCCGCCACGGCCAGATGATCTTCTTCCGGATCGAGGCGCTCCGCTGTCCGGTGATCGCGGCGGTGAATGGGTACGCGCTCGGAGGCGGTCTGGAGCTCGCGCTCGCCTGCCACCTCCGGATCGCCCATCCGCGGGCCCGTCTCGGCCTGCCCGAAGTGAAGCTGGGCGTCATCCCCGGCTACGGAGGAACCCAGCGCCTCCCGCGGCTCGTGGGCCGGTCGCGGGCAACCCGGATGATCCTCACTGGCGAGCCGGTGACGGCGGAGGCCGCGCTCGCCGCCGGGCTGGTGGACGAGGTCTCGGAGGATCCGGTCGGGAGGGCGTTCTCGCTCCTCGACTCCATCCACGCGAACGGCCCGCTCGCGGTTCGCAACGCGCTGCTCGCGATCGCGGCGTCGGAGGAGCCGCTCGCCCGGGGGCTCCGCTCCGAAGCGCGGCTGTTCGCCGAGCTGGCCCGGACCGACGACATGCGCGAGGGACTCGAGGCCTTCCTCGAGAAGCGTCCGGCCCGATTCCATGGGCGCTGAGCCGGGACCGGAGGCCTCCCTCGAGGGCCGACGGATCGCGGTCGTGGTCTCGGCGCGGGACGCCGCCTCGGAGCGGCTCGCCGACGCCGCGTCCGCCTGGCTCCGGAGCCGCGGGGCGCGCGTGTCCCGCCATCCGGTCCCGGCCGCTTTCGAGGTCGCGCAGTTCGCGGCCTGGCTGGCGGAGGGCGGCGAGGTCGAGGGCATCGTGGCGTGCGCTTCCATCGTCCGGGGCGAGACGATGCACGACCGTCACCTGGCGCGCGCGGTGACCGACGCGCTGCTCGCGGCCGCCGTCCGGACCGGGGTGCCGATCGGGAACGCCGTGCTCACCGTGGACACCCGGGAACAGGCGGACGCCCGCTCCGGCGGAGCGAAGGGCAACCGGGGCGAGGACGCGGCCCGGGCCGTCGCCGGCCTGCTCGCGGCGCGGGACCGCCTCGCCGCTCGGCGGCCGGTGGATCTGGGCCCGACGCCTTCCCGCTGAGGCGGGGACCGACATGGACCGGAGGACGGCCCGGCAGCGCCGGCGGGGCCGCGAGCTGGCGGCGCAGATGCTGTGTTCGTGGGACGCGAACCCGGCCCCCGGCGGGGAGATCATCCGCGATGTGGGCCGCATGACCCGGGCGAGCGCGGCCCACGTGGAACTCGCCGCCAGGCTGGCCACCGCGGTCTGGGATCAGCTCCCCGAGATCGACCGGCGGGTTGCCGAGGCGGTCAAGCCGTGGTGGCGGGAGAACATGGGGCGCGTGGAGCGGAACGTGCTGCGGGTGGCGACGGCGGAGCTCCTGCTCGGGGCCGCGCCGCCCCGCGTCGTGCTGACCGAGGCCGTGGAGGTCTCCCGGCGCTACGCCGGCGAGGGCTCCACCGGGTTCATCCACGCGGTCGTGGACGCCCTGATCCGCGGCTTCGAGGCCCCGGCGCTCCCCGGCGAGCCCGGAGAAACGCCTCCGGAACCGGAGGTCGCGCCGGAGCCGGAGGTCGCGCCGGAACCGGAGGTCACGCCGGAACCGGAGGTCGCGCCGGAGCCGGAGGTCGCGCCGGAACCGGAGGTCGCGCCGGAGCCGGAGGTCGCGCCGGAACCGGAGGTCGCGCCGGAACCGGAGGTCGCGCCGGAGCCGGAGGTCGCGCCGGAGCCGGAGATCGCGCCGGAACCGGAGGTCGCGCCGGAACCGGAGGTCGCGCCGGAGGCGGGGGGGGAGTCATGAGCGGACCCGACCGGAAGCCGGGGCGGGACGAGAAGACGCGGCGGCGGAAGCTCGACGAGATTCGCGCCCTGGGCGTCCCGGTATGGCCGAATCGCTACCCGGCCACGCACACCCTCGACGAGGTGCGCGCCGCCTTCGGCGAACTCGACGCGCTCTCGCTCGAGGAGACGCCCGAGGCCGATCGCGGCGTTCGGGTGGCCGGGCGGGTGGTCGCCATCCGCTCCTTCGGCAAGGCCGCCTTCCTGCGGCTCGCGGAGAGACAGGGCACGCTCCAGATCCACGTGCGCCGCGACATCCTGCCGCACCGCGAGTTCCGCCTCACCCGCCTCCTCGACCTGGGGGACTGGATCGGGGTGGCCGGGCCGGTCTTCCGCACCCGGACCGACGAGCTCACGGTGCGGGCCGATCAGGTCACCTTCCTGTCGAAGGCGCTCCTGCCTCTCCCCGAGAAATGGCACGGGCTGACCGACCGGGACACGCGCTACCGCCAGCGCTACCTGGACCTCCTCGGCAACCCCGAAACCCGGGAAGTGTTCCTGCGCCGCGCCCGGATGGTCTCCGCGCTGCGCCGCTTCATGGACGCCGAGGGTTTTCTCGAGGTCGAGACTCCCATGCTCCAGCCGCTCGCCACCGGGGCGGCGGCGCGGCCGTTCCAGACCCGCCACCGGGCCCTCGGTGTGGATCTCTTCCTGCGCGTCGCTCCCGAGCTCTACCTGAAGCGGCTCGTGGTTGGAGGATTCCCGCGGGTTTACGAGATCAACCGGAACTTCCGGAACGAGGGGCTCTCGACCCGGCACAACCCCGAGTTCACCATGCTCGAGTTCTACCGGGCGTTCTCGGACTGCGCCGGGATGATGGAACTCACCGAGCGGTTGATCGTGGCGGCGGCGGAGAGGGGGGCGGGCGGCGCCACCGTCCGTTTCGGCGAGGACGAGCTGCGCTTCGAGCGGCCGTTCGACCGGGTGACGCTCACCGACGCGACGGTCGCGGCTCTCGCGGGCCGCGGGATCGCGCTCGACGGGGATGCGCTGCGTTCCGCCGGCGATCTGGCCGACATCCATCGGCGCCTCGACCTGGTCCTGCCGGCCCCCCCGGCGGGTCCGGGGAAGCTGCTCCTGAGCCTGTTCGAGGCGCTCTGCGAACGGGAGCTGATCCAGCCCACCTTCGTCACCGGCTACCCGGTGGAGGTCTCGCCGCTCTCCAAGGCGGACCCGGAGAACCCCGGTTTCACCGAGCGGTTCGAGCTGTTCGCCGGGGGCCTCGAGATCGCGAACGGCTTCTCCGAGCTGAACGATCCGGATGAGCAGGCGGCTCGCTTCGGGGAGCAGATGGCCCGGCGCCAGGGCGGCGACGAGCACGCGATGGACTGGGACTACATCGAGGCGCTCCGCCACGGTCTGCCCCCGACCGGGGGGGTCGGCGTGGGCGTGGATCGGCTCGCCATGCTGCTCACCGACTCGCCGGCGATCCGCGACGTGATCCTGTTTCCGCACCTGCGACCCCGGGAGGGCCGGTGATCGGCGGGGAACCCGGTTCGCGCCGAAGAAGCGCCGGGTCGTGGATGCCCTTCGAGCTGCAAATCGCGGCTCGCTACCTGACCCTGCGGCGGAAGCGGATGTTCATCTCGGTGATCTCCGCGATCTCGGCGGTCGGGGTGGTCCTGGGAGTCGCGATCCTGCTCGTGGCGCTCGCGATCATGACCGGGTTTCAGGGAGAGCTGCGGGCGCGGATCCTGGGGGCGCTGGCGCATCTGTCGGTGCACGATCTCTCGCTCGACGGTTTCGACGACTACCGGGAGGTGACGGAGGCCGTCGCCGCGGTTCCCGGGGTGGAGGCCGCCGCCCCGGTGATCTACGGCAAGGCGCTGGCGATGGGGCGGCGATCGGCGCTCGTGACCCTGAAGGGCGTGGACCCGGCCCTCGAGCCCGCGGTCAGCGAGTTCGCCGCACGCATGACCTCGGGGGAGTTCCAGGATCTCGGCGTTCCCTCTCCCGGCGAGCCTCCGCCGGTGGTTCTCGGCGAGGAGCTCGCGCTCTCGCTCGGCGTGGCGATCGGGGATCCGGTTCGGCTCATGGTTCCCGAAGGGCGCCTCAGTCCCATCGGCGCGATCCCGGTGAACCGCCGGTTCCGGGTCGTCGGATCCTTCCGGCTCGGGCTCTACGACTACGACAACGCGTGGGCGCTTCTTCCGCTCGCGGAGGCGCAGCGCCTCTCCGGGCTGGGCGAACGGGTGAGCCACGTGGAGGCCCGGGTGGAGGACATGTTCCGCGTCCGGGAGACCGAGGCGGAAGTCCGCGCCGCGCTCGGTCCCGGTTACTCGGCGCTGAACTGGATCGACATGAACACGACGCTGTTTTCCGCCTTCTGGCTGGAGAAGCTGGCCACCGGGCTCTTCGTCGGTTTCATCGTGGGAGTGGCGGCGCTGAACATCGTGGCCGGACAGATCGTGACCGTCACCGAGAAGACCCGCGACATCGCCGTGCTCCGCTCGATGGGCGCCACCCGGCGCAGCATCATGGCCCTGTTCATGGCCCAGGGAGCGGTCATCGGCATCGTCGGCACCGCGGTCGGGGCCGGGCTCGGCATCCTGACCTGCCGCATCCTCGACGGCCGGATCACGATCCCGGAGGACGTGTACCAGATCACCGCGGTCCCGTTCACGCTGCTCCCCGGGGATGTGGCGCTCGTCTGCCTGTTCGCGCCGATCGTCTGCTTCGCCGCGACGCTCTACCCGGCGCGCCGGGCGGCGTCGCTCGTCATGACGGACGCGCTGCGGTTCTCGTGAGCCTCCTGCTGGCCGCGCTGCGGGTCTCGTGAGTCTCCTGCTGGCCGCCCGGGGGCTGCGCCGCGGGTTCGGGGAGGGGGCCCGGAGGATCACGGTGCTCCGGGATCTCGACCTGGAAGTCGAAGCGGGCGAGATGGTGGCGGTGACCGGACGCAGCGGCGTGGGCAAGACGACGCTGCTTCACGTGCTCGGCGCCCTCGATCGTCCCGATGCGGGAGAGATCGAGATCGCGGGCACGGATGTCTCGGGCCTCGGAGAGCGGGAAGCCGCCCGTTTTCGCAACCGCGCCGTGGGGTTCGTGTTCCAGCACCACCGCCTCCTCCCCGAGCTGACAGCGCTCGAAAACGCCTCTCTCCCGTTGCGCATCCGGCGCGTCTCCCGGCGGGACGCGGAGGAGAGCGCGACGGAAGCGCTCGTCGAGCTCGGCCTCGCCGACCGGCTGTCCCATCACCCGGAAGAGCTGAGCGGCGGCGAGCAGCAGAGGGTGGCGATGGCGCGGGCCCTCGCCGGAAGGCCGCTGCTTCTGCTCGCCGACGAGCCCACCGGCAACCTCGACGACGCCTCGAGCGCGCAGCTCGTGGATCTCCTCGTTGCAGCCCACGAGCGTCACGGGCTGACTTCGATCCTCGCGACCCACAGCCCGGCGGTGGCGTCCCGCTGCGCCCGCCGGTTCCGGCTCGAAGCCGGCGTTCTGCGCCCCCTGCCGTAGCCGCTCCGGGCTACCGGAACAGACGGACGGTGAAGCGATCCTCGTCGGCCTCGAACTCGGGCTCGGTCCCGTTGTGGCGTCGCATCCCGGGGATCATGCGGGTCGAGACCCCCATCCCGAGCGCGTCCACGTAGCGGTAGGAGCGAAGGAAGTCCACCAGCATCGGGTTTCTCGCGGACCGTTTCCCGGCCCGCACCTTCTCGAGCGTCATGCCGTTCGGGAGCCCGCCCGGACTGATGATCTCCACGCGATCCGCGTAGATCAGGAGCTGGATGTCGGCGCCGACCCGGCTGTAGTCGCGGTGGGCGAGCGCGTTGACCACCGCTTCGCGAAGCACGTCCTCCGGCACGTCCCACCGGGTGTCCCGCACGAACCGGTCGCGTACCACCGCGGGCTTCGTCGTCCGTCGCAGGAAGTCCCACGCCTTGTCGGTGAGTCCGCGCTCGAGGAGGGAGCCGTCGGACTCCCTCAGCGGCAGGAGCGGACCCGCGATCACTTCGTCGTCCCGCTTCGCATGGTCCGGTTCGAGCCCGGGGAAGCAGACCGCGTGGATCCCCGACTGGGGCAGGAACCGCCGCGCGCGGGCGCCGAGCAGGAGCATCCCGGCCACCGTGGCCGTGGCGCGTCCGCCCACTTCGGCCGCGAGATCCAGGTTCTCGAGCACCGGCCTCCAGAAGGACCAGTCGGGGCCATCGGGACAGTCGCGACCCAGGGTGCGGAGGAAGTAGTCCCGCATCCGGCGCCAGTCGAGCGCCTCCATCGGGGCGCCGGGCAGGGGACGCCGACCGTATTCCAGGTTTCCCGACCGCTGGTAGAGACGCATCTCCTCCATCCGCGACGCGTTGCGGGTCGTCGTACCGACGCGGATCAGGGTCACGGCGTCGGATCCCTTCCGCACCTTGTAGGGCCGGTCCGGGGAGTCGGCCGGAACGGTGGCGACGCCCACCGCCCGGGAGTCGTCCCACCGCACCGCTTCCCACCACGGGATGACCGGAGGGTCCACATGCGTCCGGCCGACTTCCATGACCCACTCCTCGGCGGCCTTCGCCTCCCGGGTCAGACCCGAGACCGTTCCATCGTCCTCCACTCCCAGGAGGATCGAGCCCCCGTGGTGGTTCAGGAGCCCCACCATTTCCCGGGCAAACCGGTAGGCGGAGACTCCGTCGCGCTTGAACTCGACTCCGGAGCTCTCGCCGCTCGCGATCCGCTCGGCGAGTTCGGCGCGGGTCATGGCGTGTTCCCGGAGTCTGCCTCAGGCGGACAGGAGAGCATCGGGGCCGGCGAAGGTGACCCGGTGGAGGAGGCGCGGCTGCGTTTCGTCGAAGGGCGAGCCGGCATGCATCGCCGAACGGTTGTCCCACACCGCGACATCGCCGGGCCTCCACCGGTAGCGGACGCTGAAATCGGGCCCGGTGGCGTGGGCCGTGAGTTCGTCGAGGAGCGCCGCCGCCTCATCCGGCTCCGGTCCGCTGACCGAGGCGATGTGGCAGACCGGGATGCAGAGCGTCTCCCGGCCGGTCTCGGGGTGGACCGACGCGAGGGGGCGGACGACCGGCGGGTGGGCCCGGCGCACGGCGAACGGCAGGGGGGGCCGGTGCGGGTTCGTCCGCCGCAGCACTTCGTCGAGATGGGCGTAGGAGTGGACGGCGAAACGCCCCTCGGCCCGCTTCCGCAGGGAAGGGGGCAGGGCGTCCATCGCGTGCGCCATCCCGGCGTACCAGGTGCCCCCGCCGGTTTCGGGGTGGACGAGGCAGTGGAATATGGACCCGGCAGGCTGCGGACACCGGAAACTGTCGTCGGTGTGCCACTGGATGTCGCCCGGCTCGGCGCGCACGAAGAGCGACCGGTAGCGGCCGTCCTCCCGGAGGTTGCCGAGACGAAGGATCTCCGGGTGGCCGGGGAGGCGGAAGTCGGGGTCGTACTTGGCGTTGTCCTCCAGCGGGCCGAAGGCGCGGCAGAAGCGCAGGAACGCTTCTGGCGATAGCCCGTCCTGTCCCGGCAGCACGAGCAGGCCTCCCGACTCCAGCCACACGCGCCGGAGGCGCGCGAGTTCCTCCGGCGCGGCGTCGGCGAGGCGCACGCCCGACAGCCGGAGGCCGAAGCCCGACCGGGTGAGCGGGACCGGGGCGGGGAATCTCAGCGCAGGGCTCCATGGGGCAGCCGCCCCGGCAGGGATGCGGGAGCGAAAAGCGAGCGCATGGATGGAGAGGATAGGAGCACCAGTCGCTTGCGCTCCCGCGGCTGGCACCTGCCGGCGCTTGCCGGCGCCTTGCCGGCGCGCCGGGCTGGTTCTCGCGGTAGCGGCCCTGCCCGGCACGGATGCACCGGCGAGTGCCCACCCGCCAGCACACCCGCGGCCGGCGCCTTGCCGGCGCGCCGGGCTGGTTCTCGCGGTAGCGGCCCCGCCCGGCACGGAAGCACCGGCGAGATCCCACCCGCCAGCACGCCGGCACACCCGCGGCAGGCACTCGCCGGCGCCTTGCCGGCGCGCCGAGAGCCTGGTGTACGCCGCGCCGCTCGTGGCGCCCCTCGCCTACGCCGGAGTCGGCTTTCTCCTCCTCGCGAACCGGAGCCGCGGCGTCTGGCGGGCGCGCGACGGGCTCGGGTGGGGGGGTGGGTCCTGCTCTTCGCGGCGGCCGGATTCGGCGGGAACTTCCTGCTCTCCCTGCTCGACCACGAGCAGAACGGCTTCTTCCGCTGGAGTGAATGGATCCCGGTCGTCGCGGCGGCGGTGGCGGCGCCCACGCTCGTCCTCGTCCTCAGTCGCACGCGGCCCGACCGGGGGCTGGTCGGTTTCGCGGCCCGTGCGCTCGCCGCACAGGCCGGCGTCGGGATCCTCGGTCTTATACTGCATTTGCAAGCAGCCTTCGATCGTCCCGGGGCCGTGACGGCGGAGTCGCTGCTCCACCAGGCGCCGCCCTTCGCGCCGTTGCTGTTTGCCGATCTGGCGGTTCTCGCCGGGATCGGGCTCCTCGCCCTCCCCGAGGACCGACGCGACTCGCCGGGCCCGCGGCAAGCCCCCGCGGGCGTCCGGCCGCACCCGGGTTCTGGAAGGACGCCCGGGATCTCCCGGAGGTGTCCCGATGCGGACCGATGAGTGGACCGGGCGGCGGATCGCCGTCCTCCTGACCCTGGCCCTGACCGCGCTGGCGGTGGCCGTCCCGGCGCTGGCGCAGGATGGCCGGCGAAACCTGGAACTGGCCGACTACCTCTCGTGGGAGGCAGTGCGGAACCCGCAGATCTCCCCTGACGGGACCACCGTGGTCTATGAACGCCGGTTCGTGGACTCCATGGAGGACCGCTGGCGCACCGAGCTGTGGGCCATCGGCAGCGACGGTTCCCGGAACCGCTTCCTGACCCGAGGCAGCGGAGCGCAATGGTCTCCTTCCGGCGACCGGATCGCCTTCACCCGAAGCGCCGATCCGGGCGGCTCGCAGATCTTCGTGCGCTGGATGGACGCCGAGGGCGCCGAGAGCCAGGTCACCCGGCTGGAGAACCCCCCGTCCCAGGTCCGGTGGTCCCCGGACGGAATGTCGCTCGCCTTCCGCGCGGTCGTGGATCCGGGTCCGGACCCGGCGTGGGCGATCTCGATGCCTTCCGTTCCGGAGGGCGCCGACTGGACCGCTCCCCCGCGCATCGTCACCCGGCTCAACTACCGGCGCGACGGGCTCGGCTACCACCCCCGCGGCTACCGGCATCTCTTCCTCGTGAGCGCGGACGGCGGGACGCCGCGCCAGCTCACCTCCGGCGATTACCACCATGACGGTCCGCGCTTCCTCGGGGACGGGGACGCCATCGTGTTCACTTCGCTGCGGACTCCCGATGCCGAACACTCCTGGCGGGAATCCGAGATCTACCGCGTGGATGTCGCCACCGGCCGGATCACCGCGCTCACGACGCGCGCCGGCCCCGACAGCGGCCCGGTTCCTTCTCCCGACGGGCGCTTCATCGCCTATACCGGCATGGACTTCAACCACGACACCTACCGGGAGGAGGAGCTCGTCATCGCGGCCGCCGACGGCTCCGATCCGAACGTCGTGGCCACCGAGATGGGCCGTCGTCCGGGAATCGTGGGTTGGGCGCCCGACAGCAGCGGCGTCTATTTCGGCGCCCAGCTTCGCGGAACGAACAACCTGTTTTTCGTTCCCGTCGGAGGCGAGGCGCGCCCGGTGAGCTCGGGCAATCACATGCTCTCGGTGTCCTCGATCAGCGAGGACGGCACCGCGGTGGGCGTCGTCACCGACTACCACACTCCCGGGAACCTGGTCGCGTTCGACGTGGAGACGCCCGATGTGCCCCGCACCCTCCACGTGACGAACGCCTCGTGGCTGGCGGATGTCCGCCTCGGCGAGGTGGAGGAGATCTGGTACAGATCCCCCGACGGACTCGACATCCAGGGCTGGATCGTGAAGCCGCCCGACTTCGACGCCTCGAGGCAGTACCCGCTGATCCTCCGCATCCACGGCGGCCCGCACGCCATGTACAACAGCGGCTTCGACTTCAAGAACCACGACCATGCCGCGAACGGCTACGTCGTCCTCTACACGAACCCGCGCGGCAGCAGCGGCTACGGGAGTACGTTCGGGAACGAAATCGACAACGCCTACCCGGGGAAGGACCTCGACGACCTGCTCGCGGGCGTGGACGAGATCATCTCCCGCGGCTACATTGATGACCGCAACCTGTTCGTGTACGGCGGCAGCGGGGGCGGCGTCCTGACCTCGTGGATCGTCGGCAACACGGATCGCTTCACCGCCGCGGTGGCGAAGGCGCCGGTGACGAACTGGCTCAGCTTCGTGGGAACGACGGACGGCGCGAGCTGGTACCGCAACTTCGACAAGCTGCCCTGGGAGGATCCCGAGGAGCATCTGCGCCGCTCCACCCTGATGTACGTCGGGAACGTCACGACGCCGACGATGCTCATGACCGGGGAGCGGGACCTGCGGACCCCGATGGAGCAGACCGAGCAGTACTACGCCGCCCTGAAGATGCGGAAGATCCCGACGGCCATGGTGCGGCTGACCGACGGCTGGCACAGCCGGAGCCTCCCTCCCACGAACTTCCTGCGGGTCCAGTTGCTCCTGCGCAACTGGTTCGAGCGGTTCGCGGTCACCGACGACATGACCACGGACGAGTCTCGGGACGACTGAGCCCGCTTGCGCACTCGGGACGACGGACAGGCCTCGGCCGCGACCGATCTGGCGCGCTCCCCGGTGAGCCCCGGGGGGCGTCTGTTCCTCGTCTCGTGCGTGAAGTCGAAGCGTTCGACCCCGGTGCCGGCGAGAGATCTCTACACGTCGCCGTGGTTCCGCAAGGCGCGGGCGTTCGTGGAGCGCGCCGATGGCCGGTGGCGCATTCTTTCGGCCCGCCACGGCCTCCTGCATCCGCACCGGAGCATCGGTCCCTATGACCAGACGCTCCGTCGGATGCGGGTCGGAGCCCGGCGCGAGTGGGCCGACCGCGTCCTCGGCGATCTCGATCCCCTCCTCGACGCCGTGGATGAGGTCGTCTTCCTGGCCGGCCTCCGCTACCGGGAGTTTCTCGAGGCCCCGCTTCGGGCGCGAGGTGTCCACGTCTCGGTTCCCATGGCCGGCCTGCCCATCGGCAGGCAGCTCGCCTGGCTGAACCGGCAGGGGGGCGCCGAGTCGCCGTGGCCATGATCCCGCGGTCCATTACAAGGGACCATCTCGAGGAGGCCGTCCGGCGCATCGCGCTTGAGGGGGTGCCCCGGCACCGGCGGAGTCGAAGCTACTGTCTCATCGCTGGATTAGCCCCGAAGTTTCATGGTCCCCGTGAACGAGCCCATCTCCCGTCAGGAGACACCGTCCAGGACGGCGCTGCGGATGCCCGGGGACCTGGTCCCCGTGAACGAGCCCATCTCCCGTCAGGAGACACCGTCCAGGACGGCTCTACGGATGCCCCGGGACATCGGGCCGGGGGAAGAAACTTCGGGGCTAAAGACGCCCACCTTCCCCCGAAGCTCGTGATCTCGGTGGCGCGCGAGGTGGCCACGGGGGAGGCGCTGGCGTGGAACACCTTCCACGGCGGGAAGCAGTCGAACCAGTTTCTCGCCGAGCGGGGCTTCGAGGTCATCCGGTGCCGGTGTCGCGGCAACGTCGGGGAACGCCCGACAGCGCTCGTTCCACCGCGACGGACGAAGACAGATCGCCCCGCGCGCCTCGCCTCCACCGCGCCGAGTCGCCCGCGCGTCTCGGTTCCCGTTGCGCCGTCTGCCCGGCTCCGCGCCACCCGGCGCTTCTACGATCTCCTCGATCGCCTCGCCTGCCGTACGGGCGGACCGCGCCGCCTGAACCAGTGTGACGGCCGGCTGGACTGGCCAACGCGGGGCATCTACTTCTTCTTCGAGCCGGGCGAGGAACGCTCCGGGTCCGGCCAGGGACCGCGCGTCGTTCGGGTCGGCACGCACGCCCTGGCTTCCGGAGCCGCAAGCACCCTCTGGGGTCGGCTGCGCACGCACCGCGGCGCCAGGGTTCCGCTCGGAGGACGGCATCGGTCGTCCATTTTCCGCGGGCTCGTCGGTGAGGCGCTCGCGCTCCGGGACGGTGTCGCTCCGCCCGCGTCATGGCGTCGCCCGGGGATCTCGAAGGCGGTGGGCAAGGCGCGCCTGGCTCATCTTCGACAGTTTGAATTTGCAACTCGTTGTGGTGTAAAGAGTTACGACACGCCACAGACAGCTATGGCACTACACCGCGAGTGGAGGTCGAGGGCAGGCTTCGCGCTGTCTCAGGCTGCCGTGACCTCGAT
>JAJEAO010000027.1 GCA_022822745.1 Acidobacteriota bacterium
CTCGGGCGCGCCGCCTACGCCGGCGCCGCCGCCCGGGAGCTGCTGACCGCCCGCGCCGGGCGCTACCGGGTCGGGCTCGACGACGCCCCGGTGCGGCCCCGCCTCCTGCTGAACGTGACCCTGCTGAACAGTCGGCGCTTCGGCGGCGGCATCCCGCTCGCGCCGCCCGCCGACCCGGGCGACGGTCGCCTCGACGCCGTGCTCATCGGGCCGCTCGGCGCCCTCGGGATCGCGGATGCGGTGAGCCGTCTCGCGCGCGGCGCGCACCTCGACCATCCGGCGATCGAACACCGGCCGGTCCGCCGGGTGTGGATCGAGGCGCTCGACGGCGACCGGATGCTCCTCGAGCTCGACGGCGAGGAGGCGCGTCTCCCGGGGGCGATCCGGTTCTCGGTGGTTCCGGGGGCGGTGCGCATTCGGCGGACCTGACTACGCGAGGCCCCGACTGGCGGACCTGACTACGCGAGGCCCCGCCCGGCGAGCCAGCGCACGGTTTCGAGCAGGGTGACCCGGCCGTCGCGGGCGCGGTGGCCCAGTTCCCGTTCCGCCTTCGCCGAGCTGAAGTACCAGGTGTCGCCGGCCATCTCCCGACTGACGCGGTCCACGGCCGGCTCCCGTCCGATCTGGCGGGCCGCTTCCTCGGTGAAGAGCGCGGCGGCGGTGTAGAGGCCGCGCGGCAACCGCAGCCGGGGTGCGGGCGATCCGGAGACCTCGGAGAGGCGCGCGAAGAAGTCCGCGAAACTCCAGTTGTGCCCGCCGACGAGGTAACGGTGGCCCGAACGGCCCCGTCGCATGGCCGCGGCCACCGTCGCCGCCGCGTCCCGCACGTCCACGAAGTTCAGCCCGCCCGGCGGGACCACGGCGACTTCCCCGGAGAGGAATCGGAGCACATCGCCGGTGGATGAAAGGCGTTCGTCGCCGGGCCCGAGGAGGAGCGACGGATTCACGATGACGACCTCGAACCCCCGGGCCGCCGACAGGAGGGCCCGCTCCTGGAGCCACTTGCTGCGGTAGTAGGGCCAGCGCCCGATCCGCTGGATCGGCACCGGCGCCGTCTCGTCCGTTTCCGGCGCCGGCTCCCGGGACACGGCGATCGTTCCGCTCGTCGAGACGAGCAGCACGCGCTCCACCCCGGCCGGCCGCGCGAGCTCGGCCAGCCGGCGGGCGCCGTCCACGTGAACCCGCTGGAGCCGGGAGGTGTCGGCCGGGTCGCGGGAAACGAGGCCGGCGAGGTGGAAGACGCGCCGCACTCCGGCGAGGGCCGCGCCGAGCCCCGGCCCTTCGAGCAGGTCGCCTTCGACGACCTCGATCCCGCGAGCTTCGAGGTCCGGCGCCGGTCGGCGCGTGAGCACTCGAAGGGACGGGGCCGAGCCGACCTCCAGCAGCGCGTCGAGTAGATGGGTCCCGAGGAACCCGGTGGCCCCGGTGACGAGGACCGGCGCGTCGGAGTCCGATCCCATCGCGGCGATCTCTCCGAAAGGGGCCTCAGCCGGAGACCGCCGCGGCGGTTCGCCGGGTCCGGGTCCTCGGCGCCGGCCGGAACCGCTCCGCCAGCTCGTCGAGGCGGATCGGCTCGTTCCGCGCCAGCCGCTCGACGACCGCCTGCACCAGACCCGCAACCGCCTGGTCGCGGGCCCGGCGGCCGGTCCCGGTGTCGAACCCGCGGAGGAACTCGCGGGAGAGGTAGGGGCCGATCCGCGCCGCGACCCGCCGCGACCGGAGGCCGACCGCGCCCGGAGGGAACGCCTTCCAGGTGTCGAGGTGCATCGGCAGCACGCCGACCCCGGAACGGTAGGCGAGGTGGGCGAAACCGCGCCGGAACGGAGCGATCTCGCCGCTGCGCGAGCGCGTCCCCTCGGGGAATATGAGCACGCTGCGGCCCTGCTTCAGCAGCCCGGCCGCCATCTCGAGCGACTGCTTGAGCGACCCGCGCCGCTCCATCGGAGCCAGATCCGTGAAGTTCTGGAAGAAGGTCCGCTTCACCCGGTTGTCGAAGAAGTAGTCGGCGGCGGCGAGGACGACGAGGTTCGAGCCCTGGTCGCCCAGCGCCATCTTGACGAGGCCCATGTCGAGGTGCGAGGCGTGGTTGGCGACGACCAGGTAGTGCGTGTGCGAGGGGATGTAGGCGCGGCCGGTGAAGGTGGGCTCGAGCACCTGGTGGTAGAACCAGCGCTGGACCTGGGTCAGCCCGGCGCGGCCCGCCTTGCGGATCGCGGGCGGGATCTCGATGTCATCGTCCTCCGCCGGCTTCGATCTCGGGAGACGGCGGGGCGCCTTGCGGCGGGGGCGCGCCGAGCCCACGGCGATCGAGAGCTCCTCGAGCGTCTCCATGCGGCTCAGCTCTTCGGGAGACACGACGACATCGAACTCGCTGGCGAGAGACGCCGCGAGATCGTTGTACATCAGGCTGTCGAAGCCCAGCTCGGCGAAGCGTGAACCGCGCCGCAGATCCCCGACCGAACGTTCGCAGGCGGCCGCCACCAGCTCGAAGAGCCGATCATGCGTCGCCGCCTCTCCGGCCTCCGCCGCGGCTGCCGCCCGCCGCTTGCCGACGAGCCACCCGACGACCTCCCGACGCTTCACCTTGCGGGTGGCGGTCCGGGGCAGCGGTCCCTCGTGGAACTCGACGATGCCGATGCGCTTGTGGAGGGGGAGCCGGGCGCCGACCTCGCGGAAGCGGGTCCGGATGCGCTCGCGGGATTCGGGGCCGGCGTCCCTGGCCACGACGACCGCCGCCGGGGTCTCGGCGGCGCCCTCGGGGAATCCGACGACCGTCATCTCGACGACCTGCTCGGCGTCGGCGTAGATCTCCTCCAGCTCGTCCGGGTAGATGTTCCGGCCGCCGCGGTTCACGATCACGTCCTTGCGGCGACCGGAGAGGAAGAGGTGCCCGTCGTCGTCGAGCCGGCCGAGATCTCCGGTGTGGAGCCAACCGTCGCGCAGCACTTCGCGGCTGGCCTCCTCGTTGCCGTAGTAGCCCAACATGACGTTCGGACCCCGGGCGATGACCTCTCCAACGCCGGAGGCGTCCGGCTCGTGGATCCGGACTTCGATGCCGGGAAGGGCTCGACCGGTGCTCCCCAGCGGGACCCGGCCGCTCGGAGGGGTCACGGTGAGCACCGGGGACGCCTCGGTGAGCCCGTAGCCCTGGGCGAGGTGGAACCCGAGGCCGCGGAAGAACTTCCAGTCGGTCTCGGAGAGCGCCGAAGCCCCGCTGATCAGATAGCGGATCCGTCCGCCGAGAGCGGTGTGGATCGGAAGGAAGAGCGCCGGGCCCAGGTTCACGCCGGTGTCCTCGCGCAGCAGGTAGGCGGCGTCCACGAGCGCGGTGAACAGATCCCGAGTGCGGGAACCCTCGTCGCCGAACCGCTTCAGGAGGTTCTTGCGGAACATCTCCCAGAGCGCCGGCACACCGACGATGCAGGTCGTCTGCCCCTTCGAGAGCTCGCGGGTGATCACCTCGCCGCTGAGTTCGTGGAGGTAGGTGATCTGGGCGCCGCGCGACAGCGGGAGCAGGAACCCGGTGGTGAACTCGAAGGAGTGGTGGAGCGGGAGCACGCTGAGGGCGCCGTCCTCCGGCCCGACGTCGTAGAGCGCGAGGAGCTTCGCGACCAGGCTGGCGAAGTTCCGGTGGGTCAGCATGACGCCCTTGGGCGACCCGGTGGTGCCCGAGGTGAACAGGATCGAAGCGAGCGTCGTCGCCCTCGGGGGAGGCGGCAGCATCTCGATGCGGCGGGCCTCCTCGGCCTCGTCCCCGAGGGCGAACAGCTCGGCGAAGGAGATGTCCCGGAAAGCGGACCCCGATTCGCCGGTTCCGAGGGCGCCGTGCCGCTCGTGGAGCTCGTCGTCCACGAGGAGCGCCGAAGCGTGGCCCGCCCCGAGGAGCCGGCGGACCTCGGCGGGCCGGGTGTCGCGGTCGAGCGGGATCGCCACCGCCCCGATCCGGACGATGGCGAACCAGGCCATCCCCCACTCGGGGGCGTTCGCGGCGAGAAGACCGATGTGGTCCCCCGGCCCGAATCCGGCGGCGCGCAGGAAACCCGCCGCGCGAAGGACGCACTCGCGCAGGTCGCCGTAGGTGTAGCGCTCCTCGCGGCCGTCCCGGGTGATGCGCATCGCCACCCGGCCGACGTGATTCCGGGTGCAGGACTCGAACAGCTCGACGATGGACTTGTACTGGTAAACCCGGCGCGGCCGACGGCGTCGCTCTTCGCTCTCGAGCGTGGGGAAGACCCACTTCTCCAGCCCCGGGAGATGCACGTGGAGCCAGTAGTCGTACCAGTCCAGTTCCTCCGGGCTGAAGTAGAGCCGCCCGTCGTTCCCGTCGAGCCGGGCGAACAGATCCCGGGTGTTGTCGGACCGGAAGATGAACCGCTCCCCGGCGATGAACGGCCGGAAGGTCCGGTAGTGGCGTTCGCCGAGCCCGGCGAAGTCGTCGAACGACCGGACCCGGCGCCGCAGGTGCTGGACCGCGGGCGCCAGGGGTCCGAGCGGCTCGCCGGCGGCGCGGTCGAGCACATGCTGGAGCTCGCGGGCGGAGCGGCGCATCCACTTCAGGGTGTGCTTCTCGAAGCGCTCCGAGTCCACCCGGGTCGCTTCCATGCGCCCGAGGATCTCGTTCCACAGCTTCAGGCCGCCGGTCTTCTGCTGGAAATGGCGGCGCTTGTAGATCCCGGTGAGGTCCACGAGGCGCGACGCCTCGCACGGATTCCGGTCCCCGCTCGCCACCTGGTACACCAGATTCGGCTCGCTGACGATCGTCTCCGCCGCGACCGCGAGCGTCGCCGAGGCGACGAAGTCCACCGGGACGATGTCCAGCACCACGCCGTCCTTCACCGGGAACAGGTTCTGTCCCTTGAGCGCCATGCGGACCAGCGGGGCGCTGGTCGTGAATCCCTCGTTCCAGCCGGTCTCGGGGAAGGCGAGCGCGCTCTCGACGACCGAGGGGCGGACGATGGCGCGGACGAGGTCGTCGGCTTCCGCGACGAGCTGATCCCCGAGGCTCTTCGTGTAGGTGTAGATGTTCGGCCAGCCCCAGCCCTGCGCCTTCTCGATCCCGAGGTCGCGCAGGCGCCGGCGCACCCAGTTCCGGCGCTCGGCGGCGATCGCGAGGCGGAGCGCGCGGGCGTCGTCGGGGTTCCTGCCTTCGTCCTGGAACCTCTTCCGGGCGGCCTCGCGGAACTCGTCGGCGCGGGACTTGTCGTTCGACTCGTCGCGAACGCGCATGGCGAGCCGCTCGCAGTCCTCGATTTCGCGATCCACGCGGAACTCCTGGTCCTCGCGATCGCGGCGGGGGAAGTAGCCGATGAGCGGTTCGTCCTCGTAGATCTCGCCGGAGCGGTTCCCGGCGACGAAACAGGTGCTGATGTGGACGAGGGCGGGCCGCTCCATGCGCCGGGCGAAGGCGATCACGTTGCGCGTGCCGCGGACGTTCGTGGCGATCGAGTTCTCGAGCGGCGGGTTGAACTCGACCCGGCCGGAGCAGTTCAGGACGAGAGCGATGTCCCCCGCGATCCGCGCCGCCTCGGATTCCGGGTAGCCGAAGTCGGCCTCGGTGATGTCTCCCCCGACGACCTCGACGCGCTCGTTCAGGAACTCCCGGCGCCGGTCCCCGTGGCGGCGGCGAAGCGGCGCGTACGCCGCGGAGGTCTCGACCATCTCGCGGAAGCGGATGCGGCTTCGCTTCAGGTCGCGGGCCCGGACCATCAGGTAGAGCCGCCGGATCTCGGGAAAGTGCTCGAGCAGCATGCCGACGACGACTTTCCCGAGAAAGCCGGTGCCGCCGAGCAGCAGGATCCCCTTCCCGGCGAACGCGTCGCCGAGATGGATCCGGGGCCGGGACTCGCCTTCCGCCACCATCGGCGTCAGGAGACCTCCGGGATCATGATCGGCGGGACGTGGAGCATGGAGATCTCGGCGGACTGTCCCAGGTCGCTCCGCGCCATGGCGATCGCCTCGGTGACGTTCTCGGCGCGCTCCCAGCCGAGGATCTCCGGCACGTGCTGGTTCTCGGCGCCCGCCGCGATGATGCGGCCGACATGCTGGCGGCCGTTCTCGCCCCAGTACCACATGAAGAACGGGTGGGCGCCGTGGTAGGCGTTGCCGTCGCGGTACATCTGGATGTAGGAGGGGTTGTTCGCGAACTCCTCCTCGTAGCGCTCCCGCAGGACGAACGGATCCCGGGTCTCGGGGAGCAGCCGGTGGAAGAACTCGATGTAGCTGGGGTGGAATTCGGCGTCGAATTCGTCGCGACAGGGATGGACCAGGATGAGCGCGCCGCCCTTCCGGATCAGCGGCTTGCCCCGGTAGAGGTTGAACAGGTAGCCGGGTCCCATGACCTGCACCAGCAGCGGGTTCAGGATCGAGTTCACGTTGTAGGGCGAGATGTACGGGACGCCGCAGAGCAGGATGTCGCACTGTCCCTCGACGGGGACGCCGTACTGCTCGAAGGAGCGGGCGAGGGTCCGCTCGTGGACCGGCTCGGTGCGTCCGGCGTAGCAGCCGATCAGCTCGAACGCGCCGGGGATCGAGTGGAGGAACTTTCGCTTCGCGGCGGGTGGCAACCGGTCCATGGTCCAGCGGGTGGCGGACATCTTGAGCCGATCGAGGTCGGTGAAGTCGTCCTCGTTCTTCGCCAGGAACGCGAGCGGATCGGCGTACATCCGGTTGTTCAGGACCGTCTCCACGTGGAAGACGTTCATGTTGTCATCCACCAGCTTTCCCATCCGGTCCACCTTGTGGCTCAGCGCCGAGCGCGCCGGATCCATGTAGCCGTCCGAGTCGCGGATCGTCTGGGGTTCGTGGTGCGGCCGGAGGCTCCGGTAGTCGCAGAGACCGACCGTGACCGACTTGTGGCCCCCGTCCATGGGAACGAGATTGATGTTCAGGTAGATGACGAGGTCGCTCTCGGCGGCGCGGCGGTTGATCCGGACCGGCTCGTGATGGCGGGTCTCGCCGATCGGGACGATGCCGCGCGGATCCTCGGCGTCGTGGTTGTAGTAGCGCGACGGGTAGTACGCCTTGTGGATTTCGGGCCCCACCATCCGGCGCATCTCGCCCTCGGTCATCTTCCGGTGGAGCGAGTTCGCGATCACGAGGTGAACGTCGTCCACGCCGTGGTCGGAGAGCAGTTCGAGCACGACTTCGAGCGCGGTCTGGCGGATGTCCGGCGTCGCCATCGGGGGCAGCGGCAGGCTGATGTCGTCGAGGGCGACCGTCACGCGCATTCCCGGGCGGAGCTGGGCGTGGAGGGGATCGCAACCGAGCGGGTGGTTCAGGGCGTGGCGGATCGCGCCCCGCGGGTTCGGGAGCCCGCGGATCGGAGGCGGCGGGTAGATGACCCGGGTGCCGACCGGAAGGTGCTCCTCGAGAAATCCCTCCCCGTTGTGGAGTACGCGGGCCGCCGAGTTCTTCTCGATGAAGACGATGTCGGGGTCGCTCTTGTAGCGGAGCCTGGGGGTCATCGGTGGCGCGGATCTCCTTCGTGGGATGGCCCCGAAGCGCGGCGTCGAAGATCGATCACCGGCCAGTCGTGCCGGCGCGCGGTGCTCCGGAGCCGGAGGTCGGGATTGGCGGCCGTCGGGTGGCCGACGACGCTGAGCATGGGCAGGTCCGACATGCTGTCGGCGTAGGCGTAGGAGTCGTTCAGCGACAGGCCCTCGCGCTCGGCGTACTCGCGCATCCACAGCGCCTTGCTGGCGCCGGCGAGGACCGGCGGAGCGAGGCGGCCGGTGGCGCGGCCGTCCACGAACTCCAGCCGGTTGGCGACGAACTCGGTGATGCCGAGATCGGCGAGGAGGGGCCGGATCGAGACCTCGAGCGCGCCGGTCACGACGACCGGCCGGAGGCCCATCCGCCGCGACTGCGCGACCAGATCCCGCGCGCCGGGAAAGATCGCCGGTCGGACGACCTTGTCGTGGAGCTCCTCGGCGAGGAACCGGAGGCGATCGTAGGACTGGCCCCGGTACCACTGGAAGAACAGGTCGTTGAACACCTTGCGGCTGTACAGATCGGTGGCGAAGAAGAGCGGCACGCCCGCCGCGGTGGCCGCGATGGACCGGACGCTCCGAAGGAGGCCCTGATCGTTCTTCGCGTACCACGCCAGCACGTGAACCAGGTTCGTGCGGATCAGGGTGCCGTCGAGGTCGTAGAACGCCGCGGCGGAAGCTCGCCCGGTCGCGGCCCCGGAACGCGGTTGCCCAGCAGCGGCCCCGGAACGCGATTGCCCTCGAGTGGGCGAGGCAGGTTCGGGGGCGGACATCGCGACACATTATCGCCGCCGGAGGCGCGGCGGCGGGCGGGCGCGCCGGTTCGCGTAGAGTTCCGGCCCTGTTCGCCATGTTGCATTCGGAGATCCCTTCTTGATCCAGCCCTCGGGGCCGGCGGTGCGCCGGGTCGCAATCACCTCCGTGGGCGCCTTCCTTCCGGATCGGGTGATTCCGAACGCCCACTTCGAGAAGATCGTGGACACCTCGGACCGGTGGATCGTCGAGCGGACCGGCATCCACGAGCGGCGAGCCGTCGAGCCCGGCACCGGGTGCTCGCACCTCGCCTCGCGGGCCGCCCGGGACGCGATCGAGCGGCGCGGGATCACGGCCGACGAGGTGGACCTCATCGTGGTCGCCACCGTGACCCCGGACATGAGTTTCCCGGCCACCGCGTGCCTCGTGCAGGACGACATCGGCGCCGGCCGGGCGTGGGGTTTCGATCTGTCGGCAGCCTGCAGCGGGTTCACGTTCGCTCTCGGCGCCGCCACCCAGTTCGTCGCGAGCGGCGGCGCCGACAAGGCGCTCGTGATCGGGGCCGATGTCATGACCTCGATCACGGACTACGAGGACCGGACGACCTGCATCCTGTTCGGCGACGCCGCCGGAGCGGTGCTGCTCGAGCCGGCCGAGGAAGACGAGGGGATCCTCGGGTTCAACAACAAGGTGGACGGGTCGGGCCGGGATCTGCTCTACATGCGTTCCGGAGGGAGCCTGCGGCCGCCGTCGCACGAGACGGTGGACCGCCGCGAGCACTTCGTCCGCCAGGAAGGCCGCAAGGTGTTCCGGTTCGCGGTCCGGAGCTCGGCCCAGGCCGCCGAGGAACTGCTCGACGAGGCCGGGCTGACGCGGGACGATGTGGACTTCCTCGTCTGCCACCAGGCGAACGCGCGGATCATCAACGCGATCGCGAAACGGCTCCGGCTGCCTCCGGAGCAGGTCGTCAAGACGGTCCACAAGTACGGGAACACGACCGCCGCCTCGATCCCGACCGCTCTGCGGGACGCCCTCGATCGCGGCGCCGTGAAGTCCGGCGACCTGCTCCTGCTCAGCTCGGTCGGCGCCGGGCTGACGATCGGCACCGCGCTGGTGCGGTGGGGTGGAGAGCGGGTGGCCCCAGGGCTCCGGAGCTGAGCCCGTCGGGGCAGGCGTGACCGCGCCGTGACTTCGCCGTGACCTCGGTTGCCGGGCTGGGCTCCGACCGGAACCTGCTCGGTCGCGAGTCGAGCCCCTACCTGCTGCAGCACCGGGACAACCCGGTCCACTGGCGGCCGTGGGGGGACGCCGCGTTCGCCGAGGCGGAGCGGCGCGGGGTTCCGGTCCTGCTCTCGATCGGCTACTCCGCCTGCCACTGGTGCCACGTCATGGCGCACGAGTCGTTCGAGAACGAAGGGATCGCCCGGCGGATGAACGGGAGCTTCGTGCCGGTGAAGGTGGACCGGGAGGAGCGGCCGGATGTGGACGAGATCTACATGGCGTTCGTCCAGGCCACCACGGGCGCCGGCGGCTGGCCGCTGACCGCCTTCCTCGCCCCCGACCGGACGCCGTTCTTCGGGGGCACCTACTTTCCGCCCGAGGACCGCTGGGGCCGGCCCGGATTCCCCCGGGTGCTGGAGGGGGTGGCGGCCGCGTGGGGGGATCCGGCCCGGCGGATCCAACTGCTCTCGAACGGACAGCGGCTGCTGGCACGGCTGCGGCAGGCGGCCGAGCTGCCGGGCCGGGGGGCGGCGGGGGGGGAGCTCATCACGGACGAGCCGATCGGACGGGGGGTGCGGCAGTTGCTCGCCGCGTTCGACCCGGACCACGGGGGCTTCGGTCCGGCACCCAAATTCCCCCCCAGCGCGCAGGCGACGCTGCTGCTCCGCTGGGGAAGGCATCGCGGGGATGCGCAGGCGCTCCGCGCGGCGCGATTCACGCTGCGAAAGATGGCCGACGGCGGGATGAACGACCAGCTCGCCGGGGGATTCCACCGCTACTCGACCGACCGCGAGTGGCTGGTTCCCCATTTCGAGAAGATGCTCTACGACAACGCGCTCCTGGCCCCGGTGTATCTCCTGGCGGCGCAGGGGGCCTCGGGCGAGGCGCGCAGCGCTTTCGCCGCCGACGCCCGCCGGACGCTCGAATGGATGGCGGCGCGGATGCGGCATCCCGAGGGCGGCTTCTTCGCGGCGCTCGACGCCGACAGCGAGGGCGAGGAGGGCCGGTACTACGTCTGGCGCCTGGATGAGATCGAACGGGCGCTCGGCGAAGACGCGGCGCGCTTCGCCGCGGCGTACGACGTGACCCCGGGCGGGAACTGGGAAGGGAAGACGGTTCTCCGCCGGGTCCTCTCCGAGGGGGCGCTGGGCCGCCGATTCGGAGAGAGCGCGGAGGAGACGACGGCGGCGCTCCGGCGCGCGCGGAGAGCGCTTCTCGAGGCGCGGCGCGAGCGAACGCCTCCCGGGCTCGACGACAAGGTGCTCCTCGCGTGGAACGCGCTCGCGATCTCGGCCTTCGCGCGCAGTTTCCGCTTCGGCGGAGACGAGGCGCATCTCGCGGTGGCGCAGCAGGCGGGGCGGTTCGTGCTGGACCGGCTCCGGGTCGGGGGGCGCTACCGCGCCGTCTGGGGCGGCGGGCGCGCCAAGGTGTCCGCGATGCTGGACGACCACGCCTTCTGGCTGGCCGCGCTCCTCGATCTCCACGAGAGCGACTTCGACGAAGCCTGGCTCGCCGCCGCGGAGGAGGTGGCGGACCTCCTCGACGCTCGCTTCGCCGCGCCCAGCGGCGGGTACTACACGACGGCGGACGACCACGAGTCGCTTCCGGTGCGCACCCGGAGCGCCCACGACGGCGCGCTGCCATCCGGGAACGCAGTCGCGGCGGACGCCCTGCTCCGCCTCCACGCCCTGACCGGCGCCTCGCGCCGGCGCGAGGCGGCCCGCGGCGTCCTCGCCGCCTTCTGGCCGATGGCGCGCGAGAGCCCCACCGGTTTTCCCACGCTCCTCGCCGCGGGGATGCGTTACGTGAACGAGCCCCGCCAGATCATCGTCGTCGGAGACCCGGCGCGCGAAGCGACCCGGGACGCCCTCCGCGCGCTGTGGCGCCGCGCCGCCGGAGAGTCCCTGATCCTCCTCGCCGATGCGAGGGCCCAGGACAGCCGTCTCCCCGCGCTCCGCTCCGCCGCCGAACTCGCGGGATCCCCTCGCGCCGACCCCGTCTTCCTCCCCTGCCGCGGCGGCGTCTGCTCCCTCCCGCTCGACGACCTCGAGGCGGCCTGTCAGGATCTTCGGTCGTGAACCGCCCGCAGCGCTCCCGGAACCCGATCCCGCGCGCATGGGTCGCGGCGGGGCTTCTCCTCGCCGCCTGTGGTCCGGACCCGGCGATCGAGGAAGCCGCGACCCGGCCGCCGAACGTGCTGTTCATCTCGGTGGACGATCTGAACGACTGGATCGAACCGCTCGGCGGGCATCCGCAGGCGCGAACGCCGCACCTGTCGCGGCTGGCCGCCGAGGGCGTGCTCTTCACCCGCGCCATGACCCCCTCGCCCTCGTGCAATCCGTCGCGCACCGCCCTTCTGACCGGAACGCACGCCTACAACTCGGGCATGTACTCCAACTACCAGTGGTGGCGCGATGTCCTGCCCGACGCGGTGACGCTTCCCCGCTACTTCGGAGACAACGGGTACCGGGTGGCCGGGGCCGGGAAGATCTTCCACAACAACCAGCCGGATCCCCGCTCCTGGGACGACTACTTTCCCTCGCCCGAGGAGCACATGCCCTCGTCGCCGCGTCCCCCGGGGGAGGGGACGGTGAACATGCCGGCCTTCCCGGACATGTACGGCGCCTTCGACTGGGCGCCGCTCGATGTCCCCGACGAGGCGATGGGCGACCACCAGTCGGTCGCCTGGGCCATCCGGCAACTGGAGCGTCCGCGCGAGCGGCCGTTCTTCCTCGCGGTCGGCATCTACCGCCCCCACCTGCCCTGGTACGTCCCGCGGAAGTACTTCGAGATGTTTCCCCTCGATGAGATCCAGCTTCCCCGGAGGCTCGAGAACGACCTCGACGACGTCCCCGAGCGCGGAGTCGAGATCGCCCATCGGGGCGGGAACTACCACGCGCAGGTCCTCGCGGCCGACCAGTGGCGCCCGGCGGTTCAGGGTTACCTGGCCTCGGTCGCCTTCGCCGACGCGATGGTGGGCCGGCTTCTCGACGCGCTCGACCGGAGCCCGCACGCCGCGAACACGATCGTCGTCCTCTGGTCGGATCACGGCTGGCAGTTCGGGGAGAAGGAGCACTGGCGGAAGTTCGCCCTCTGGGACAACCTCACCCGCGTGGTCCTGATGTTCCGGGCGCCCGCGGGAACCCCCGGTCTGCCGGACGGGACTCCCGCGGGGTCGCGCTCGGGGAGGACGGTCTCGCTGCTCGATCTCTATCCGACGCTGGTGGAACTCGCCGGGCTCCCGGCGAAGCCCGGCCTCGACGGCCGGAGCCTCGCGCCCCTGCTCGAAGACCCGGGAGCTGCCTGGGATCGGCCGGTCATCAGCACCTACCAGGTCGGGGAGTACTCGGTTCGCGGCGAACGCTTCCACTACCTCCGCTACGTGGACGGCAGCGAGGAGCTCTACGACCTCGATGCGGACCCGGAGGAGTGGACCAATCTCGCCGCGGATCCCCGCTACGCCGAGGAGAAGGCCCGGCTGGGCGCCCTGCTGCCCACCGACCCGGCCCCGTTCGTCGAGACCGATTACCCGCTCATGCCCCACCACATCCCGCCGCTTCGCGGGCTCGACGACTACCTGCAGCGCAAGGCTTCCGGCGCCCGGCGCTAATCGGCGTCCCGGCGGGTCGTCGCCGGATCGGGCTCTGATCCGGATGCCCGGCCGCGTTCGTGGTACACATGGGGTCCGTCCCGCGGAGGAGTCACGATGAGGCTGAAGAGCGTCCGGATCGAGAACTTCCGGGCGATCCGCGAGCTGGAACTCGATCTCCATCCGCGGCTCACCGTCCTCCACGGAGCGAACGCGCACGGCAAGACGAGCGTCCTGCGCGCGATCGCGGTGGGGCTCGGCGCGATCCCGTCGCGGCTGCCGGAAGTCCAGGGCGTGAACTTCGCCCGGGTGGACCTCCGCACCGGCGGCGGCCCGACCGTGGTCACGCTCACCCCGGAGGAAGGCGAGCCGTGGTCCCGGGTCCGCGGCAACGGCAAGGCGGGTCTGCTTGCGGGAAAGCGGGCGCCCATCCGCTGGCTGCATCGGCGCCTTGACCGCATCGTGGAGGCCGACCGCAACGGAGACGCCCTGGACCTTCCGATCGTTGCGAGCTACGACACCCAGAGGTCTGTCCCCGATGTGCCGCTGCGCCTGAAGTTCCCCCGCGACTTCCCCCGGTATGCGGCGCTCGAAGGCGCCCTGGCCGCGCGCACGAGCTTCCGCAAGCTGTTCGAGTGGTTCTACTTCAAGGAGAACGAGGAGCTGAGGGGCCAGAGGTACCGGCGGGATCTCGATTTCCGGCGACCCGATCTGACCGCGGTGCGCCGCGCGATTTCGGGGATGATCGGCGAACTCTCGGAGCCCCGGATCGAGACCCGTCCGTTGCGGTTCGAGCTCGACTACCGCCTGAACGGGAAGACCGAGCCGATCGACCTGCTGAAGCTGAGCGGGGGCTGTCAGGCTGTCCTCGCCCTGAGCGCCGACCTGGCGTGGAGGATGGCGCAGGGGAACCCGCATCGGGAGGATCCCCTCTCCTCCTCCGCGATCGTCCTGATCGACGAAGTGGATCTGCACCTCCATCCCGGGTGGCAGCAGCGCATCCTGACCGACCTGCTCGACACATTCCCGAACGCGCAGTTCATCGTCTCGACCCACAGCCCGCAGGTGCTCACCACGGTCCGCCCGGAGCAGATCATCCTCCTCGCCCGGGACGGCGCCGATGTCGTCGCTGGAGAAACGGGAGCCGCAACCTACGGCGCGGAGGCGGGCAGCGTTCTGCACGCCGTGATGGGTATCGCGGAGAGGCCCCCCGGAAACGAGTTCGCGGACGCTTTGGCGCGATACCGCCGCCTGATCGAATCCGGCAAGGGAGAGTCCACGGACGCTTGTCGGCTGCGCGGGAAGCTGAACCGTCTGTCCCGCCGCGACCCGGGCCTCTACAGGGCCGACCTGGCGCAGGAGAGGCGCAGGATTCTTCGAGAGATGGCGGATCCGGCTTGAAGCGAATCCGGACGCTGAAGACAGCGCCACCGGGCCTGAGCCGCTACCGGTCGCAGCAGGGCGCGAGCGCGCGTTGGCGCGAGTTTCGGGAGTTCGAAGAGGGGGCCGCGCGGGTCGAACTGATCGAGACGTTGACGCAGCTCCAGCACGGGCTGTGCGGGTACTGCGAAATCGACCTCACTCCAACGGACCGACTGATCGAGCACTTCGTTCCGCGGAGTGATTCCCTCCGGGGTGCGCAGCTCGAATTCAGCCCGAAGAACACGCTGGCGAGCTGCCAGGGAGGCTCCAGCCATACCCGTGACGGCGGCCACCGTCACGTCGATCGGACCTGTGACCAGGCCAAGGGAGCGCATTGGAGCCCGGATCTGCTGGATCCAAGGAGAATTCCGGATCAGCCCGCGCTGATGCTCGTGGAGCCGGACGGGACCATCGTTCCCGATCCCCGCGCCTGTCGGAGAGTCGGTGTGACGCCGGAACGAGTCTCGGGCACGATCGAAGTCCTGAATCTGAACGCACCGCGTCTCAAGGAAATCCGAAAGGAGGTGTGGGACGAGATGGACCAGTTGTGGTCCCGTGTCGCAGATCCCGGACAGCTCAGGCAGGTGATGCGATTCCTGCTCTTGCCGCGCAAGGACGGTCGCCTGCGTCCATGGTTCTCGACCATGCGGAGCTTCTTCGGTGAGAGTGCGGAGCTCGTTCTCTCCAGGGAATCGCCGCGCTGGATCTGACATCATGCGCGGCCGTCAGGCTCGCGCCGGACCGGCGGGAGTCGGCGCGCGGGATCTCGACGGAGGACGGACTTGAACGAAACCAGAGCCATCCACGGCACGATCACCTGCTCGCGGGTGTTCGATGCGTCACCAGCCCGCCTGTTCGCGGCCTGGGCCGACGAGACCACCCACGACGAGTGGCTCCCCGCCCCCGAGGGGATGCGATATGTCTATGAGGGCCGGGATTTCACGGTCGGGGGACGGGAACGCTGCGACATGCGTCGGGGCGACGAGGTGCTCGCCGTTTTCGAGCACCACTACCTCGACATCGTGGAGAACCGCCGGGTCGTGTGGTCGGTCCGCGCCATGATGCCGGACGGGACCCTGATCAGCATCTCGAAGAACACCGTCGAGATCGAGGCGGCGGATGACGGCGCGCGGCTCGTCTGCGCCGAGCAGACGAGCTGGTTCGTCGGCCGCTCCATGATGGAGGAGCACGAAGGGGGGTGGAAGACGCTCCTCGACGGCCTCGAGGCTTTCCTCACCCGCTCGTCGGAGTCCTGATCCGACTGCGCACCGATTCCCATCCGTGCACGCGACTCCGGAGCGGCGGCGCCTTGCCAGGCGAATCGCCTTCCTGCGAGAAGAGGCGGAGTTCGAGGGAATCAGGGTTCAGCCCGGATCGGAGGAGGACTTGAGGGAGTCCATCGCGTCGAACCGGCTGCGACGGCCGATGCTCGTCCTCTCGGATGACGGCGAATTCCGGGCTGTCTGGAAGGGGCCACGCGGAGAGCGGATCGCGATCCTCTTCGAGGGGGCGGGTCAGGGTGAGTTGCTCCTGTTCGGCGCAGTCGCTTCCAGCGGCAAACGGGACGACCTGGTCTTGATGTGCCCGCTGGAACAGATGCCCTCACGGATCGAAAGCTTCGATCTGGCTCCAGTCTGGCGCCACGCCTGCTGAGGCTCGTGGACGACCTCCCCGCACGGAACCATGTCGTTCGGTATGTCCGGCCGGGCCTCGTGCTGGACGACGGGACGGTGGACGGGAAAACGTTTCAACTGCGACCGCAGGAGAGCGGTCTTTCGGTCCACTGGCTCGAATATTGGAGCGACGACGACCGGACCAATCAGCTCGCCGAAGTGCGCCGTGTCTCTCGCCTGAAGCGCAGACCGAACGGGAAGCTCGAGCAACTCCCCGTGAGCCGTAGACTCGCTCCCTCATGAGTCGCAGCGAGATCGTCCTGGCCGCGATGGCCCCAGGCGGGACCGGTGCATGGTTCGACCCGGCGCGAATCCAGCAACTGTTGTTCCTGGTTCACGTCGAGGTCGCCTCTCGCTTCAGCCCACGCGTCTTTCGCTTCCAGGTTGACGAATGGGGTCCAGTGGATCCAGGGATCGGTGCGGAGCTTCACGAGCTCTCCGGCCGAGGCCTGGTGGAGATCGATCGCACGGGTGAGTACGCCATCTATTCCCTGACTGGACCAGGAGTCGCGGCAGGGCTCGCCGCCCTGGATGGAATGTCCGAAGCGGCCCGACGGTTCATCGAGGATGCGAACCTCTGGGTGCGGACCCGCACGATCCGCCAGGTGCTCCTCGAAATCCGGACGAGATACCCGGACCGCGCAGCCGCCGTGTCGGTCGGAGTCACGCGCGAAATGGCGACCCCAGCAACGCCCTCGCCATGGCGCGCGTTCCTGCGCGGGATGCGCCGAACTCTGGACTTCGGTCATCCGCTCCCCGATCGTCACGCGACCGGCCGCGTCGCCGACGCGGATGCGATCAGCGCCGACTGGATCGCCGTCGGTCAGGCGCTCGAGGATGCGCTCGCCGCTCAGGGCCCGCCGCCCCCGTCCATGACCACACCCGACGAGCCGATAGAGGATCGAGGGGCATCGTGCGCCCCACACCCCAGCGCTTCCGCAGGGCTCGAGAGAAGAGACTGATCCTCAGCGGGTGGACCGTCTGTCGTCCGGGAGCGCTCCACCAGCCTCTCCCGGACCGGCTGACTACGGCTGCTGGGTGTCGTTGGCGTTCGAGCTGTCGTCGTCGTTCTGGCCGCGCATGTGGGCGAAGAGGTAGCCGAGCGAGACGAGCTCGAGCGCGATCCCGGCACCGAAGAGTGCCTTCGTGGGCGTGTCCCATCCGAGCCGGCTGCCGTCCTCGTCGTAACACTGGGCGTCCTGCCACTGGCGGAATCCTTCGTACTGGTCCACGAAGTCGTGGGCGTCCTGGCCGCGGCACGGCAACCACCGCCACAGGAAGGCCCCGATGAACGCGCCGGCGCCGCTGATCGCGAACGCCAGCGCGCTGCGCCTCTTGTCATCGTCCCGGATCGTGCCGGTCGTGATCCGGGGCGTGTTCTGAGCCCGCCAGGCGCCGCTCGCGGCGGCGGTCTCGGCAGCTTCGAGGAGCGTGGTTCCGACTGCGGGCGCTCGCGGCGCCGCGGCCGCCCGGGTGGCGGCCACCGGGGAAACGATCAGGGCGGCGGTGAGAATCATCGCGATCGCGGAGGTCATGATTTGTTCTCCGGGGTTTCTTCTCCGGGCCCGGGTTCGGGCCGTCAGATCAGACTTCGTTCGGGCGCGGCGACAGAGGTCATCACTTGAAGGGTTCGGCAGCGCTCCGGCAGGGTCAGGGCTGGTTGCCGGCACGTGCGGAAGCGTCGTCGTCGCTCCGCAGGTGCGAGATGAGGTAGCCGAGGGAAACGATTTCGAGGACGACGCCGGCGCCGAGGAGGGCCTTCACCGGCGGCTCGAGCGGCGCGCGGGAGCCGTCCTCGGCATAGCACTTGACGTACTTGGCCGCGCCCGTCGAGGTCGTGTCGGTGGCGGAGGCGTTCCGGCACGGGATCCAGTGCCACAGGCCCGCGCCGAGGAACGCCAGGGCGCCACTGAGACCGTAGGCGAGCGCGCTGCGCTTCTTGTCGTCCTCACGGATGCGCCCGGTCGTGATCGTCGGAGTGTTCTGGGCTCGCCAGGCGCCGCTGGCGGCGGCGGTCTCGACCGCAGCGACGAACGAGCCGGCGGGGGACTCCGGCGGCTTCCGAGCGGCGGCGAAGCCGAGTCCGGGAGTGATCAGCGCGACCACGAGCAGGAGGGAGGTGACGCGGTTCATCGGACTTCCTTCGGACGGGGTCGCGCGGAGGGGTTCCCTCGTCGGAGAAGAGAGGGCGCCCGGGCTCACTTCAGTTCGCGATGCGGACGGAGACGTTGCCGGCGATGACGGTCTCGCCGGAACGCTGGAGGCGGAGATAGACCCGGTAGGTGCCGGGCAGCGAGAAGCGGTGGCTGTTGAAGAAGTAGGTCTCGATGTCGGCGCCGGGCTCGTAGGGGTCGCAGTCCGGCTCATAGACCGATTCGGTGTCGTCATCCCAGTCCCACACTTCCTCGAGGCAGTAGTAGTCCTCGGGATTCTCGGCCTCCTCGAGGTTCTCGAGCCGCGCGCTGACGCGGACGTCGAGCGACGGGCGGCGACTCTCCCCCGGCATCCGCGGTCGGAGACGAAGCTGACGCGGCGCGCGAAGCACGAGGCGCGGTTCGGCGGCCGATGCCGCGCCCTCCGTCACGAACTCGACCTCGACGGCGGGCGTCCCCGCCTCCGATTCCGCCCCTCCGAGCGCCAGCGGGGCCAGCAGCGCGAAGGCCGCTGCCAGCGTCATGGCGCGAACGGCGCGGTGGCGGTTCGGGGGAGTGATCGGGAGAGTCGTCGGTCGCACGAACCTCACTATACGGCCCCGGAGCGAGCGGCGCCCCGGATCCCGATTTCTCATGCCCCCGCCCCGGTCACGCCGAATGGATCCGGGGCATCATGACCGCGATCGAGCCGCCGCCGTCGGTCGTCCCGGAGGGTGAATGGCGGAAGCGCCGACCGGAGGGGACTTCGGACGGACGAAAGCTCGCCACGGGGAACCCGGGCCAGGCGGCTCCCGGCCGGCCGGAGGATCCGTGTTCGAACGCTACGACCCGTACGCCGTCCCGAACTCCTCGCGCCGGGAGCGGCCCCGTTCCGCAGCCCCGGTGTCGGTGGCGAGATCGACATCCTCGACCGCTTCGGCGGTTTCCGTGAGCACGATGACCTCGTCGTCGAGGACTTCCACGAACCCCCAGTGGATCTCGATGAAGTGCTCCTCGTCCCCCTGGCGGTACTGGAGGCGGCCCTCGCCGATCTGGCTCAGGAAGGGCGCGTGTCCCGGCAGAACGCCGAAGAATCCGAGGACGCCCGGGGCCTCCACGTAGTCCACCTCGTCGCGGAACGCCACTCCGGACGGAGTGACGACTTCCAGGCGGAGCCGGCGGTTTCCCCGGCCTGATCCGTGGCCTGAGGCGTCGCCTGCTCCGCTGCCTAGTCCCTGGCCTGATCCGTGGCCTGAGGCGTCGCCTGCTCCGTCGCCTCTTCCCCGGCCTGATCCGTCGTTCATCGGAAACCTCAGCTCTCGCCCAGCTCGCGGGCGCGCTCCTCGACTTCCTCGATGGCGCCGGTCATGTAGAACGCCTGCTCCGGGAAGTGGTCCATTTCACCATCCACGATTCGCCGGAACCCTTCGATCGTGTCCGGGAGCTCCACGTAGCGGCCGGGGCGGCCGGTGAACTGCTCGGCGACATGGAACGGCTGCGAGAAGAACCGCTGCAGCTTCCGCGCCCGGGCCACCGTGACCTTGTCCTCCTCGCTCAGCTCGTCCATCCCGAGGATGGCGATGATGTCCTGGAGCTCCTTGTAGCGCTGCAGGACCTCCTTCACCCGACGCGCCACCTGGTAGTGCTCGTCGCCGAGAACGCGCGGGTCCATGATCCGCGAGCTGGAGTCGAGAGGGTCCACCGCCGGATAGATGCCGAGCTCGGCGATCTGACGGGACAGGTTCGTCGTGGCGTCGAGGTGAGCGAACGTCGTCGCGACGCCCGGATCGGTGTAGTCGTCCGCGGGGACGTAGATCGCCTGGATCGAGGTGATCGACCCCCGGTCGGTCGAAGTGATCCGCTCCTCCAGCTCGCCCATCTCGGACGCCAGCGTGGCCTGGTAGCCGACCGCCGAGGGCATCCGGCCGAGCAGCGCCGAGACCTCCATGCCCGCGAGCGTGTAGCGGTAGATGTTGTCCACGAAGAAGAGGACGTCCTGCCCCCGTTCATCGCGGAAGAACTCGGCCACGGTGAGCCCGGTCAGGCCGACACGGAGCCGAACGCCGGGCGGCTCGTTCATCTGCCCGTACACGAGCGCGGCCTTCTCGATGACGCCGGAGTCGGTCATTTCCCGCCACAGGTCGTTCCCCTCGCGGGTTCTCTCGCCGACGCCCGCGAACACGGAGAAGCCGCCGTGCTTCGTGGCGATGTTGTTGATGAGCTCGAGGATGATCACCGTCTTGCCGACGCCGGCGCCGCCGAACAGACCCACCTTGCCGCCGCGGGGGTAGGGCTCGAGAAGATCGATCACCTTGATGCCGGTCTCGAACATCTCGAGGCTCGTGCTCTGCGACTCGAACGGAGGCGCGGGGCGATGGATCGGCCGCCGCTCGTCCGTCGGGATCGGGCCGGCTTCATCCACCGGCTCCCCGAGGACGTTCATGACCCGGCCGAGCGTCGCCTCGCCGACCGGGATCGAGATCGGCGCCCCGGTGTTCACGGCGACCAGGCCGCGGACGACCCCGTCCGTGGGCTGCATCGCGACCGTTCGAACCCGGTTCTCGCCGAGGTGCTGCTGGACTTCGAGCACGATGTCCACGTTCTCGGTGGACAGGCCCCGGTCGTCCCGGAGCCGGAGCGCGTGCTTGATCGGAGGGAGTGCGCCCTCGAAGGCCACGTCCACCACGTTGCCGATGACCTGGACGACTTGTCCGGTGTTTTCCGCCACAGTGCTTCGCCTCTCCTCAGTCCTGGCCCAGCGCTTCCGCGCCGCCGACCACTTCGAGAATTTCGTTGGTGATGGCCGCCTGCCGCACCCGGTTCATGGTCAGGGTGAGTTCGGCGATCAGTTCCTTCGCGTTCCGGCTGGCGTTGTCCATCGCGGTCATGCGCGCCGCCTGTTCCGCCGCCGCCGATTCGAGCAGCGCCCGCCACACCTGGTACTCGACATGGCGGGGCAGCAGATCGGCGAAGATCCGGGCCTCTCCCGGCTCGAACAGGAACTCGACCGGCGGCCTGCCTTCGGCCGCGTCCTCTCCGAGCTCCAGGCGCCCCAGAGGCAGCAGCCGCTCGACCCGGACTTCCTGCCGGAGGATGTTCCGGAACTCGTTGAACACGAGGTACACCGCATCCAGCCGCTCGGGATCGTCCGGGTCGGCGACCGAGTAGCGCTCCATGAGCGGGCCGGCGATGGAGCGGGCGTGCTCGTAGCCGAGCGACCGGAAGATGTCCTCGAGCGGATCCACGAGCTGGACCTGGCGACGCCGGAAGTGGTCCTTCGCCTTCCGTCCGACGGGCCGGACGCCGATATCGCGGTCCTCGAGCGACTCGAGGAGCTTCTCGCATCGCTTGATCACGTTCACGTTGAACGAACCGCACAGGCCGCGGTCGGAGGAAACGACGACGACCAGCACCCGCCGCTCCGGCCGCACGCGGAGGAGCGGGTGATCCGACGACTCCGAAGCGCCCGGAACCACGGCGTTGAGCACGCTCAGGATCCGCTTCGCGAACGGACGGGCCGAGATGATCGCCTCCTGGGAGCGGCGCAGCCGCGCCGTGGCGATCATCTTCATCGCCCGCGTCATCTGTTCGGTGTTCTTGACGCTCCGGGTGCGGCGGCGGAGCTCGAGAAGGGTCGGCATGGGACGGTTTCAGCGCGCCTCCGTCAGGCGGCCGCCGCCTCCCGGGCCCGGAAGACCTCCTGCTTGTATTCGGCCGTCGCGTCCTTCAGCTCGACCTTCAGGTCGTCGGACAGGATCTTCTCGTCCCGAATCCGGGCGAGGACCCCAGGACGGCGTCGATCGAGGAACTCGAGCAGCCCGATCTCGAACGCGCGGCACCCGGACGGCTCGATGTCGTCGAGGAAGCCCTCGTTGGCCGCGAAGATGGACGCGATCTGCTTCTCCACTGCGAGCGGCTCGTACTGACCCTGCTTCAGCACCTCGGTCAGCCGCTCTCCCTTGGCGAGCTGCGCCTGCGTCGTCTTGTCGAGATCCGATCCGAACTGGGCGAACGCCGCCATCTCCCGGTACTGGGCGAGCTGGAGGCGCATCGTCCCCGCCACCTGGCGCATCGCCTTGATCTGCGCGGAGCCGCCCACTCGACTCACCGAGTTGCCCACGTTGATCGCGGGCCGGATCCCGGAGTTGAACAGATCCCCTTCGAGATAGATCTGGCCGTCCGTGATCGAGATCACGTTCGTGGGCACGTAGGCCGAGAGGTCGCCCGCCTGCGTCTCGATAAACGGGAACGCGGTCAGGGAACCGCCGCCACGGGCGTCGGAGAGCTTGGCGGCGCGCTCGAGCAGACGCGAGTGGAGATAGAAGACATCGCCGGGGTAGGCCTCCCGACCCGGCGGCCGCCGCAGGAGCAGCGAGATCTCGCGGTAGGCGGCGGCGTGCTTCGACAGGTCGTCGTACACGATGAGGGCGTGCTCGCCGCGGTCCATGAAGAACTCGCCCATGGCGCACCCGGAATAGGGCGCGAGGTACTGGAGCGGCGCCGGGTCCGACGCGGCGGCCGAGACGACGATCGTGTGATCGAGCGCCCCGTGGTCGTCGAGCGTCTTGACGACCTGGGCGACGGTCGAGAGCTTCTGCCCGATGGCCACATAGACGCACACGACGCCGGTGTCGCGCTGGTTGATGATGGCGTCCACCGCGATCGCTGTCTTGCCGGTCTGGCGGTCGCCGATGATGAGCTCCCGCTGGCCCCGGCCGATCGGGATCATCGCGTCCACCGCCTTGATCCCGGTCTGGAGCGGCTCCTTGACCGGCTGGCGGGCGACGATGCCCGGGGCGATGCGCTCCACCGCGTTCGCGTCGGTCGTCTCGATGGGGCCCTTCCCGTCTATGGGACGGCCGAGAGCGTCCACGACCCGTCCCTTCATCGCCTGGCCGACCGGAACCTGCAGGATGCGGCGGGTGCGGCGGGCCTCGTCCCCCTCCCGGATCGAATTGACGTCGCCGAAGAGCACGAGTCCGACCGAGCTCTCCTCCAGGTTCAGCGCGAGACCGAACACGTCGTTCGGCAACTCGACGAGCTCGCCGTACATGACGCGCTCGAGCCCGTGGACGCGGGCGATCCCGTCGCCGGAGGAGACGACGGCGCCGACCTCGGCCACTTCGACGCCCGGCTCGTGGCCGGCGATCTGCTGACGCAGGAGGGCTGCGATTTCGTTGGCTCGGATGCTCATGGGGCGGGGGGTGTCGGCGACAGGACGAAGATGCCGGAGTCAGCGGACGCCGGCGGCGTGGGCGGCGAGGAACCGGTCCAGCTCCCCGCGGGCGCTCGCGTCGAAGATGCGGTTGCCGGAACGCACCGCGAACCCGCCGAGGAGCGACGGATCCTCCCGGAACGAGAGGCGCGGGCGACCCTCGAGCACGGTCTCGAGCGCCTCGCGAAGCGCCTCGCGGCCAGCCGCGTCGAGCAGTCGCGCCGAGACCACTTCGGCCTCGACGACGCCGTTGTGATCGTCGAGAACGGCCCGGAACTCCCGGGCGGTGGAGGCGAACTCGCCGGCGCGGTCCCGCTCCACCATGACGGAGACGAAGCGGCTCAGACGATCCGCGACCTCGGGGTCGGGCGCCGCGCGCCGGGCGACCGCCGCCGCCAGCGCGGCTCGCTCGGAACGGGGCGTCGCCGGAGACGTCAGGGCGCGGGCGAGATCCGAGTGGGTCGAGACCGCCTCGCCGAAGGCGTCGAGACCGCCCGCGAGCGCGTCGAGGTCGTCTCCTTCGGCGAGCGCGACCTCGAGGAGGACCCGGGCGTAGTGCCGGGCGATTTCGGTGGAAGGCACGTCGGATTCCTCGGATTCCCTGGTCGTCAGCGGTCCGATCGGATGGCCTCGATCCCGGCGTGGATCAGGCGGGAGTGATCCTCGTCGGTCATCCCGGTCCGGAGCCGTTCCCGAGTGACGCGCACCGCAGCCCGGGCAGCCGCCGCGGAGAGCCGACGCTCGGCGTTCCGCACCTCGGCTTCCACCTCGGCCTCGGCGGCCGCGGTGATCTTCTTCGCCTGTTCTTCGGCGGCGGCGATGATCCGCTGCCCTTCGTCCACGGCCGACTCGGTGATCCGGACCCGGGTCCGCTCGGCCTCGGCGTCGCGGCCGGTCTCCCGCGCTTCGGCGAGCTCGCGGGCGGCGGCCGCCGCTTCCCGGTCGGCGCGCGACGCGTCCAGTTCGTCCCGGATCTGCTGCGCCTTCGCGTCGAGGAAGTTCGCCAGGGGCCTCCGCAGCAACGCGATGAGGATGGCCGCCAGGATGGTGAAGTTCACCAGCTTCGGGATGTTCGAGGAGGACTCCCCCTCGGCCGCGAGGACGACCGCCGGAAGAGCGACGAACGCGAGGCCCAGCGCGATCACGGCCCACCGCGGGGCGCCAGGACTGCGAGGCATCTTCCGCGGATTCACGACGCCTTTCGAAGGAGACGCGCCGAGAGCTCCGCGCCGAATTCTCCGGCCCGGGCTTCCAGCTCGGCGGCCGCCCGCTCCGACTGCTCCCGCAACCGGCGGCGGCCGGCCGCGACCGTCTCGTCCGCCGCCGCCCGCGACCGCTGAAGCACATCCTCGGCTCGCGCGGACGCCTCGCGACGGACCCGGTCCATTTCCGCGTACCCCGCCTTCCGCGCCTGGGCGAGAGCCGCTTCGGTGCGCTCGGACGCCTCGTCGGCGCGGCGCTCCGCCTCGGCGTGCTCGGAGCGGGCCGCGGCGCGCTGCTCCTCCCGGCGCTCCATCGCCTGCGCCAGCGGCTCGAAGAACTGCGACTTCAGCACCAGCACCAGGCACACCACGATCGCCGACACGAGCAGGGCGGTCAGGTCGGGGAAGATCGTCACGGAACGGGAACGTTGGCTGGCTTCCCCGCGCATCGCGGCGAAGCCGCGCCGGGGAGCGGGAAACCCGGTCGGGAGAACCGGAGACGCGGCTGAAGGAAGCCGGAGCGGAGACGCCTGGCGAACAGGCGCTGCGGGCGCGGGGAGGCTATCACGAGCGCCGCGCCCGCCGCGGGCCGAATTCTCAGGGTCTGGACGATGGCGGGGACCGCTGGAACTGGAAGTCCTTGCGGATCCTGATCCGCGCGCCCACGGCGTCTCCGTCGGCGTCGAGGGCCAGACTCGCGGCGCGCAGGCGCACGTCCCGGATCCGGGCCCCGGCGCGAACCTCGACTTCCTGCGCCTCGATCTCGCCCTGGACGGACCCCTCGACGACGACCCGGCGGGCGAGGATCTTGCCGCGCAGATCGCCGGTGCGACCGACGACGAGTTCGTCGTCGGAGTGGATTTCCCCCTCGAACCGGCCGTTCACCTCGAATGGGCCGGGCGCCTCGAGGACGCCGCCGAGGCGGGATCCGGCCCCGACGTAACCGCTGTGCGGACTGGAGTCGGATGGCATCGGCGGCTTCACTCGTTCCCGGCGGGCGATTCTGTCAGTCGGGCGAAGACGCGCTGCAGGTCGTCTTCGGAGAAGAAGCGAATCTGCACTGCGCCACCCTGTCCACGGCGTCGGATCGCGACCGGCAGGCCGATCGCGCGGCGCATGCGTTCCTGGGCGTCCCGGGTGTTCGCGTCGAGACGGTTCTTCGCTGGGCGCTTCTGCGACGGCCGGCCGCCCGCCTTGCGACGCGAGCCGAGGGTCGCGCGGACGCGGCGCTCGACCTCGCGGACCGGGAGCCCCCTGGAGACGACTTCCTGCGCCAGGGAATCCTGCTGTTCGCGATCGAGCGGCACCAGCGCCCGGGCCGCTGCCGCCCGCAGACTCCCGGTCTCGACCATCCGGAGCGTCGCCGGCCCCAGCTCGAGAAGCCGGATCGCGTTCGTGACCGCGGTGCGGGACGATCCCACGTGGGCGGCGATCTGTTCGTGGGTGAGGCCCGCTTCCTGGTGAAGCCGGCGAAACGCCCGCGCTTCCTCGACCGGGTTCAGATCCTGCCGCTGCAGGTTCTCGACCAGCGCCAGGATCGCGAGATCCCGATCCGGCGTTTCCCGGAGCACCACCGGCGCCCGCTCCAGCCCGGCCAGGCGGGCGGCCCGCCAGCGCCGCTCGCCGGCGACGATCTGGTAGCGGCCAGCCTGGCGTGGATGGGGCCGGACGACGATGGGTTCGATCATGCCCCAGGCGGTGATGGAAGCCGCCAGAGTGTCGAGTTCGGCCGGGGGGACCTCACCTCGAGGCTGGTCCGGGTTCGGTTCGAGTCGGTCGAGGGGGAGTTCGCGAACGCCCTTGCCGACGGTCTTCGCCGGAGGACCGGGGAGCAGCGTGTCGAGCCCTCGACCGAGGCCGCGTCGCTTCATCGCGCGATGACCTCGCTCACCAGTTCGGAGTAGATGCCCACGGCCCGCGACCGGGGATCGTGCGACTGCAGCGGAATCCCGTGCGACGGGGCTTCGGCGAGCCGCACGGAGCGGGGAATCTCGGACTCGAACACCCGGGCGCCGAATTCCCGGCGGACTTCCTCGATGACCTGCCGGGTCAGATTCGTGCGGCGGTCCACCATGTTGAACAGGATTCCGGAGAGATCCAGTTCGGGGTTCCAGGTTCCCGCCACGCGCTCCACGGTATCGAGAAGCCTCGCCAGTCCCTGCATGGAGAAATACTCGCACTGCATCGGGACGAGCACGGCATCGGCCGCGACCAGAGCGTTCACCGTGAGGAGCCCCAGGGAGGGCGGGCAGTCCAGCAGGACGAACGCCACCCCGGTCGCTTCGTTCCGGTAGGCCTCGAGGGACGCCCGAAGCCGAGACGCCCGCCGCTGCGGATCCGGTTCGTCCGCGGCAAGCTCGAGGTCCGCCCCGGCGAGCGAGGGGTCGGAGGGGCAGGCGAGCAGGCCCGAAGTCGAGGTCGTCCGGATCACGGCCGCGAGAGGCTCGCCGTCCACGAGCGCGTCGTACACGCTGAAGCCCTCGTCCAGGCTGAGGCCGAGCGCGGCCGTCAGGTTGCCCTGCGGGTCGAGATCCACGACCACCGTGCGATGCCCGCGACGGGCGAGAGCTGCGCCCAGATTCACCGTCGTGGTCGTCTTGCCCACCCCGCCTTTCTGGTTGGCGATCGCCAGAACCCGCATTCGGAACCCCACTCGGAGAATACCGCGAAGCTCGTCAATGTTTCACGTGAAACATCCGGACCGGCGCCCCCGGATCGAGTGCATGTTTCACGTGAAACATCGTCACGGAGCTACGGGGCTCCCGTCCCCCATGGCCCGACAGGAGGCCGCCGCGGCTGCGGGGCGTCCGACCCACACGATGCCGCGGCGGGCCGGCCGCATTTCTTCCCGAAAGAGGCCCGGCCGCAGATCCGCCCGGGCCCGCGCCGCGGCGCTCGTCGGCCAGATCACGACCGCTTCCGGCCCGAGCGACGCCGCGAGCCCGATCCACTCGCGCCGACTGAGTCGCACCGCTCTCAGGGTCACCGCCGAGAGGGCGCGGAGGGCCGGAGTTGTCTCGTCATCGTTCAAGTAGTCGTTGAGCCGCTGCCGCACGACCCGCACCCGACTCGCGAGCCCCAGGTTCTCCACGGCGACGCCGAGGAAGCCGGCCGCCTGCCGTCGGGGCTCCAGCAGCGTCCACGGTCCCCCGGCGCCGGTTTCAGCCTCCAGGATCGCGAGCGGAAGCGCCGGCGTCCCGGCGCCGCTGCCGATGTCCAGCCGCGGGCCGCTTGCCGGGAGATGCCCTCTCAGGGAGAGCGCACCCGCGAAGTACCCCTCCGCGAGGGCCTCCGGCGTCGAAAAGCCGGTGATCCCCCGACCGCGCCACGCCCGCAGGAGCCGAAACAGCTCGTCGAGACGCGCCTCCGCCCCTTCCAGCGCCCGCAGGTCGTGCTGATCGAGCACTCGCCGGAGCGGTTCGGGGACGGTCACCGCCGGGAACGGCGACGCCGCCTCTTCCGACGGCCCCGGCCGGATACCGCTCGCCGCGTTCGTCCCTGGACCCGCGCCGAGGTCTTCACGACCACGGCCGATGCCTTCGAAGCTTCTTCGCGGCGGGTCAGGATCCGCTGGGTGACGATCTGCTGCCCCATGGAGAAGAGATTGTTCGCGAACCAGTAGAGCACGAGTCCCGAGGGCGCCCACGCCAGGATCAGCGTGAAGACGACCGGCATGAACATCATGATCCGGGCCTGGATCCCTTCGGCCTGCGTCTGCGTCATGCGCTGCATGAAGAGCTGGCTCACACCCATCAGGATCGGCAGGATGAAGAAGGGATCCTCGGTCGAGAGATCCTCGATCCAGAGGATCCACGGCGCGTGGCGAAGCTCGACCGAAGCCACCAGCAGCCGATAGAAGGCGAAGAAGAACGGGATCATCAGGAGCATCGGCAGACAGCCCCCGATCGGGGACACCCCGTGCTCGCGGTAGAGCGCGGCCATCTCCTGGTTCATCTCCCCCCGGCGGGGATCGGTCGCCTTGAGGCCCTTGTACTTCTCCTGGATCCGCTTCACCTGCGGGCTGATCTTCTGCATGCCGCGGATGGACACGAACGAGTAGTGCTTCAGCGGCGCCAGCAGGATGCTGATGAGCAGGGTGACGAAAACGATGGCCCACCCGTAGTTCCCGAGCCCGTCATGAAACCAGAGCAGCACGGCGCGGATCGGCACCGCGAGGAAACTCCAGAATCCGAACTCCACGATGTCCATCCCGAGTTCCGCGAGGACTTCCACCTGCTTCGGTCCGGCGAACAGCGTGAACTCCGCCGGGGCGGAGGAACCCAGCCGGGCGACCATGACCTCCCGTTCGCCGCCGCTGTCTTCCTCGGTCACGGTGGCGAAGCTGTCCCACGGGAGAAGCAGGGTTTCGAGGCGACCCTCGTAGCGCTGTCCCGGCCGCGCGACCAGCAGGCCGGCGAAGTAGTGGGAGGTGACGCCCACTCCCCGCACCGAGAGACTCTCGGCGCTTCCCTCCCGGACATCGTCGAGCGAGAACAGCAGGTTCTCCCCGGAGGCGCGGATGACCCCCTGATCCTGGGTCACATACGTTCCGCTGGCGCTCTCGTCCCCGATCCCGGGTCCGAACAGGATCTCCTTCGGCTGCTCCGCCCCGCCGCGGCGAGCCGAAACCCGGCTCTCGATCCGGTAGTCGCCGCCGGTGACGCGAGCCGTCTTCCGCACCTCGAGGCCGTCCGCCGTCACGAGGTGGAAGCCGATCTCACGCGACTCGCCGTCGTCGAGATCGAGCTGAACCATCCCGTCCTGCGCGACGCCGTCCACCGTGACCAGGTGGAGCGCGCCCACCAGCCGCCGCGGCGACGGATCCCCGGGGAGCAGCACGTCGAACGGCCGCACCGCCTCGACCAGATCGTCGCCCTGCGGGATCGTCTGGTAGGGGTTGCCGACCGAGTCGGTGTGGTCGTTCAGTCGAAGGCTCACGAGTCGCGCGCCCCGATTCGTGAACTCGGCTTCGAAGAGCCGGCTGCGCACCGTGATGCGCTGCTCGCGCGTGGCCTCCCGCCGCTCGACCGATGGCGCCGCTTCGGCCGGCGCCGCCGGCGCCGGTTCGGGGAGCAGCGACGGAGACGCCGGCGCCGGCGCAGTCTCCGCGACATCCTCGGCGGGAACCGGTGACGGCCCTTCGCCTTCGCCGAAGAAGCGGACGAAGAGCAGGAAGACGATGAACGACAGGAGAAACGCGAGGAGGACGCGGCGTTCCATGGCTTGGTTTCCTTCGGTTGACTCAGGGACGGCGGGAGGGCCGGCGCGGCGCGGCAGGGGTCGCGGGGGTCGCTACAGGGGTCGCGGCTGGGGTCGCCGCAGGGGTCGCGGCTGGGGTCGCCGCAGCGGTCGCTGGGGTCGCTGGGGTCGCTGGGGTCGGAACCCGACGCCCGGGCTCCCCGAGCCGGGCCGGGGGTTCGGGGACCGGATCGTAGCCACGGCCGCCGAACGGCCGGCACCGGAGGAGCCGCCGGGCGGCCAGCCACGCGCCCCGCCAGGGCCCGTGCGCCCGGATCGCGGCTTCGGCATACCGCGAACAGGAGGGCATGAACCGGCACAGACCGCCCATCAGCGGCGAGAGAATTGCCCGGTAGGCGTGGATCCCGAACAACAGGAAAGCCGCCGCCGCGCGTTCGAGAACGCGCCCCGCCGTCCTCATCCGGGTCCCGCCGCGCGCCGAACCAGTCGGGGCGGCTCGTTCGGCGCCACGGCGTCGCCCGTCCGCTCGTTCGGCGCCACGGGTTCGCTCGTCCGCTTGTTCGGCTCCACGGCGTCGCCCGTCAGGGGGTTCGACTCCACGGCATCGCCTGTCAGGGGGTCCGGCTCCCGGGACGGATGCTCCCCGAGGGGGGCGACGCGCCCGCCCGCTCGAGCGCGATGCGGAATCCGGATTCGAGGGATATCCACCGGGCCTCTCCGATCCCCCGGCGAGCGATCAGCACCAGGTCCCCGGCCGGCCGCCACGGCGCCCGGCGATACAGCTCTCGCAGCCGTCGCTTCGCCCGCGCCCTCGCCACGGCTCCTCCGACGCGGCGGCTCGCCACGACGCCCAGACGGCCCCGGGCGCGCTCGCCGTCCTCTTCCCGCGGCAGGAGGAAGGCGAGCACCCAGCGGGATCCCCCTCGCGATCCCCGATCCATCACCCTCCGGAAGTCGGGTGACTTCCGGAGCCGCTGCTCCCGCCGGAGGCGCTGGTCCGACGACCGAAAGACCGCTATGGCCCGTCGGTCACGCCTCCGGGGCCGCCAGCGGCCGCGACCCGGCCGCGACCGACTCAGACCGTGAGCCGCCGGCGCCCCCGACGACGGCGGCGGGCCAGCACCCGACGCCCTCCGGGCGCTTTCATCCGGGCGCGAAACCCGTGCTTCCGCTTTCTCCGCCGTCGGTTCGGCTGAAATGTTCTCTTCATGAAACCGGTCGCTCCAACCCGATGAAAAATGACGGTTCCGCAATCCGGGGGCAAGACAGCGACGGTCTCGGCGCGCGGACTCGCGGGAAACGGAACAGGTTATCGGGACTGTGGCGGATCGGTCAAGAGCATCGCGGCTCGGGCGCGGTTTCGCAACGGAGACACGGATTTCGGGTTGTGGAAACGTCCCAGGGGCCGTCCCCCGAGATCGCCGTGAATCGTTGGTACGCCCGAAAACGGGCCGATTTCGGGGCCGCAGACCCAATCCGCTGCCGGAACATGAATTTGGGATGAACGGCGCCGCCCCCCCGGAATCGCGGGGCTCCGGTCGCATCCGGGGGCCGCTAGATTTCCCCTTGGCGGGTGGCGAAATCCTCGATCGGGGGCTGCCATCCGATCCGGCGTTCCCCCCGCCGGGCGCCCGGAGACACCGACTGTCCCCGCCTTTCCCCACCCCGTCCTTGACCCGAACCACCACCAGGCCCCGTCCATCGCGCCGTTCCCGCCTCTGGGCGGACGCGCTCGATCGCCTCCGGACCCGCATTCCCGAACGCGAGTTCCGCACCTGGATCGAACCGGCCCGGTGGCTCGGCGACGAGGGGGGCGAAGCGCGGCTCCAGGTTCCGAACCCGGTCTTCGCGGCCCACCTCGAAGGACGCTACGAGAACGCCATCCTCGAAGCCCTCCATCAGGCGGGGAGCGACGCCGTGGCCGTGCTCTGCCTGGTGCGCCGGAACCGGAAGTCCGAGCCTCCAGCCGACGGACCGGAGCACCCCCGCGCCTCGACTCGCAGCGAGCCGCTCTCGCCCGACTTCACGTTCGAGACGTTCGTCACCGGCGCGCGAAACCGGTGTGCGCGGGAGGCCGCGCTGGCGGTGAGCGATCCCGGGGCGGTCAATACTCCGTTCACCCCCCTTCTCGTGTACGGCGGCATCGGGGTCGGCAAGACCCACCTCCTCCAGTCCATCGCCTGGAGGCTCCGCAAGGGCGGCCCGGAGAGTCGGGTGCTCTACACCCGCGGGGAGTCCTTCGGGCGACAGGTCGTCCGGGCGGTGCGAACGAACCAGCTCTACCCCTTCCGCGAGGCCTGCCAGCGGCTGGAGGCCCTGGTCGTGGACGATCTCGAGTTCCTCGCCGGGCTGGATCGCTTCAGCCGTTCGGCGGAGGAGTTCTTCCATGCGGTCACGGGGCTCGCGGAGCGGGGGGCGCCGGTCGTGATCTCCGCGACCTCCCATCCCCGGGACATCGAGAACCTGGATCCGCGGATTCGCAGCCGCCTCGAGAGCGGCCTCGTCACCGACATCGGGCTGCCCGACCGAGCGACCCGGGTCCGGATCGTGGAACGCAAGGCGGCGCGCCGCGCTGTCGTCCTTCCCGACGGCGCCGCCGAGAAGATCGCCGACCGCCTCCGGGAGGGCCCCCGCGATCTCGAGAGCGCCCTGTCCCGGATCGTCACCCTGGCGCGCGCCGAGCGCGCGTCCGCGATCTCCGTGGAACTCGTGGAGCGAATCCTCGAGCAGACGCCGCTCCCGGCGGTCCGCCAGACCGGACTCCCCGAAGTCATCGGGGCGATCGCCACGGCTTTCGGCGTCCCCCCCGTCCGCCTCGTCGGGCGCTACCGCGGCCACGAAGTCTCTCTCGCCCGCCATGTCGGGATGTACGTGGCGCGAGAGGTCACCGGTCGGACTCTCAGCGAGATCGGGCGCGCCTTCCGACGCAAGCACTCCACGATCCTCTACGGCATCAATCGGGTCAAGCGCCAGCGAGCCCGGGATCCCGGGCTCGACCGCCTCGTCGAACGCCTGATCCGGCGGCTGCGCTGAAGCCCGGAGTCTCTCGCATCCCCGGCGGATCGCCCACCCGTGGCGGGGGCGGCCCGTCGGAAGACCGGGTGGACCGGTCGCGTGGCCGTTCTCCCGACCGGATTCGGCGGGATGGGGTCGGCTTCCCCGGCAGCGCTCCCCCTGTCGAAAACCCGTCGAAAACCGGTAAGCGGCGCGGGGAACCCTGTCAGCCGTCGAAGCGGCTCTCGCCAGCCGGGTGAGGGCCGGTCCCGGCGTCTTCCGGCCCGGTCCCTCCCCCGAGATGCCGCGAACAATCCGTTGCCCGAACACTTCGTCAGGAAAATCAGCGGTTTGGGTCTGACTTCGGACACTTTCGACAGACATCCATATGGGCTATAATTCGCCGATCCCGAGCAGCTTCATCTCCACGAATCGAGCGGGATTCATTCCCCTCTGGTATGGCCCGGGGACAGGTCGGGTACGGGGTGTTCCGTTCCCCGCTTCGGGTTTCCTTCCCGCAGAGCGCCCATGAACTTCACCATCGACCGCAAGGCCCTACTCGACGAACTGCACCTCTTCGCCGGGGTCGTGGACAGTCGGGGGACCGACCTCACGTTTGCGAGCGTCACCTTCCGCAGCGTCGGCGACCAGTGCGAGCTCTCGGCGTCCGGAGGCGAGATCGGCCTCCGCTCCACCGTGCCCGCGGACTCCGAGGGCGAGGGGTTCCTGAGCGTTCCCGTGGGACGCCTCGCCGCCTGGCTCAAGGAAGTGCGGGGCGCCGAGGTCCTGCTCGAAGACGATGACGACTCCCGCGGCGTGCGTGGCCGTTGCGGCAAGGCCGTGGTCCGGATCCCCGGACGCGTCGGCGAGCCCCCGAAGATCGAAACGCCTCCCGACGAGCCGGTCGCCACCGTCGGCGCGAGCACGATGGCCACCCTGCTGGCCGCCGGTTCCTATGCGTTTCCGGACGGGCCGGATGCGCATCCGGGAAGCGCTGGCGCCCAGATCGAGGTGAGAAGCGGGGAAATCCGGGTCGTGTCGTCGGACCACTCCCGCCTGGCATTCTCCAGCGCGCGCGTCCTCGGCGCCGAGTCGGAGGAGGGCGACGCCACGCAGTCCTTCGGCATCTCCATGAAGACGGTCACGGAGCTGAAGCTGCTGTGCCGCGCCGGCGACAGATCCATGAAGTTCTTCAGCGCCGAGAACCATCTGTTCTTCGATTTCGGCCACCGGCTGCTCGTCTGTTCCCGTCTTTCCGACCGGTTGCCCGAGTACGAGCACGTGATCCCGAAGGAGTGTCCGATCCTGGGTCGAGTGGATCGCGCCGCCCTCCTCGCCGCCGTCCAGTCGGCGCTGCATTTCGCTCCCGGGGAGTGGCATCGGGCTCGTCTCGACATCAAGGACGATGCGCTCGACATCGAGGCGGACTCGGTCCTCGGGGAAGCGAACGCCACGGTCGAGTTCGCCGACGCCCGTGGCGGTTCCCTCTCGCTCCACGTCAACCTTGCGCATTTCCGCGATTTCGCCCGCAACGTTTCCTGCGAGTCCGCGGAGATCGGTTTCACCGGTCCCGATCGGCCCTTCCTGCTGCGTCCGGTGGACGAGGACGACACCTTCACCCACTTCTGCGTGGGGATGCCGATCTCGCCGTAGGGCGTCGGTCAGCAGGGACTCGTCGTTGTCCGAAGCAGGCGCTGGTTCGCGCGCCCGGTTCGCGGAGCTGGTGTGAGCGCGGGCTCGTTCGCCACCGACAGGTCGGCGACGGAGGAGTATTCGGGCGAGGACATTCGCATCCTCGAAGGCCTCGAAGCGGTCCGGGTTCGCCCGGCCATGTACATCGGGTCCACCGGCAAGACCGGGTTGCACCACCTGTTCCGGGAGGTCGTGGACAACAGCGTGGACGAGGCGATGGGGGGACACTGTCGGGAGATCGACGTCGTGATCCACGCCGACGGCAGCCTCTCCGTCCGGGACGACGGCCGGGGCATCCCGGTGGATCCGGAGCCGAGCACCGGACTTCCCGCGGTCGAGGTCGTCATGACCCGACTCCATGCAGGCGGCAAATTCGACGCCGACAGCTACAAGTACTCCGCCGGTCTCCACGGTGTGGGAGTGTCCGTCGTGAACGCGCTTTCGACCTGGCTCCAGGTGGAGGTGCGGCGCGGAGGGAGGCTGTTCCGCCAGTCGTACACTCGAGGCGCCCGCGACGCGCCACTCGAGGAGCTGTCCGCCGACGTCGCTCCCGACGAGACCGGGACGCGGGTGCGATTCCTCCCCGACCCCACGATCTTCGAGGAGACCACCGAGTTCGATTTCGATCTGATCTCGCATCGGGTCCGCGAGCTCGCGTTCCTCGTGCGCGGAGTCCGCATCGGGCTGCGGGACGAGCGCGACGGACGAACCGAGGTCTTCCATTACGAGGGGGGCATCTCCGAGTTCGTGGCGCATCTGAACCGCAACGACTCTCCGATCCATCCGGACGTGATCACCTTCGAGGGCGAGGCTTCCGAGTTCGCTTCGAACGGCGGCGGAACCCACTCGTGCGAAGTGGCCCTCCAGTGGAACCACGGTTACCAGGAAGGGGTCCACTCCTTCGTGAACAACGTGAACACGCCGGAAGGCGGAACCCATCTCAGCGGGATGCGGGCGGCGCTCACCCGGGCGCTCAACAACTACGCCCAGAACAGTCCCGCCGGCAAGGATCTGAAGGGCCGGCTCCAGGGCGAAGACGCCCGGGTGGGTCTCACCGCCGTGATCAGCGTGCGGGTTCCCGAGCCGCAGTTCGAAGGCCAGACAAAGAGCAAACTGGGCAACAGTTGGGTCCAGGGGTTCGTGGATTCCCTGGTGTACGACGAGCTGCAGCGCTTCTTCGAGGAAAACCCCCAGGAAGCCCGCGCGATCGTCGTCAAGGCGGTGGACTCGTTCCAGGCCCGCGAGGCCGCCCGCAAGGCGCGCGACATGGCGCGGCGGAAAGGCGCCCTCTCCTCGACATCCCTCCCCGGAAAGCTCGCCGACTGCCAGGAGCGGGATCCGGCCCGCAGCGAGATCTTCATCGTGGAGGGGGAGTCCGCGGGCGGGTCGGCGAAGCAGGGTCGGGATCGCAGCTTCCAGGCGATCCTGCCGCTGCGGGGGAAGATCCTGAACGTCGAAAAGACCCGGCTCGACCGGATGCTGGAGAACGAGGAAATCCGCGTCCTGATCTCGGCGCTGGGCGCCGGACTCGACCCGGAACTCGACCTCGCGACGCTTCGCTACCACTCGGTCATCATCATGACCGACGCCGATGTGGATGGCTCCCATATCCGCACGCTGCTCCTCACCTTCTTCTTCCGACGGATGCGGGGGCTGGTGGACGAAGGACACCTCTACATCGCCGAGCCGCCTCTCTACCGCGTCATCCATCCGAAGAAGTCCCGGCTCGCCGATCGCTTCTTCCTCACGGACCGCGAGCTCGACGCCTACCTGCTCGAGCGGTCGGCTGCAGTCCGGGAAGTCGAAGTGGCCGAGCGCCGTTTCCAGGGCGCCGAGCTGCTCGACGCGGCGCGGCGGCTCGCCCGAGTGCGGGATCGGCTCGACTCGCTCGGGGCGCGCGGCTACCCCCGGCAGCTCGTGCTCTGGATGCTCCAGGAGGGCTGCGGGAGCGAGGTCACCGTTTCGCGGACCCGGATGGCGGAGTTCGCCCGGCGGCTGACCGGGAGCGGCGCTCCGGCGCGGGTCTTCGAGGACGAGGACGGCTCGGGGCGGTTCGGGATCGAGCCCACCGCCGGCGAGGACGGTCCCGCCTTCACCCGGCGCCTCGGAGCCGCCTTCCTCGATCGGGCCGAAATGAGCCGTCTCCACGCGCTCTACGAACGGGTGCGCGGTTTCGACGAGCCGCCGATTCGGGTGTTTCGCATCGGTTCCGGCGATCGCAGGACGCTCGAGAGCGAGATCTCCACGACGGGCGGTCTGCTGGATCACCTCCAGGCGAGCGCCCGCAGCGATCTCCGGATCCAGCGCTACAAGGGTCTGGGGGAGATGGACGCCGACGAGCTGTGGGACACGACGATGGACCCCGCGGCGCGAAGCCTGAAGCAGGTGCGGGTGCAGGACGATCTCGACGCCCGGGAGCTGTTCCGCACCCTGATGGGAGATCAGGTCGAGCCGCGCCGGGCGTTCATCGAGAAGAACGCCCTGAACGTGGCCAACCTCGATGTCTGACCGGGTCCCCAACCGGGAGAACCGGGGCCCCAACCGGGAGAACTGGCCCACCGCGAGAACTGGCCACCGGGAGAACTGGCCGCTCTCCCGGGGAGCGCCGGCGCGGGCGTCTGACGCCCGTCCACTCCGATGACGGACGCCGACATGACCGCCGGCAACGGCGGCCTCCCGGATCCCGGCTCGCTCGGCGGGCGGGCGCGCTTCCGGCGCGTCGAGCACATCGAAGCCGAGATGAAGCAGTCCTACCTGGACTACGCCATGTCGGTGATCATCGGGCGGGCGCTCCCCGATGTGCGGGACGGGCTGAAGCCGGGACAGCGCCGGGTGCTGTACGCGATGTACCGGGAGGGCCTCCTGCCCTCGCGCGCGTGGTCGAAGTGCGCCGGGATCGTGGGCGAGGTGCTCAAGAAGTACCACCCTCACGGCGACGGGGCGGTGTACGACACGCTCGTTCGGCTCGCCCAGGGCTTCAACCTGCGCCATCCCCTGATCGACGGGAAGGGGAACTTCGGGTCGGTGGACGGCGACCCCGCGGCCGCCTATCGCTACACCGAGGCCCGCCTGACGCGGTTCTCGACCTCGATGATGGAGGACATCGACCGGAACACGGTCGGGTTCGTCCCCAACTTCGACGGCCGCACGGTGGAGCCGCAGGTCCTTCCCACCGCCGTCCCGAACCTGCTGGTGAACGGCTCCGACGGGATCGCGGTGGGGATGGCGACCAAGATCCCGCCCCACAACCTGCGCGAAGTCACCGCGGGTCTGGTGTATCTCATCGAGAACCAGGAGGTCGAGGACGAGGAGCTGGAGATCGGCCTGCTCCAGCGTGTGCCCGGCCCGGACTTTCCCACGGGCGGGCGCATCCACGGGCGGCACGGGATCGTCTCCGCCTACCGCACCGGGCGAGGCGTCATCCAGGTCCGGGCCGTCTGCGAGTTCGAGACGACGCGCACCGGCGGCGACCGGATCGCGGTCAGCGAGATTCCCTACCAGGTCAACAAGGCCCGGCTCATCGAGAAGATCGCCGACCTGGTGAAGGACAAGCGAATCACCGGGATCTCCGATCTTCGCGACGAGTCGGACCGGCGCGGCATGAGGATCGTGATCGACCTGAAGCGCGGCGAGGAGCCGCAGGTCGTGCTGAACAACCTCTACCGGCACACCGCGCTCCAGAGTTCCTACGGGCTGAACCTGCTCGCCATCTCGGGAGGGCGTCCGCGGCGCTACTCGCTGCTCGCCATGCTGCGGGACTTCCTCGCGTTCCGACGGCAGGTCGTGCGCCGCCGGGTGCGGTTCGAGCTGAATCGGTGCGAGGAGCGGCTGCATCTCCTCGAGGGCCTCGCCGCCGCCGTGGACCGGCTGGACGAGGTGATCGAGTGGATCCGGAGCTCTCCCAACCCGGCGGCGGCCCGGGAGAAGCTCCAGCGCGAACTGCGTCCGCGGCGCCGCCACGTGGACCGGGAACTCCTCGAACGGGCGGGAGCGGGTCCGGACGGGCCGGGACTCACCGAGATCCAGGCCCAGGCGATCCTCGACATGCGGCTCCAGCGGCTCACCCGGATGGAGCGGGAGAAGATCGAGAAGGAGATCGCCGGTCTGGAGGAGAAGATCCGCAATCTCTCGGGCATCCTGCGCAGCCCGGCGCGCATAGACGCCATCGTGCGCGAGGAGGCCGAGGCGGCAGCGAAGAAGTACGGCGACGATCGCCGGACCGAGATCGCCGACGAGGCGTCCGACCTCACGATCGAGGAGCTGATCCCGGTCGAGGACATCGTGATCTCGGTGACCCAGGCCGGCTACATCAAGCGGACCCCGCTGGACGACTACCGGGCCCAGTCCAGGGGCGGCAAGGGGCACTCGGGCGCCGGGATCCGCGAGGGGGACGCGATCCGGGATCTCATCGTCGGCAGCACCCATTCGAGCCTCCTGTTCCTCACCGACGAGGGCGTGGCCTACCGCCTCAAGGGCTACGAGCTGCCCGAGGGTTCGAAGGCGGCCCGCGGACGGGCCATCGTGAACCTCCTCCAGCTCCCGACCGAGCGAAAGATCGTGGCGGTCCTGCCGCTGCCGGAAGGCGTGGAGAGCGGGAAGGGGACCGAGGGGCTGTTCCTGCTCACCGCCACCCGGAACGGCCTGGTGAAGCGGACGCGGTTCGAGCTCTACGCGAATCTCCGCGCCACCGGCCTCCGGGCCGTCCTGGTCCGCGAAGGGGACGAACTCCTTGCCGCCGCGCTCACTCGCGGTTCCGCTCACGTCATCCTCGCGACCCGGAACGGCTACGCGATTCGATTCCCCGAAAACGAGGCGCGACCCATGGGACGGGTCTCCGGCGGGGTCAAGGGGATCCACCTTCGTCGCCGGGACGCGGTCGTCAGCCTGGTCGTGGTGGAAGAGGACGATGCTTCCTCCGGGTCGCTGCTCGTGGTCACGCGTCTCGGCTACGGGAAGAAGAGCCAGCTCGGCGAGTATCGGCTGCAGGGGCGCGGCGGGCAGGGGCTCCGGAACATCAACAGGGACGGACGCCGGCGGAACGGGCCGGTGGTGGCCACGGTGTGGGTCCGTTCCGGCGACGAACTCCTTCTGATCACCGCCGGGGGCAAGGCGGTTCGCACCCGCGCCGACGACTTCCGCGGCGTCGGTCGGAACACCATGGGAAACCTGGCGCTGCGGGTGCGGCCGGGAGACGAAGTGGTCGCGGTGTCCCGGATTCCCGAGGCCGAGGCGAAGGACGGGGGCGATCCGTCCGGGAACGGCGCGGTGAGTGAGTGATGGACGAAGGGCCAGCGCGGTCGGTGGGGATGATGGACGAAGTGCCGGCGCAGTCAGTGGAGATGAATGGACGAGCGGCCGGCGCTGTCGGTCGGGGAGGAAGGATCATGGGGATCGAACCGCGCGGGACGGGAGCAGCCGCCGTCCTCCTCGCCACCGCGTCGCTGTTCGCGGCGTGTTCGTCGGGGCCTCCGGAGGAGATCCTCCTCTCCCAGTTCTTCCGGGCCATCGCCCAGGGGGACCGAACGACGCTCGCGGCGGTCTCGCTCGTCCCCTTCCCTGCCGGGCTGCCGGTGTCCTGGGAGCTGATCGAAATCTCGGAGGAGACCACCGGTCCCTACCGGGTGCCCGGGCTCCGGGAGGAGGAGCAGCAGGCCACCCGCCGCCGGGACGACCAGTTCCAGGAGCTCTCCGCCTTCCGCAGCGCCAACCAGCAGGCGATCCGCGAAATCGCCGAGCGCCGCGGCGCCCGGCCCGACGCCGCCCTCTCCGGCCGCCTCGGTCGGATCGAAGCGGAGTGGGAATCCCACGGGGAGGAGCGCCGCGAGGCGCGGGAGGCGCTCGCCGAAGTCCAGATGACGCTCGACGAGGAACGACGCCGGGCGGAGCGCAGCCTGCTCCGGGAGGCGCCGGTGGACTACCTCACCGGGCTCGTCACCGGCAAGGATCTGCTCGTCGAGGCCGACGGCGCGCGCTACCGGTTCACCCTGATCCGCTACGACCTGGTGAACCAGTTCGGGGAGGAGGTGCCGTCGCGGTGGCTGGTGGCGGCGATCGAAGCGATCGAAGCTGTCGAAGGCGCTTCCGTCGAGCCGTGAGCCCGGTTTCCGATCGCGACCAGCTCGCGGCCATCCTCCGGCGGAACTCCTTGAAATACGGAGAGTTCAAGCTGGCTCACGGGGGCGTCTCGAAGGTCTATCTGGACGCCCGGCTGAGCATGATGCGGCCGGATGCGGTGGCGCTCGTCGGTCGGGTTCTCCTCGATGCGATCGACCGCTCCGGCTGGTCTCCGGTGGCGGCGGGCGGTCTCGCGACCGGCGCGGTCCCGCTCGCCACGGCGCTCGCCGGGGCCGCGGGGGAAGCGGGACGGGAGATCGCCGGGTTCTTCGTGCGCAAGAAGGAGAAGGCGCACGGCCGGGGGCGCCGCGTGGAAGGCGTCGAGCGTCCATCGGGACCGGCGGTCATCCTCGAGGACACCGCCACGACCGGACGTTCGACCCTGCTCGCCGTGGAAGCCGCCCGCGACGCCGGCTTCGAGGTCGTCGGGGCGCTCACGCTGGTGGACCGCGAGATGGGAGCGGCCGGGCGGCTCGGATCCGCCGGAGTGCCCCTGAAGGCGGTCTTCCGTCTTCGGGATCTGACGGCGGGCGCCGATCGGGATCCGACATAGACCATCCCCGACCGCGGGTCAGGGAAGTCGTCGCAGCCGGGCGTACTCCGGAACGAGCCGTTTCCGGCCGGCGCGCTCGAACACCACCGTGATCCGCCGGGCGGCGGCATCCACCGATTCGACGCGTCCCAGCCCGAACTTCGGGTGGACCACCCGGTGGCCGCGCCGCAGGCCGCCGAGGCTCGCGCCGCCGGGACGAGGGCGATTCGATGGCCGCCGCCGGCCCCGCCCCCCTCCTCGCCGCAGACCGGGGATGTCGCGCAGGAACCGGGATTCGTTCCCCGGTCCCGACCTCGACCGAAAGGTCATGGCCCCCGGCGCGGCCGAGAGGAAGAGCTCGTTCCGGGCCCGCGTCATCCCGACATAGAACAGGCGCCGTTCCTCCTCGATCTCGTTGTGCTGGAGCGCGAGCCAGTGGGGGAAGACGCCCTGCCAGAGCCCGGCGAGGAACACCCGGTCGAACTCCAGCCCCTTGGCGGCGTGCACCGTCATCACCCGGACCGGCGGCGGACCGGAGTCCTCCTCCTCGTCCGGCGCGAGGTCTTCGGCGGCGAGCAGGCTGACCTGGTCGAGAAAGGCCAGCACCCGATCGGCCCCGGCCCGGTCTGCGCCGGCGCCGTCCGAGTCCGGCGACGCTTCCTCCTCGACCGCGGCGCGGGTCTCGAAGTCCCGGGCGGCCGCGCGCAGCGATGCGAGGTTCTCGGTGCGCTCGCTGTCGTTCTCGAGGCTCGCCGCGAGGCCGCTCCCCTCGATCGCCGTCCGCACCACGGCTTCCGGTCCGTCGGCCGTCGCTTTCCGGATCGCGCCCACCGCTCTCAGGAAGGAGCGCAGCCCGGTGGCGACGCGACCGCTGAAGGCGCCCTCGTTCACGAGCCGCCTTGCGGCTTCGAGCAGCGGAATCCGGTCCGCGCCCGCTCGCCCCTCGATCCGCGACAGCGATTTCGCGCCGATTCCCCGCCGCGGCGCCGCGATGGCGCGGCGGAAACCGGCGTCGTGGCCGGCCGACGCCGCGAGGCCGATCCACGCGAGCGCGTCGAGCACCTCCTTCCGCTCGTAGAAGCGAAGCCCGCCGATGACCACATGCCGGATCCCGCGCGCGGTGAACGCCTCCTCGAACGCGCGCGTCTGGGCCCGGGTCCGCAGCAGAACGGCCACCGAACCCCGCTCGTCCTTCCAGCCTTCGATGTCCTGCGCGACCCGGGCGGCCTCCCCCGCCTCCGAGGCGTGCCTCAGAAACCGGATCGGCGCGCCGCGCTCGCCCATCGCCCGGAGGGTCTTGTCTCTGCGCTCCCGGTTGCGGCGGATCACCGCGTTCGCGGCGTCGAGGATGGCCGTGGTGGAGCGGTAGTTCTGCTCCAGCCGAAACACCCGGGCGCCGGGGAAGTCCTTCTCGAACCGGAGGATGTTTCGATGGTCGGCGCCCCGGAACGAATAGATCGACTGGTCGTCATCCCCGACGGCGAAGACATCGCGGTGCGGCGCCAGTTCGAGCAGGAGACGCTGCTGGAGCGGGCTGGTGTCCTGGTACTCGTCCACGAGCAGCCGCTGCGCCCGCCGATCCACGAAGTCCCTCGCGCCGCCGCCCTTCCGGAGGAGACGCAGCGCCAGGATCTGCATCCCGTCGAAGTCCACCGCTCCGATCCGGGCGAGTTCCGCTTCGAGCGCCGTCGCCACCTCGGCCACGACGGCGTTCCGGCCCGGAAACCGCTCCGCCGGCCCTTCCCAGCGTCCGGTCGCCGCCACCGCGTTCCGGCGCGCCGAGACGGCGGGGACGATGGCGCGCAGGGGGTGGCGGTCCTCGTTCACGCCGAGGCCGCGGGCCGCCTGGCGGAGCAGCGCCTTCGAGTCGTCCGCTCCCAGCACGCCGAAACCGGAGGCGAGTCCCACGGGCTCGGGGAAGAGACGCAGGAGCCGGAGGGCGAAGGCGTGGAAGGTCGAGACCCAGGGGCCGGGCGCGGGCTCGAACACGCCGGTCTCCTCGGCGAGCTGCGCCACCCGCTGGTTCATCTCGCGCGCCGCCTTGTTCGTGAAGGTCATCGCGAGCACCGAGAGCGGGTGGCTCCCCTGTTCGGCCACGATCCAGGCGATCCGCCGGGTGAGGGTCCGCGTCTTGCCCGATCCGGCCCCGGCGAAGACGAGGATCGGTCCGGCGGGCGCGGTCACGGCAGCGCGCTGCGACCGGTTCAGGCCCTCGAGGAGCGGGTGCGACTCAGTCATCGCGGACCGCCTTGCCGAGCCGGGGCGGCCGATCCACATCGCGTCCCAGTCGCTCGCCGGCGCGAAGAGCGAGGAGCTGGAGGATCGGCGCGGCGAAGAAGGCGAGGCTGGCCGGGCCCGTCGGCAAGCTCGCTGGAGGCGCCAGGTCGAGACGACCCCCGCCCGACGGCCCGGGGATGCCGGAAGCGACCCGGAGGACGGGAGCTCCGGCGTCCCGCGCCGCCTCGAGCGAGCGGGTCTCCGCCGGGCCCGGCGCCGCAGCCGCCGAGAGGAGGACGACCGGGGTGGTCTCGCCGAGAAGCGCCGCCGGCCCGTGAGCGAGTTCGCCCGCCGGGAGTTCCATCGCCGGCGTCACGGCGGTCTCGAGCATCTTGAGCGCCCCCTCCCGGGCCATCGGTCGGAGGCCCGGGCCGCCCAGGAAGAACCACGGCCCGCGCGCCCGCACCCGGGTCACGAAGCGGATGACGCGCGTCTCGGCGGCGATTCCGGCGCGGAGAAGCGCCGGCGCGGCGGCGGCGACCGGATCGGCCTCCTCGCGCGGCGCTCCGGCCCAGACGTGGCCCAGCGCCCGGAGAGCGAGCAGCGCCGAGGTGAACGAGCGGGTTGCGGGGACGGCGCGCTCCCGTCCCGCGGGCGTGACGATCTCGAGGTCCGCCCTCCTTCCCGCCGGGCTCCCCGGGGTGTTCGTGACCAGCACCCGGAAGGCGCCCGCCCGGGCTGCGCCTTCGAGCAGCCGCAGCACGCTCCCGGTGGCGCCCGACTGGGTGATCGCCACGACCGAGGGCGCTCGTCCGGTCGCCGGGTCGAACCCGGTCGCGGGCTCGGCGCGGGCCGCGAGTCCGAGTTCTCGCCACCACCCGGCCGCGAGCTCGGCGGCGTGACGGCTGGTTCCCGCCCCGGTGAGGACGATCTCGCCTCCGGCGCGGCCGGCGAGCGCCGCCCTCCACCGATCGCGGGAATCGTCCACCGCGCCGATCGTGCGGCGGGTGGCCGCCGGCTGGTCGGCGATCTCCCGCCACAGCGCCGGCCGAGGCGGGGACTTCGAGAGGTCGGTCGCCGGGCTCAGACTTCGTCGGCTCCCTCGAAGCGCCCGGCGGCGCGGCCCGGCTTGACCGCCTGACGGCCCCGGGCGATGGCGAGCGCGCCATCCGGAACATCCTCCACGATGACGGACCCGGCGGCCACGAACGCCTTCCGTCCGATCCGCACCGGAGCGACCAGGATCGCGTTGCTCCCGACGAAGGCGCCCGCCTCCACGATCGTCCGGTGCTTGCCCCGGCCGTCGTAGTTGCAAGTCACCGTTCCGGCTCCGAGGTTGACGCGGTGGGCCACATCGCAGTCGCCGAGGTAGGAGAGATGCGGCAGCGCCGAGTTGCGCCCCAGGGTCGCGTTCTTCGTCTCGGTGAACGCTCCGGCGAAAGCGCCCGGTTCGAGTCGGGTGTTCGGTCGGACATGGGTGAACGGGCCCACCTTGGCCTCGCGCTGGATGTCGCTGTCGCTGATCGTGGTGTGGCTCAGGATGCGCGCCCCGCGGCCGACCTCGGTGTTCTCGAGGCGGCAGAAGGCGGCGACTTCGGCCCCCGCGGCGATCCGCGTGGTCCCGAGAAGGACGACGGAGGGTCCGATGCGCGCCCCCGGCTCGACCTCGACGGTCGGGTCGGCCCAGAGCGTGTCCGGATCTTCGAGGAGGACGCCGGCGGCGAGGAGACGGCGCGCGGTCTGCCGTCGGGCCGCCCGCAGGGCGTCGGACCAGCTCCCGGCGTCCCGCACCCGGGCGACGCCGAGCACCCGGGCGACCCGCCGGGGAATCTCCACCCCCGACACGGTCTCGTCGAAGCCGGGTCCGAGCGCGGCGGCGCAATCGCCGACCGTCCACGCCACCGCGATGCGGTGTCCGGCCTGGTTCAGCAACGGCGCCGGCTGGCCGGGAGATGCCTCCTCCACGAGGGCGGCGAGCCGCTCCCGAGGCGGCTCGATCACGCCGGCGGCGAGGGCGATGCCGGGCGATTCGGGGGGAAGCGCCTCGAGGCGCCTGGAAGCCTGTTGCGGTGTCGCGGCGGCGAAACCGGCCGGGAGTTCGAAAGCCGGAGGGGTTCTGCCGACGAAGAGCGCGACCGCATCCGATGGACACCCCTCCAGCATCGCGGAGGCGGCCGAGGCGGCGGTGGCCGCAACGGAGGATCCCATCCACGGGAGATCCCGTCCAGCGCCTTCGGAACAGAGAAGGAGGAAGTTCATGCGTCTCTCCTGCTCGCCAGCGAGGATGCGAGGATGCGAGGCTCTCATCTGGATGCGAGACCCTTCGGGACAGGAGCCGGGGACGACGCCCCGCCCGACCGGGAAATTCTACGCGCCCGACCCGCCGGCGCCACGACGAGCGTGACTTCGCCGCGGGGAGGCGTTTTCCGCGCCCGTTCGGCGAGTTCGGGCAGCGAACCCCACCAGTGCTCCTCGTGGATCTTCGTCATCTCTCGCGAGAGCGAGGCTTCCCGGGGTCCGAGAGCCTCGGCGAGATCCGTGAGCAGGGGCACGATTCGGCGGGCCGATTCGAACAGCACGAGCGACCCGGGAACGCTGCGGGCCCGGTCGAGGAACCGCCGCCGGCGCGCGCCGCGTCGCGCTGGGGGAAACCCGAGAAACGTGAAGGCGTCGGTCGGCAGCCCGGAGACCGCGAGAGCCGCCGTGACCGCCGAAGGGCCCGGCGCCGCACGCACCGGGATGCCCGCCCGCCGGGCGGCGCGGACCAGCCGGTAGCCTGGATCGGAAACGAGCGGAGTCCCGGCGTCGGAGACGAGCGCGAGATCCTCTCCCCCCTCCAGCCCCGCCAGCAGTCCGGGAATCCGCGCCCGCTCGTTGTGTTCGTGGAGCGAGACGAACCGGGTGGTGAACCCGAACCGGGCCCGCAGTCGGCCCGCCACGCGGGTGTCCTCGCACGCGATCCGGCCCACGCTGCCCAGAATCCGCGCGGCCCGCGGCGAGAGATCCTCGAGGTTGCCGATCGGAGTCGCCACGACGAACAGCGTTCCCGGCGAGCCGCTTCCTCGGTCCACGGCGCCGAGAGTACTCCCGTCGGCAACCGGGGAACGGCGCCCGGGGAGCGAGCCGGCCGACCCTGCTCCCGTAAGCTCCGCCGGTCATGTCGCCGGCTCCCCCCGTCGCATGGACCGAGCGGCGGGTCGTGGTCACCGGCGCGGCGGGCTTCATCGGCGGCCGTCTTCTCCGCGAGCTCGCGGCCCGGAGAGCGCGTCCTGTCGCTCTGGATCGGCGACCGCTCCCTGTCTCTCTGCCGGGAGTCACGGAACGGGTCTCCGACCTGCGGGCGCCCGACGGCTTCGCCGGTCTGGAAGCCGCGGACGTCGTGTTCCACCTCGCCGCCACCGGCGGCCACGCGGCCAGCATGGAGGATCCCCTTCGGGACTTCGGGGACAACGTCGAAGCGACGCTCGGCCTCCTCCGGTCCGTCGGTCCCCGGACCGAGGTCGTCTTCACCAGCACCCGCCAGCTCTACGGACCGGCCGTGATCCTTCCCGCCCCCGAGGACCACCCGATCCGCCCCCCCGACGCCCATTCGGTTCACAAGGAGGCCGCGGAGCACCTTGGCCGGGTGCTCCTCGGGGACCGCTTCCGGGTGCTCCGCCTCTCGAACGCCTATGGGCCGGGCCAGCCGCTGCGGGGTCCCGGCGCCGGCTTCACCGGGGCCTTCCTCGGCGCCGCGCTCGCCGGAGAGGCGATCCGGGTGCGAGGAAACCCCGCGCTGCGGCGGGATCCGGTGTACGTGGACGACATCGTGGACGCCCTGCTGCGGGCGGGCGCCCCGGGCGCGCCGCCGGGAACCTGGAACGTGGGAGGTTCCCCGGTGTCCCTCGAGGCGTTCGCCCGCCGGCTCTGCGAGGCGGCCGATCGGCCGGTCCGGGTCCGGACCGAGCCGCTCTCCGGGATGGAGCAGGCCATCGCGCTGGGAGACTTCCGGCTCGATGCGTCCCGGATCCGCCGGGATCTCGGATGGCGGGCAACGACGCCTCTAGGCGAGGGGCTTCGCCGCACCGTGGAGTGGTTCCGGAGTCCCCGGTCCGGCGCAATCCACCCGGGAACCGGCGGCGCCGATCCGTCGAATCAGTAGAGGATGGCGTCGCAGGTGCCTTTCGTCCGGCTCGCAGCCGGGCGGGAGCCCGCGGTCCGCCTCGCGGTGACCCGCGTGCTCGACTCCGGGCGCTTCGTCCTCGGGCCCGAAGTGGAAGCCTTCGAGGCCTCGTTCGCCGTCGCCGCGGGCGTGCGTCACGTCGTCGGCGTCGCCTCCGGGACCGATGCGATCACCCTGTCCCTCGCTGCAGTCGGAGTCGGGCCGGGCGACCGCGTGCTCACGACCGCGCTCTCCGCCGGCTACACCGCGGTCGGGATCCGGCGGGCGGGGGCGACGCCGGTGTTCTGCGACGTGGATCGCCCGGCTCTCGGCATCAGCCCGGCGGGCGCCGCCGCGAAGATCGCCGCCGGAGGCATCCGGGCGGTCGTCCCGGTCCATCTCTACGGCGCCGCTCCCGCCGGCTTCGCCGAGCTGCTGCGCGTCGCCGCCGACCACGGCGTTCCGGTCGTCGAGGACGCCTGTCAGGCGCACGGAGGCCGGTTCGGGGGGAAGCCCCTCGGAAGCTTCGGCGCGGCCGCCGCCTTCAGCTTCTACCCCACGAAGAACCTCGGCGCGGTCGGGGACGGCGGGGCGGTGGCCACGGACGACGCCGACCTCGCCGCCCGAGTCCGCCGGCTCCGCCTCGGCGGGCAGGTCCGCCGCCATCTCCACGCCGGACGCGGCTGGAACAGCCGGCTGGACGAGATCCAGGCGGCCGCGCTCTCGGCCCGTCTCCCGCGCCTCGACGACGAGAATCGAACGCGCCGCCAGCTCGCCCGGCGGATGCGGGAGCGCCTCGCCGGTCTCCCGCTGGAGGTCGTCGCTCCGCCGCCGGGGCGGACCGGAGAAAGCGCCTGCCACGTGTTCGTGGTCTCGACGCCCCGCCGCGACGCGCTGCGGGAGTCGCTCGCCCTCGCCGGCGTCGAAACCCTGATCCACTATCCGGTTCCGCTCCCGCTCCAGCCCGCGTTCCGGACGCCCGGGGCCGGGCCGGAGTCGTTTCCCGAAGCGGTCCGCGCTTCGGCCCGGATTCTGAGCCTCCCCCTCCATCCCGGCCTGGAAGAGGCTGAAATGGACCGCATCGTCGGCGCGACGCGCGCCTTTTTTCGCGATGGCCGCGTGGCAGAATAGGCCCGATGGCGTTCGGACGGAAGCGTTCCGGCTCGGTCCTGTGTCCGGGCTGCGGGCAGCTCGTGGGGGTTCGGGACGATCGGTGCCTTTCCTGCGATCGGCGGAATCCCGGGCTGTTCGGCTTCGCCGGGATGCTCCGGTTCGATGGGCCCGCCGTCCAGTCGGCGCTGATCGGCGCGAACGCCGTGCTCTTCCTGGTCGCGCTCCTTCTGAGCGGCAGCCGGATCGGCATGGGCGGCTTCCTGGGTTTCCTCAGCCCGGACACCGAGGTTCTCTACTGGCTGGGGGCTTCGGGAGCGGTTCCGATCTTCATGGCGCAGAAGTGGTACACCGTCCTGAGCGCCGGATGGCTCCACGGCGGGCTGCTCCACATCCTGCTCAACATGTACTGGCTGTGGAACCTGTTCCCGGCGGTCAGCCGCGAGTTCGGGCCCGCCCGGACGCTCGTCATCTACCAGGCCGCGGCGATCGGCGGATTCGGCCTCTCGTCGCTCCTGGGCGCGTTCCCGATCGCGATCCCGGGGCTCGGCGGCGCCGGGTTCACGGTGGGGGCGTCGGCCTCGGTCTGCGGGCTGCTCGGCGCGCTCCTCTACGTCGGCCGCCGGACCAGCTCCGCGTTCGCCCGGATGATCTGGCGCTATGTCATCTTTCTGGCCGTCTTCGGGTTGCTGATCCCCGGGATCGACAACGCCGCCCACCTGGGCGGCTTCGGCGGCGGCTACTTCGTCGCTTCCCGCTTCGGCGTGTTCGGCGCCGAGCGCGGACGTCACGGTCTGTGGGCTCTCGGCCTCCTCGCCGGGAGCGTGCTGGCCGTGCTCGTGTCCGCGACGCGCTGAGCCGTTTCGTTCGGCCCTCTCGGGCCTCGAGGACACCCCCATGACCCAGCTCGTCCGCCCCACCCGGGGCCGCATGCTTCTCGGCGTCTGCGCCGGGCTCGCCGACTGGTGGAAGGTGGACCGCACCCTCCTGCGGGTTCTCTACGTCGTCATCAGCCTGTGCTCCGCCGCGTTCCCCGGAGTTCTCGTCTATCTGATCCTCGCGATCCTGATGTCCCCGGCGGACGACTGACCCGCCAGGGCGCGGCCGGGTGGATGGTGCCTGACCGGGTCGCGGCGGGGCGGGAGTGACTCGGGTGGGGGCGGGGGGCCTCGGCGCCGGGGATCCGGTCGCGCGAACCGCGCCGCTCGAGTGGCGAGTCGCCGGACCGGAGGGGGCGGCGCAGCTCCTCGTGGCGCTTCGGCGTCCCGTCGGCGCCCGTCGGCGCCGGGCGCTGCTGGAGCTGTCCGGCTGGGCTCGGGCGGCCGGCAACGCCGTCTGCGTCCTGCCCGGCGCCGAGCTCGACCTGTTCGCGGATCTTCGCGCCCTGGGGTTCGAGGACGCCGGGCCGCTGCCGCGCTACGCCGCGCCGACCCGGCCGGGACGCCTCCGCCGGCTGCTCACCGCGGCTCTTCTCCCCGGCCAGCGTCCGCTTCCAGCCCTGAAGTCGTCGCCCCACCCGCTCGGCGAGGTCGAGGCGGCCCGGCTGCGCCGCCGACTGGCGTGCCGTTTCGAGGTGGCGTCCCTCGGACGACCGGCTGCGCCGGAGGGACGCCGGGTGGGCGCGCATGTGCGCCTCGACGGGGAGCCGGAGGCCGATGCGGTGGGGCGGGTCGAGGGCGACGCGGTTCGCGTTTCGGACTGGATCGCCACCCCTGATCGCGACGTCCCGGCCGCCCTCGCCGGAGCGATTCTCCAGGCGGCGGCGGAGGCGGGCGCCGCGCGGGTCGTCATCGAGACGACTCACGCCGGTCTCGGCCGGGGTCTCCTTCTGGCGCGGTTTCTCCCCGCCCGCGCCCGGTCGCGCGTGCTCGTGCGGCTGGCTCCGGAGGAGGGGGCTCGCCGCCGCGACCGCCGGCTCCGGGCGCCGCTCGTCCACGACTGGCACCTCGAGACCTCGGTTCGCATTCCCTGATGCGTGATACAATTCTTGGTCCCTCTCGCGGGTGCCGCTATCGTCTAGGGGTTAGGACGGGTGGTTCTCAGCCATCAAACCGGGGTTCGATTCCCCGTAGCGGTACCAGAGAGGGGTCGGCGTTCGGGACGTGGGATCCGGCGCGTTGGCGGCGGGGTGAGGCACGCGCCCTTAGCTCAGTGGAGAGAGCAACAGGCTACGAACCTGTAGGTCGGGGGTTCGAATCCCTCAGGGCGCGCGGGTCAGAGTCAGGCGCGGCGGGGAGGGGGGCCGAACTTCGTGGCGTCGGGGAGAGCGTGAAGGCGGCCCCCTCCCCGGCCCGCTCGGCGCTACGCGCCTCAGTCGCCACCTTCGCTCCGCTCCAGGTGGCGACTGTCGTTTCCTCTTCTCTCGGAGAAGGGGGAAGGATCCCATAAGCGCTAACTTACAGCGCTACGGAAAGAAGTTGGCGATCTGGATCGGTCGGAGGCGATGTGGTTCAGCCAGCGCCCGGGAGATCGCGTTCCAGTCCGATACAACGCGAGACAGATCCAGCGGGGGATCGATGGCGCGGGC
>JAJEAO010000078.1 GCA_022822745.1 Acidobacteriota bacterium
CAACGTCAGGATCAGCGCCGCCGCCAGAACGGCTCCGACGGAGCGGGGCGAACCCCCGCGTTTCACTCTTTTCACAGCGAACCGACGATTATGACAGCCTCGAGCGGGAGGGCGGGGCCGCTACCGCGAGAACCGGTCCGGGCGCCGGCAGTCGCGGCGCCAGCCATCTATGCGCGACGCCGGACGGGCCGGTACACTCGCCGCCGCCGTGACCCGCGTTCCCGTCCTCCGGTGGGGGAGGCCGTACCAGAGCCTCGAGACGAACACCGTCCACCACTTCCTGACCGGAGAGCCGGTTGCGGCGGTGGACCAGGCGAACGGCGGCATCGTCCGCCGCGACCTGCGCAAGGCGCGTCGCGCCCGCGCGGCGCTGCGGGAGATCCCCACCCGGGAGCTGCTCGCCATGCTGAAGGAGGCCTCGCGGCTCTATCTGGAGGAGGACCTGCCGCTCGGCGACGGCCGGCAATCGGCCGACGAGTTCGTTCGCGCCCAGTCGGCCACCACCGGGCTCCCCGAGTCCATGTGCCGGGCGAACATGGAGAAGAACCAGTTCGTCCTCGAACGGATGGACCAGGTGCTCGACTCGCTCACGCGCGGGCTCGATCTGGACATCCTCGCCGCCGGCCACGGGATGGAGTCGCGCGGCGTCCCGGTTTCCTACCAGGCGCAGACGCCGGTGCTCGGCTGCGTCCTCCCGTCGAACTCTCCCGGCGTCCATACGCTGTGGCTGCCGGTGATCCCGATGCGGATCGGACTGGTGCTGAAGCCCGGGCCCGAAGAGCCGTGGACTCCCTACCGCATGGCGGAGGCGTTCTTCGCCGCCGGGGTGCCGCGGGAGGCGATCTCGGTCTATCCCGGGGGCGCGGAGGTCGGGGCGGCCGTGGTCGAGGCGGCGCCGAAGAGCCTCATCTTCGGGAGCCGCGCCACCGTGGAGCGCTACCGCTCGAACCCCTCCATCCGGGTCCACGGCCCCGGCTTCTCCAAGATCCTCCTCGGCGACGATGTGGTGGACGACTGGGAGGAGCATCTCGATCTCCTGGTGGACAGCGTGTTCGCGAACAGCGGCCGGAGCTGCATTTCCTGCTCGGGGATCTGGGCCTCGCGGCACACGGAGGAGATCGCCGCCGCCATCGCCGAACGGCTCGGGCCGGTGGCGCCGCGCCCGCCGGAGGATCCGGAGAGCGCGCTGGCCGCGTTCACCGTGCCCGGCGCGGCGGAGGCCATCCATCGCGACATCGAGGACCGGGTCGCGGCGGGCGGGACCGTCGAGGTCACCGCGCCGCACCGGGAAGGACCGCGCCTCGTGAAGGAGGGCAACGCCTCCTGGCTCCGTCCCACCGTGCTCCACTGCGACGGACCGGAGCGCCAGGCCGCGAATGTGGAGTACATGTTCCCGTTCGTCTCGGTCGTCCGCTGTCCGCAGGAGCGGATGCTCGACCACATCGGCGACACGCTGGTCGCCACCGCGGTCACCGGAGACCCGGACTTCCGGGAGGCGCTGCTCGAGGCCCCTTCGATCGACCGGCTGAACTTCGGCCCGATCCCCACGACCCGGATCAACTGGCTGCAGCCGCACGAAGGCAACATCCTCGATGTCCTCTACCGCGCCCGGGCCTTCCAGAGCGCCTGACGCCGTCGCGGCCGCCGGGGACGGCATGGACCCCGGCGGCGGGCTCTCGGTCCGCGGTCTGGTCAAGGACTACCCGGGGCCCGGGGGCCTCATCCGGGTGCTCGACGGGGTGGATCTCGACGCCGCACCCGGGGAAGCGGTTTCGATCATGGGCGCCTCGGGGTGCGGCAAGAGCACGCTGCTGTTCCTCCTCGGCGCCATCGAATTCCCGTCGGACGGAGAGGTGCATCTCGACGGCGTGGATCCGCACGAACTGGGGTCCGACGGGCAGGCGCAGTTTCGCCGGGACGAAGTCGGGTTCGTGTTCCAGGATCACTGCCTCCTGCCGCAATGCACGGCGCTCGAGAACGTGCTTGCCCCCACGCTTCCCGATCCGCGCCCGGGGGACGCCGAGCGGGCGGCGGTCCTTCTCCATCGCATGGGGCTCGCCGAGCGGCAGGATCACCTGCCGGCGGCGCTCTCCGGGGGCGAGAAGCAGCGGGTGGCGATCGCCCGGGCGCTCGTCCGCCGTCCGAAGCTGCTGCTCTGCGACGAGCCCACCGGGAACCTCGACGGGGCGGCGGCGGACCGCGTCGCCGATCTCCTCTTCGACAGCGAAGTGACCGGCCCGGGCCGGATCGTCGTCCTCGTCACCCACGACCCCGGCCTCGCCGCCCGCTTCCCCCGGCGCTTCCGGATGGAGGGCGGCCGGTTGCGCGGCGCCTGAGGAGGGCGCGCGGGAGATGCGGGTCGCGGAGAGCCCGGTCGGGCTGGCGCTGCGGGGGCTCCTCCACTATCGGCGAAGCCACTTCCTCGTCGCCCTCGCCACCGCGGTGGCGGCGGCCGTTCTCGTGGGGGCGCTCGCGGTCGGCGACTCCGTGCGCGGCAGCCTGCGGGCGGCGTTCACCGAGCGGCTCGGCGAGGCCGACTTCGCGCTGCTCCCGCGCCACGACTTCGAGGACGAACCGGAGAGCGGCCTTCCCGTCCGGCTCGCCGCCCGTCTGGAGCGCGACGCACCGGGCCGGTTCGACGCCTTCGCCCCGGTCCTCCGGCTCGCCGGGACCGTCTTCCTTCCGGACGGGAGCCCGTCGGCGACCACCGTCTTCGGCGTGGACGAGCGCTATTTCGCGCTGCATGGCCTCTCCGGCGAGGTCGCGGCCGGGGCCGTCCGGGTGGGTCCGGCGCTCGCGGGGCAGGGGGTCGAGCCCGGCGACTCGGTGCTCGTGCGCGTCGAAGGCGTCTCCGGCATCGCGTCGGCATCGTTCTTCGGCGACAAGGGGGACTCGGCGATCACCGTCCGGCGGACGGTGGAGGCGTGGGCCGATCCGGCGCCCGGCCCGGCGTCGGGCGGTTTCTCCCTGTTTCCGGTCCAGGGGCCGGTGCGCGCCGTGTTCCTGCGGCTCGACGAGCTGAGGGGTCTGCTCGACGCCGACCCGGGCGGTCCGCCGCGGGCGAACGCGCTGCTCGTACGGCGGAGCCGGGCCTCGGCGCCCGACCCCGAGGCCGATCGAGCCGCGCTCGCCGACGCGCTCGAGGCGGTCGCCACGCTTGATGACCGGGGACTCGGGCTTCGCCGCGGCGCATCGGACGACCTCGTGCTCGAGAGCCGGAGCCTCGCGCTCTCCGACGGCGTGGTCGAGGGCGCGGGACGGGCCGCCGCCGGACAAGGGCTCGAATCCGGTCCGGTGCTGACCTGGCTCGCGACGAACATCGCGGCGAACGGGCGCGAGACTCCCTACTCGCTCGTCGCCGGCCTGCCCGCGGGCTGGTTCCCGCCGGGCGCCGCCTCCGATGACAGCCTGATTCCGGGACCGTGGCTCGCCGAGGATCTCGGGCTCTCTCCCGGCGATCATGTGGAGCTGTCGTGGCTCACCTGGGACGAGGCGGGACGCTTCCATGCCGGTTCCGGCTCGTTCCGGTCCGAGGTGGGGGTGGCCCTCGCCGGGGTCTTCGGTGACGCCTCGCTCTCTCCGGAGTACCCGGGCGTGACCGACTCGGCGCGGATGGGCGACTGGGATCCGCCGTTTCCGGTGGATCTCGACCGCATCCGGGACCGGGACGAGGCCTACTGGGACGAGTTCCGCACCCTGCCCAAGGCGTTCGTGCCCTACCAGGCGGCGCAGCGGCTGTGGGAAATGCGCCAGGGCGGGGCGACCTCGGTCCGGTTCCGGGCCGACGACGGGGGCGCCCCGGACGCGAGTCGCCTGGAGGCCGCGCTCCTCGCCGAGCTCCCGGCGGCGGACTTCGGCCTCGCGCCGCTCGCTGTCCGCGCCGACGGACTCGAGGCTTCCGAAGGAGCCACCGACTTCGGGCTCTATTTCCTCTACTTCTCGTGGTTCCTCCTTGTCGCCGCCTTCGTCCTGATCGCGCTGCTGTTCCGGCTCGGGATCGAGCGGCGCCTCCGCGAGATAGGCCTGCTGCTCGCCTGCGGCTGGCCGCCGAAGCGGGTCTCCCGGATGCTCCTCTTCGAGGTCGGGATCGTGGCGTTCGTCGGCGTCGTCGCTGGCTCGGCTGCGGGACTCCTCTACGCCGCCGGGATGGTGCGGCTGCTCTCCGGCGCCTGGGAAGGCGCGGTCGCCGGGACATTCGGTGGCGGCGGAGAGACGCTGCGGCTGTTCGTCCGCTGGGGTTCCGTGGCGATGGGGGCGCTCGGAGCGCTCGAGATGGCGGCGCTCGCGGCCTGGTGGACCACGCGGAGGCTCGTTCGTCTTCCCGCCCGGGGACTGCTCGCCGGCGCGCTGCCGTCTTCGGGGTCTGGCGCTCCTGGGTCTGCCGCTCCGGGGGCGCGGGCGCCCGGAAGCCGCTCCCGTCGGCTGGCGGTCCTCTTCGGCGCGCTCGCCGCCGGGCTCCTCGGGGCGACGGGCCTCGGACTCCTGCCGGATGCCGGGGGCTTCTTCGGCGCCGGCTCGGCCCTCCTCGCCTCCGCGCTGGCGCTCGCCTGGTCGCGTCTCCACGAGAGCGGCGGGCGCGGGATCGCCGGGCTCCGCGGACTCGCCTTCCGGGCCAGCTCCTTCCGGCCGGGTCGCAGCCTGGCGGCGATGGCGCTGGTGGCCTTCGCGGCGTTCACGCTGGTCGCGGTGGAGTCGTTCCGCAAGCGGGCCGAACCCGGCGCGCTGCCGGCGGGGGCCGGAGGCATTCTGGCGATGACCGAGACCGTTCTCGGAGTCCCGTGGGATCCGGCGAGCGAGGAGGGGGTCGAGGCGCTGAATCTGCCCGGCGATCTCGGCGGGTTCCGGGTGCGGCCGCTGCGCCTCGCCGGACACGAGGATGCGAGCTGCCTGAATCTCTACCGCCCGGCGCGCCCCCGCGTGCTCGGCGTCCCCCCGGAGCTCCGCGCCGAGAACCGGTTCGCCTTCGCCGCCCACCTCGGGGAGACCCCGGAGGAGCGGGAGAACCCGTGGCGTCTCTTCGACCGCGAGCGGAGCCCGTCGGATCCGATCCCGGTCGTGGGGGACCAGAACTCGATGACCTACGTGCTGAAGTGGCCGGTCGGGGAGGAGCGCTCCTATCCGATCGGCGATGGCGGCGCTCCGGTGCGTCTGCTCCTGGTCGCCACCCTCTGGGACAGCCTGTTCCAGGGCGAGCTCCTGATGGGGGAGGAGGACCTCCTCGCTTCGCTTCCGGTCGAGGAGGGCTACCGGATGTTCCTCGTGGACCGGGGAGACGGAGCCGGGCTCGACGGGCCTGCGGCGCTGGCCGCCTCCGAGGTCGAAGCCGCCGGGCTGCTGGACGCGGCGCTCTCCGACTACGGAGCGCAGACGACGACGGCCCGGGCGCGGCTCGACGGCTTCCACCAGGTCGAGAACACCTACCTCTCGACCTTCCAGGCGCTCGGTGGGCTCGGTCTGCTGCTCGGAACGCTCGGTCTGGGCGCGGTGCTCCTCCGGAACGCCGACGAGCGTCGCAAGGAGTGGGCGCTCCTCGCCGCCTCCGGCTACCGCGCCCGCGACTTCGCCGCCCTCGGATTCTGGGAGAACGCCCTGCTGCTGACCGCGGGCGTCGGCGCGGGGGCGATCGCGGCCTTCGTCTCCGTGCTCCCCGTCCTCGGCCAGCGCGATGCGGACGGGAGTCTCGGCCTGCTCGCCGCTCTGCTCGTCGGGATCCTCGCCTTCGGCCTCCTCACCGGCGCGCTCGTCGCCCGCGCCACTGCGAACCGCCCCATCCTGCCCGCGCTCCGCACCGAGTAGCAGGCCGGAGCGTTACCCTCCCCGTCTCTCGCGCCCGGGGCCCGGGGGGCGGAGTCGGTCACGAAAAGGAGCCATCACCATGAGCAAGGTCGTTCTGATCACCGGCGCTTCGTCCGGCATGGGCCGGGAGACCGCCATCCTCCTGGCCGAGGGCGGGCACACCGTGTACGCCGGCGCCCGCCGAACGGACCGGATGGAGGACCTGAAACGGCACGGGATCCGACCGGTGGCGATGGACGTCACGAAGTCGGACGACAACCAGCGCGTCGTGAAGCAGATTCTCGCGGACCAGGGCCGCGTGGACGTCCTGATCAACAACGCCGGCTTCGGACTCTACGGACCGGTGGAGGACATCCCGCTCGACGACGCCCGCTACCAGTTCGAGGTCAACCTCTTCGGGCTGGCCGATCTGACCCGCCTCGTCCTGCCTTCGATGCGGGAGCAGGGTTCGGGACGCATCATCAACACATCCTCCATGGGTGGCCGGATCTTCACCCCCTTCGGAGCGTGGTATCACGCCACGAAGCACGCCCTCGAGGGATGGTCCGACTGTCTGCGCATCGAGACCGCCCCGCACAACATCCAGGTCGTCGTCATCCAGCCGGGCATGATCCGGACCGAGTTCGGCCAGGTCCTCGGCGGCTACATGCAGAAGTACTACGCGGGCAGCGCGTACAAGGCGCAGCTCGACAGTTTCTTCCAGCAGGCTTCCGATCCGAAGAACGCGAATCGCGGGACCGACGCCAAGGTGCTTGCGAAGGTGTTCGTCGAGGCCGCGACGACGGCAAGGCCGCGGCGACGTTACGTCGAGGGCGCGATGGCTCGCCCGCTCCTGTTCCTCCGGAAGTGGTTCGGCGACGGGGTTTACGAGAACGTGCTGCGCCGCGCTTTCGGCGGCTGACTGCCCCCGGCGAACCTCGCGTCGGAGCGGCGCGGCGCTCGATCTCCCGCCGCGCTCTCCGCTCGTCGGCGCAGCCCGTCGCTAGACTCCTCACAAGGCAGATCGTTGTGGTCGCGCAGTATCGAGAGCCGGAGTTCAGCCGGTCGCACGTGAATCGCGCCGGGCGGATCCTTGCCGGAACCGAGGCGCCGGTCGAGAACCTGTCGCGGGAGAAAGCTCGCCGCGTCGTGGACAACCGGCGAGCCGCTCATGCCTGGCCGTTGCTCACGCTGCGGATGTTGCTCTGGAATCGGGCCCGCAAGGTGGATCCCGATGCTCTGGTGGCGCAGCGGCTGAAGCGCCTGGTCTCGGTCGAAGCAAAACTGCGAAGGTTCCCGACGATGAGCCTCGCCCGCATGCAGGATCTGGGTGGGTGCCGCGCGATCCTGCCTTCGGTCGCGGCCGTGGATGCGCTCGTCGAGCGACATCGCAACGGACGGCAGGGCCACGACCTCGCCCGGAGTTACGACTACATCGAGGCACCCCGCAAGAGCGGATAACGGGGCGTGCACTTCGTGTACCGGTACCGGTCCCGGGAGGCGCGCCGGGCGGCGTGGGACGGGCTTCGGATCGAAGTGCAGATTCGTTCGAACCTGCAACACGCGTGGGTGGCCGCCGTCGAAACCGTGGACGCGATCCGCTGCACACAACTCAAGATTGCCGGGGCCGGTAATGGGGAGTGGGACCGGTTCTTCGCGCTCATGGGGAGCGTCCTGGCCCTCGAGGAAGGACGTCCGACGGTTCCCGGAACGCCGGTCGCGCTCGCCGAGCTCTCCGGGACTGCATGATCCCAGCGGCCGCTCTCCTCGATCGAGCTCCGCTCGCGACCTCCGATCTCGCGGACTTCGCGCGATTCGCGGGGGCAGGCCTCCGCCCGGTGGGAGAGTCGCGAAACGGAATCGCTTGACCTGATCGGGCCGCCGGGCGCTACTCCGGGAAGATGGATCTGGGGATGAAGCCGGTGACGACCTGAGTGAGGTCCACGACTTCACTCACCCGGAAGTCCACCGCGATGGAAGCCAGCGAAAGCGCCTCGGCGGCGGTGAGCCCCTTCTCTTCCTGAAGGAACTTAACAACTTCCCAGGTCGCGCGCCGGGCGGCCCGGTCCAGGTCGAGATCGATCCCCATGACGATGTAGTGGTCGTCGTTCTCGGCAAGCGGGGCGGTCAGCGTCCGGTCCTTCTGGACGGCGAAACGGAAGACTCCGGTCAGCGACTGCTCGATCGCGGTTCCACTGACCTCGCCATCGCCCTGCGCGCCGTGGGGATCGCCGGCGTAGAACAGCGCGCCCGGGTGGAAGACCGGGAGATACACCGTCGTCCCCGCCTTCAGATCCTTCACGTCCAGGTTGCCGCCGAAGAGCCCCGGCGGTCGGGAGCCCTGAACCCCGGGCACCGTGACGCCCGGCTCCCCGAGCACCGGATCCGGCGCCACCGCGAGGATGCCCATGAACGGGGCGAGGGGGACTTCGATCCCGCGCGGCAGGAACGCCACTTCGCGGTCGCCCGACATCCCGGTGCGGATCAGGTGGCGAGTCCCCGGCGGGATGTCGAGCGCGGGGTCCCCCTCGCGGAACCCGGGGTAACTCTCGGAGAACACGCCCCCGCGGGCGGAGGTGTTGTTGATGCCCCAGGGGACGCGGGTCTCGACGGAGAGGATCTCGATCGCGAGAACATCCCCCGGCTCGGCGCCTTCCACGTACACCGGGCCGGTTATGACGTGTCCGCTGCGGCCTTCGCGGGGGCGGCCTTCGCGCGACTCCCAGAAGGCGACGACATCCTCCGGGATCTCCTCCTCGGGCACGCCCAGCCCGGTGAGGTACGCGACGGGATGCTCGTCCTGCACCGCCCCGGCATGGGTCAGCGTGTCCATCCGCACGACTTCGCCCGGCTGCACCCGCAGCACCGGCTCCCGATCCGTCGGGAACCAGCCCCAGACCACATTCTCCGGAGTCGAGGGGACGAAGTGATCCGCCGCCGGCGCCCCCGATGGCTCGGCAACCGCGGCGGGCGCCTCGGTCCCGTCGCGCGCGCCTCCGCAGGCAGCGAGCATGCCCGCCGCAGCGAGCGCCAGGGGTCGCAGGGAGGCGCCGGATTCGGGGAGCGTCATGGTGTCGTGTCCTCCGGGGGGAGTCGAAGTCCGCGTCAGCGCGTCAGCCGCTCGCCCAGGACGGAGAGCGGGCCGCGGTTCGGTCCGGTGAAGTCCGGCCGAACATCGGAGTCGGCCAGATCCCAGGCAAGCTGATAGACGAGCCGGACGATCCGCTCCAGCTTCTCGTATTCGATCCGCTCGGGCCGGTCGTAGATCGTGTGGTAGTCCGGGTGGAGTCCGGTGTGGAAGAAGAGCGCCGGGACGCCGGTCTGGAGGAACGGCCACTGGTCGCTGCGGCGGAGCAGGTTCGACGGGTTGTTGTCGTAGCGCAGACGCAGGTCGAGTTCGGATTCGCGATTCGCCGCCCGGACCATCGCGGAGAGGGTGTCGCTGTAGCTGTAGCCCATGATGTTCACCGCGTTGGCGTTCGACTCGGCGGTCTGCGGCTCGAGCCCCCGGAAGCGGCGTCCGCCGCCGCGCCGCACCTCCTCGTTCCGTCCGATCATGTCCATGTTCAGGACGGCCACCGTGTCGGACAGCGGTCGCAGCGGATCCTCCGCGTAGGCCCAGGCCCCCAGCAGCCCGCGCTCCTCCGAGTTCCAGCCCGCGAGCAGGATGCTCCGGCGCGGTCGGATCCCCGCGTCCCGGGCGCGGCCAAGCGCCTCGGCGATCTCGAGGAGCGCCACCGTGCCGGAGCCGTCGTCATCGGCGCCGGGCCACACCATGTTCCCGTCGGCGCCGTCATGGTCGTAGTGGGCGCACAGGATGACCCACTCGTCGGGCGCTTCGCGGCCTCGCAGCAGACCGACCACGTTGCGGTCGGGGACGGTCGCGCGCGTCACCGCGGTGGAGAGGCGGACGCGGGCGTCGAGGTCCACCGGCGCCGCCATCCCTCCCTCCGCCATCCGTCCGAGGCTCTCCAGCGTGTGGCCGCTCCCGGCGAGCAGCGTGTCCGCCACGCGCGGAGAGATCGCCGCTGCCGGGATCTCGACCCTCTCGACCCACTCGGCCAGCGTGTAGCGGGGAACCCTCCGGGGCGGATCCGGCCAGGCCCCCGCGGCGCTTGCCGCGAAATCGAACGCGCCGGGATGCTGATGCACATCCCGCACGAACAGGATCCCGGCGGCGCCGGCGCGGGCCGCCGCCACCGCCTTGCGGAAGGCGCGGGAGGGTTCCGAGGTGACGACGCCGTCGAAGCGGCTGCCCGGGTCCGCCTCGGCCGGTTCGTGGTCGAGGACCAGCGCGATCCGCCCCTCGACTCCGCCGCCCTCCCAGTCGTTCCAGTCGAACGCCGGGGCGTGGAGGCCGAACCCGACGAACGCGACCGTCCCTTCGGCGCGGGCCGTGGGCGCGAAGCGCTGCGGATAGAAGCCCTCGCGGAGCTGGATCCGCTGGTTCACGTCCCCGAGGATGTCGAGCCGGTTCCCGCCGACGAGTTCCGTCCGGACGAGCCGGTAGCGGTGGAAGAACGACCCGTCCGGACCTTCGAGCCCGGCGCGCTCGAAGCGGCTGGCGATGAATTCCGCCGCGAGCGCGTTCTCCGGGGTCTCGGTGAGTCGCCCCCGCATCCCGTCGGAGGCCAGGAAGAAGAGGTCGGCGCGCAGATCGGCGGCGGTGATGGACCCGACTTCGGGAGCGGCCGCGTTCTCCCCCGGCTGTCCGGCGCCCACGCCGGGCCAGAGCGCTCCGAGGAGCAATGTCGCGGCGAAGCGCAGGGCTGGGCTGGCCATCGTGGATTCCCTCCGATCCTGAGCGAGTCTATGCCCGAGCCGGAGCCGCGGTCCCGCACGGACGCGCGAATCCGTCGCGGATTTCGGCTGAGCGCCTATCGGGACTTCCGCTCTTGTGTGCCCGTGCCCGTCCCGGCAGGCTCGCCGCACGGCCGGAGACGGGGTTGCGGTGCGGCCTCTCGGTTCCCGGGTCCGGGCGAACCGTCCAGACGTTCCGCCCGTGGCGCGGCTCCGTCCGACGCTGACGCCGCCGCGCGCCCGTTCAACGAGGTCGGTCGTCGTCGCCGTTCTCTTCGGGACTGCATGATCGCGGCGGCTGCCCCGAGTGATGGAGTCTTGATCGCAACCTCGGATCTCACGGATTCCTCGCGATTCCGGCCGTCGGGAATCGGCCAATTCGCCTCCTTTCCACTGTGGTGAAGGTCACGGTCGCACACCTCGCGTCAAGGCGAAGTCGCGAGTTCACGAACCGGGGCCGAGGCAGGCTGCCGGCGGGCCGGCTCAGGAATCCTCCGAATCGGACGCGCTGCTCTTGTCCATCTCGACTTCGTTGATGGCGGGGATTGCCTTCTCGGCGATCCGGAGAAAGCCGTTGACGTAATGGTCGGTGATCCTGCCGCCGCCATCCGCGAGTTCCTGGGCGAGTTGGGGGACGATGACGCTCCAATCCCGGTAACGTGGTCTGTCGAAATGTGGCCAGTGCCACGGATCGGGCCTCGAGAGGCCACGCCTCTTCAGTCTGCGTTCGACTCTGACGCGGCGCTGCTCCTCTGACCCGGTCATCTTGTCCTTGGATGCTCCGCTACGCACACCCAAACGCCAGTACTTCGGACCCTTTGCGTGGCATTCCAGCATCACGGAGGTCCGCCCGTCCGACTTTCTGGATCCATCCTCGTACCGGATCCAGCCGTATCGGTAAACGCGGAGGTAGCTCGAGTACTTCTTGTCTCCGCCGTATCGCCAGTCGACATCCAGATCGTCGGCGATCTCCGAGAACTCGTTCCGAACCCGCTCTCCGACCCTGTCCTTCAGGTGCTCCAGGAACCGTCGGCAGACACGGTGCACAGTGGCGGGCCACGCGCGGGCCACCGCAAATGCCGCGTCCAGGTGTTTCGGGTTCTCGTCGAGATACACGCGGAGGAATCGGGCTTCGGTGTCGGTCATGGGCGAATCTCGGAAGTGGTGCTGGCAGAAGAGTTGCGCCTCCCGCAGAAACCAGCGCAGTCGCTCGGGACCGGCAAGCGTACAACAGCGTCCGAACCAGTCAGCCAGCGAGGCGCCGTCGCCGACGGCCGCGCCATCTCGGGCAGCCGGGGCGTCGTCCTCGGCAAGCGCATCACCCGCAGCGGAGTCAGCCGGAATCGCCGCCGGGCCATCCGGGTCGGAAGAATCGTCGTCTCCAGGCCGCGCATCATCGTCGCGACAGTAGGGCATCACACGGAAATGACCCTTCCAGCGTTCGCGATCCGCCACCGGCAGGCTGGACTCGTCGGGCATCCGGTAACGCGGCGGCAGATAGACGAGCAGGAACCGTCCGCGATACTGGCCGTCCAGAAACTCCAGGTAGTCCCGGCACTGTCCAGGCGAGTCGTTGGCCTCGGGCTTGTTCTCGAACGCGAGGCAATAGGGCCCGTTGTCCGTCGGAATGTGCACCGTGATGTCGATGCGCCTGCGCCCGGGGAGGCCGCGTTCCCGAACGACGCGGATCTCGTTGGCGCCGGTGGACCCGGGCCGACCGAAGAGCCTTCTGCGGGGCGTCGTCCGATGGCGTTGGCGGGACCGGTCTGGATCGGGATCCCCCGGAGTGACCTCCAGCAGGTCCAGCATCGCCTTCAGAAAGATCGCGCCCTGACCGTGTTCGGCGGTCGGATTGAGCAGGTCGGCTATGAGCCGCGAGAGGCCGAGTTCGTCGCGGCGGAGATAACGGAAGGCGTTGAAGCGTCGTGCAAGCCGGCGATCGAGTTCGCGCTCGAGCGTGCGTGCTGCGCGCACATGCGGCGTCAACTCCCGCAGGAGACGGACCCCCTCGCGCTGACGGCGTCGCCGGATCCCCTCCACATGGTCGAGGAGACGGACGCCATCCTCGCGCCGGGCCAGCCGCATTTCCTCCACTTCGTCCAGGAGGCGAACGCCATCCTCGCGCCGGGCCAGCCGCAACTCCTCCACTTCGTCCAGGAGGCGAACGCTCTCCATGGTCCGAGCCCGCCGCGCTCTCGTCACCCGGTGCAGGAGCTGGAGAGTGGTATGCGCCGCCGCGCCGGAGGTCTGCATCGTGGTTTCGGCTCGGTTGGCTCCTGATCCCTGTCGCTCCGCTGCGAGGACAAGCCGGGATGGTCATCGTGGATTCCCCCCGTCCCGAGCGAGTCCATGGCGGCGGGTCGCGCCGACTGAGAGTATGTTCCGGCGAGGCGGCGGGGACGCACACCGGCGCCCGAGGAGGAAGCCAGGGATGCGACCCGGAACGGTGGACCGGCTCAGGAAGCGTGAAGGGCTCGTGTTTCCGGGGGGACCGCGCACGGTCGCGGCCCTGCGGATCCATCGCGCCGTGAGCTGGCTGGCGCGAACGGAGAAGGCGAAGGACGGAGACGGCCGGCTCCTCTTCCTGTGGATCGCCTTCAACGCCCTCTACGGCGAGGACCACGAGATGGACGGGGGGAAGCCGGACTGGGAGGACCGGCGCCGGTTCTTCGGGCGGATCGTCGCCTGTCGCGGCGCTTCCGCAGTCCACGACGCGATGTGGGGCGACATCCACGCGAGGATCCGGCGCCTGACCGGGAACCAGTACGCCTACTACGCCTTCTGGAAGCACCGCAACGGAGTCCCCGGCTTCGGCAACTGGAAGCACCGGCTGGAGGGGGACAACTCGCGGATCCAGACGGCGCTCCGGCGCCAGGACACTCAAGCCCTGCTGGAGCTGCTCTTCGGTCGGCTCTACGTCGTGCGCAACCAGCTTCTCCACGGCGGCGCCACCTGGGCTGGTCGCCTGAACCGGACCCAGGTGGAGGACGGCGCCGCGATCCTCGGTCGGCTCACGCCGATCTTCGTTCGCCTCATGATGGACCACCCGAGCCGGGACTGGGGACGTCCCCACTATGCGCCGGGTCCGAAGGCACAGGTAATCTTGGACGCTCGATGACTCGCACGCCCATCCTGATCTCGCTCACCTCGCTCCTTCTCGCCGCGCTTCCGGCGGCTGCCCAGAACGGCGATCCGCCCCGCGGCTTCCTCCGCGGCCAGTGGGAGGAGCAGCGCTCCATCGAGGAGCAGTTCCGCGCCGTCCCCGATCCGGCCCGGCTCCGCGAATACATGGAGTACATGAGCGGGGAGCCGCACATCGGCGGGTTCGGCCACGGGAGCCGGCGGGTCGCCGAGTACGCGCTCGAGAAGTTCCTCTCGTTCGGCCTCGACGCCGCCATCGAGGAGACCGAGGCGCTGATGCCGCTTCCGACCGATCGCCACGTGGAGGTCCTCGGACCCGAGCCCTACACCCTGCGGCTCGCGGAGCTCGGAGTGCCCGAGGACAGGGATTCCTCCGATCCAGGGCAGCTTCCCACCTTCAACCCCTACGCGGCCGGCGGCGACGTGAGCGGCGAGGTCGTGTTCGTGAACTACGGCATCCCCGAGGACTACGAGATGCTCGCCGCGCTCGGGATCTCGGTGGAAGGGAAGATCGTGCTCGCCCGCTACGGACGAAGCTGGCGGGGGATCAAGGCGAAGCTGGCCCAGGAGAACGGCGCGATCGGCGCGCTGATGTACTCCGACCCGGAGGAGGACGGCTACTACCGGGGTCTGACCTATCCGGAGGGGCCCTACCGTCCCAAGTGGGGCGTCCAGCGGGGATCCATCCTGGACATGCCGGTCCATCCCGGCGATCCGCTGACTCCGGGCTGGGGAGCGACCGAGGATCGGGAGAAGCTGACTCGGGAGACCGCGCGCACGCTGGTCAGGATCCCGGTCCTCCCGATCTCCTGGGGCGACGCGCTTCCGATCCTCGAGCAGATCCGGGGCGCGGTGGCGCCGAACGACGACTGGAAGGGCGCGCTGCCGATCACCTACCACATCGGCCCCGGTCCGGTGCGGGTCCGGATGCGCACCGCCTACGACTGGCAGGTCCGCCCGATCTACAACGTGGTCGCCCGGATCGAGGGATCGCACTATCCCGACGAGTGGATCGTCCACGGCAACCATCACGACGCGTGGTGCAACGGGGCTACGGATCCGATCAGCGGCGCGGTCCAGCTCATGGAGACCGCCCGCGGCTTCGGCGAGCTGCTCAAGGCGGGCATCCGGCCCCGTCGGACCGTGATCTTCGCGCTGTGGGACGCCGAGGAGTGGGGTCTGCTCGGATCCACCGAGTGGGCGGAGACCCACCGCGAGGATCTCGGGGAGAAGGGCGTCATCTACATCAATACGGACAGCACCGGAAAGGGCTGGCTGAGCATGGCGGGGAGCCACACCCTCCAGAAGTTCCTGAACGAAGTCGCCCGCGGCATCGAGGATCCCGAGCGCGGCGTGAGCGTCTTCGAGGCCGCCCGCGCCCGCCGTCTCGAGACCGCGGCGAATCCGGACGCGCGACGCGAGATCGAGCAGAGCGACGACCTCCGGCTCGCCGCGCTCGGCTCCGGCTCGGACTACACCGTCTTCATCGATCACCTCACGATGGCGTCCCTGAACCTCGGCTTCGGCGGGGACAGCCCGGGGGGCGTGTACCACTCGAACTACGACAGCTTCCACTGGTACAACAGGTTCTCCGACTCCGAATTCGTGTTCGGACGCGCGCTCTCGCAACTTGTCGGGACCGCCATGCTGCGGCTCGCGAACGCGGCCATCCTCCCGTTCGGCTTCACCGACCTCGCCGACGCGATGCGGGATTACGTGGCCGAGATCCGCGAGACCCACGCCGCCATGGAGTCTCCCGAGGAGATCGACTTCGCCGCGATCGAGAATGCTCTCGAGGCGCTCGACGAGGCGGGTCAGGGGTACGAGGACGCGCTCGCCCGACTCGATGACGCCTCGGTGGATGCGATCCTCCAGAGTCCGGAGGCGTCGCGGCTGAACCAGCTCCTCTACACCAGCGAGCGGCGGCTCGGCTACGAGGAGGGTCTGCCGGAGCGGGAGTGGTTCCGCCACCAGGTCTATGCGCCCGGGTTCTACACCGGCTACGGCGTGAAGACGATCCCCGGCGTCCGCGAGGGGATCGAGGAGGAAGAGTGGGAGGCCGCCCGCTTCTACGTCCGCGTCGTGAGCGAGGCGCTCTCGGCGCTCACCGACCAGGTGCGCGAGGCCGAGCGGATCCTCGCCGATCTGCGGTAGGTGACCGGCCCGGCGGATCGCGCCGGGCCGTCCCCGGGCGCCGGCCGCCCGCTTCGGGGCGATGAAGAGGCTTCTCGCATTCGCCGCGATCTATCTGATCTGGGGGTCCACCTACCTGGCCATCGGCGTCGCGGTGCGCGAAGCGCCCCCGTGGATCGTCGCCGGAACCCGCTTCCTGTTCGCGGGGGCGCTTCTCTACGCCTTCGCGCGCCGCCGCGCGCCGGGGCTGAGCCGCCGCGAGTGGCTGGAAGCCGGCCTCGCCGGTCTGCTCTTCTTCGGCGTCTCCCACGGGCTCGGGCACTGGGCGCAGGTGCGGATCCCGTCCGGGATCACCGCGGTCCTGGTCGCCACCGTGGGCATGTGGATGCCCGGCCTCGAAGCCGTGTTCGTCACTCGCCGGGCCCCGTCCGCGACCACGGTCACCTGCTCGCTCGTCGCTTTTCTCGGCGTCGTGGTCCTGCTCGCGCCCTGGTGGCCCGGCGAGCCGCTGCATCGCGCCGGAGTCGTCGCCGTCCTGACGGCGCCCATTGCCTGGTCGGTGGCGAGTCTCTGGTCGCGCCGCCCGACCATGCCGAGGGATCTGCTCGTCTCGGCGGGGGCTCAGATGCTGGTGGGAGGCGCCGCGCTCCTCGTGCTCGCGACCCTCACCGGCGGCTGGTCCGAGCTGGACCTCTCGCGGGTTCGGCCGCGCGCCGTCCTCGCCTGGCTGCACCTGGCGCTCTTCGGCTCCATCGTGGCGTTCGTGGCCTACCAGTACCTCCTGACCCGGGTCCGTCCGGCGGTCGCCGCCACCTACGCCTTCGTGAACCCGCTGATCGCGGTCTTCCTGGGCGCCCTTGCGCTCTCGGAGGAGCTCTCGCTGCGGGTCGCCTTCGCCGCCGTCCTGATCCTCGTTCCGGTGGGCGTGCTGCAGATCCGCGAGATTCGGCGCACCCGGGGCGCCGGGGTCAGCGGCGGGGCCGCCAGGGGATGAAGGCGCTCGTCCGCCGGACGTAGGCGGCGTACTCGGGGCGGCTCTCGCGGAGACCGCGCTCCAGCAGCGCGACCCCGGAGACCCGGACGATCAGGAGAGTCATCAGGGCCGGGCCGACGAGCGTCCAGGCGCCCCCGGGCGTGGCCAGCGCGAAGCAGCCGAGGCCCCACCAGAGCAGCGCATCGCCGAAGTAGTTCGGATGCCGGGTGTAGCGCCACAGGCCCCGGTCGAGCACCCGCCCGGCATTCCGGGGATCGGCGCGGAAGCGGGCGAGCTGACGATCCCCCACCGCCTCGAACGCGAACCCGGTGGCGAAGAGCGCGAGCCCGAGTCCGTCGAGCCAGGACCAGCCCGCGGACGACGACTGCGCCTGCCGGAGGGGCATCGCCACGACCCACATCACGACCCCCTGCAGCCAGAACACGGTCCCGAGCGAGACCAGCGGAAACCGCCGGCCCCACCGCCGCCGCATCGCCCGGTAGCGCGGATCCTCTCCCCGGCCGTGGTTCCGGCGGAAGATGTGGAGCGCGAGCCGAAGCCCCCAGATCGTGACCAGCGCCGGGACGATCCACGACCGCGCCGCCGCCGCGCTTCCCGGCTCGCGGTAGAGCCAGGCGAGAACCACGAAGCCCGGACCCCAGGCGATGTCCACGATCGAGGCGTCGCGGCGCGCCAGGCTCAGCAGCCACAGGAGGAAACCCAGGCCGAGGACGACTCCGAGTCCGACGAACAGGTCCACGCTCAGACCGGCCCCCGAACCGCCTCCCGTCCGGCCTCCCCGATCTCGCCCGACCTTCCGGACTGCGTGATCGGACCGCCGGGCGACGCCGCCGAGGCCTGATAGCGACGCACGATCATCGGAATAGGAAACTTGTCTCAGACGGATCGCCCGATCCCGGCGCCCGGACCGTTAGGCTCAGATCGGAATTCGGGGTCTCGCGGGCGATCCGCGCCCCGAAGCGCCCGGACTCGACTTTCCCGGAGGTGACAGACATGCTGAAGCGAACGATAGCCCTGACCGTGCTGGCGGCCTTCGCCGTCTCGGCGACGGCGGCGGCCCAGGCCGATCCCACCACGAACGAGGACTGGTGGCCGAACCGGTTGAACCTGGACTCGCTGCGACCGCCCGCCGGGGAATCGAGCCCGCTGCCCGAGGGCTTCGACTATCGGGCCGCGTTCGAGAGCATCGATCTGGACCAGCTCGTCGCCGAGCTCACCGAGCTGATGACGACCTCCCAGGACTGGTGGCCCGCGGACTTCGGCCACTACGGGCCGTTCTTCATCCGGATGGCGTGGCACAGCGCCGGCACCTACCGGACGATTGACGGCAAGGGCGGCGCCGACGGGGGACTGCAGCGGCTCGCCCCGCTGAACAGTTGGCCCGACAACGGCAACCTCGACAAGGCGCACCGCCTTCTGTGGCCGATCAAGGAGAAATACGGCGCCCGGATCAGTTGGGCCGACCTGATCATCCTCGCCGGCACGGTGGCAATGGACTCCATGGGTTTCGAGACCCTGGGCTTCGCCGGCGGTCGGCGCGACGCCTGGCGGGCCGAAGAAGTGAACTGGGGCTCCGAGCGGGAGTGGCTCGCCGCCGACCGGCGGGATGACGAGGGCGACCTCCATCCTCCCCTCGGCGCCACCCAGATGGGCCTCATCTACGTGAACCCGCAGGGACCGGGCGGGAACTCCGATCCGCTGTCGGCCGCCGAAGCGATCCGGGAGGCGTTCGGCCGGATGGCGATGAACGACGAGGAGACCGCGGCGCTCATCGCCGGCGGCCACACGTTCGGCAAGGCCCACGGCGCCGCCTCGCCCGACGGGAATGTCGGAGTCGAGCCGGAGGGCGGCCCGATCGAGGCGCAGGGCTTCGGCTGGGCGAACAGCTACGGCGACGGCCACGGCGCCGACACGATCACGAGCGGTCTCGAAGGCGCCTGGACCTCCGCCCCGGCCCGCTGGACGAACCAGTTCCTCGAGAACCTCTACGGCCACGAGTGGGAGCAGACCCAGAGCCCCGCCGGGGCGATCCAGTGGAAGCCTGCCGGCGGGGCCCTGGCGACGGCGGTGCCGGACGCCCACGACCCCTCGAAGCGGCACGCTCCGATGATGCTGACGACCGACCTCGCGCTGAAGGTGGACCCGGCCTACCGCGACCTCACCAGCCGGTGGCGCGACAACCCCGACGAGTTCGAAGACGCCTTCGCCCGCGCCTGGTTCAAGCTCACGCACCGCGATCTGGGGCCGGTCTCGCGGTATCTCGGCGACCTGGTCCCCGACCAGGTCTTCATCTGGCAGGATCCGGTCCCGGCGGTGGACCACGCGCTGATCGATGCGCAGGACGCCGAGGCGCTGAAGGCCGACATCCTCGGGTCCGGTCTCTCGACGAGCGAGCTGGTGCGGGCCGCTTGGGCCTCGGCCTCGACCTTCCGGGGGACCGACATGCGCGGCGGCGCGAACGGCGCCCGGGTCCGGCTGGCCCCGCAGAAGGATTGGGCCGCCAACGACCCGGCGGAACTCTCCCGTGTGCTCTCGACTCTGGGAGGCGTCCAGAGCGATTTCAACAGCGCGCAGTCCGGTGACAAGCGGGTCTCGCTCGCCGACGTGATCGTGCTGGGCGGCGCCGCCGGCATCGAGCTGGCCGCCGAGCGGGCCGGAGTCCGCGTACGCGTGCCGTTCGCTCCCGGCCGCACGGACGCCGCGGCGGAGCAGACCGACGAGGCTTCGTTCGCGCTGCTCGAGCCGATGGCGGACGGGTTCCGGAACTACTTCGGCAGCGGCAACCCGGCGACCCCGCCGGAGATGCTGGTCGAGAAGGCGTCCATGCTGAACCTGAGCGCGCCCGAGATGACGGTCCTCGTCGGCGGAATGCGGGCCCTCGCAGCGAACGCCGGCGGCTCGGCCCACGGCGTCTTCACCGACCGCCCGGGAACGCTCACGAACGACTTCTTCGTGAATCTGATCGACATGGGCACGACCTGGTCCGAATCCTCTACCGAAGGCATCTACGAGGGACGCGATCGCGCGAGCGGCGAGGTCCGCTGGACCGCGACCTCCGTGGACCTGATCTTCGGGTCGAACTCCGAGCTCCGCGCCCTCGCCGAGTTCTACGCCACCGATGGCATGAAGGAGAAGTTCGCCCGGGACTTCGTCTCCGCCTGGAGCAAGGTGATGCAGCTCGACCGCTTCGACTTGGACGAGTAGCCCCGTCCACCCCCGCTGGCGGCCCGATTCCCGGGCCGCCAAAGGGTCTCAGGGACTTGCGGGTGGTATCGCCGCGGGGCCCTAGATCGTCTCCAGCATCTCCTTGTGGATGTCGCCCCAGACCTGGTTGAGGTTCACTGTGCGAGCCTGGATGCGGAAGCGTTCCAGGCGAATGTCGGCTCGGACGGGTTCCGTGCCGACCTGCGGGTAGAGCAGGATGCCCTCGTGTCTCGGGCCGTCGGGAAACTGTTTGTCGCGGTTCCGCAGATAGGCGAGGAGCTGGTAGAGGTTGTTGGAGTGAAGCTTCCCCATGCCGCCCCGACCTGATGACGGCCCATCGCGATAGAACTTGGTGTCCATGATGATCCGACGGCCCGGTGAATCGAGAATCAAGTCCGCTTCCATGACCGGGATGCGGGCCCGGTCGGTCTCGCTGCGGAATCCGGCACCGGACCAGGCGATCCGGCGTCCGGTGGGATTCACCCGGTAGCGGCGCTGCTCCCGCCGGTAGAACCCGGTAACGAACTCCTCGAAGAGCTTCCACATCGTCGCCTCGTCGCGCCGAAAGTCGCGGAACGCCGAGCGGCCGGATTGCTCGTCCACGATCGAGCTGTCGTAGAGCAGCCGGCAGACAGAGAGCAGGAACGCATACAGTCGCCGGCTGCCAGCCAGCCGAACCTGGCCGAAGGCGTTGCGCTCGAGTCGGATGCGGGACACCGCGTCCAGCCTCCGGTAGGCGGAGTGGACCTCGCGGCGGACCGTCCGGTGGACGTCGAGGTGAGGGCGGAGAAGCTCACGCAGCGAAGCGCGGAGGATACGGTTCGGCAGGATGTCCACCGCCAGCTCCTCGAACTCGCAGGCCGCGCGGGATCGAGCTCTCAGGGCGCGCTTCGCCATCTCGGTGAGCATGAGCTTCCCGCGGATCCCGAGCAGATCCTCCCGGACCTCCACGTAGCCCCGATCCATGCCGCGGCGGAACAAGTGGTTCACGCCGCCGGCGAGCACCTTGCCGAGGAGATCCTGCACGGTGGAGAGACTGCTCAGCGCCGTCAGCCGGGTGGTGCTTCGCTCCTGAACCCGCCCCCACGCGTAGCAGAGGAGGTAGTAAACGTTGAGGATCGGGATGTCCTTCAAGATTCGTCGTTGCCCGTCAGAGCCGTCACTTCCTCATCGACATCCTGCTGCGAGTCGAACCAGTATTCGCAGAGGAGCGGCGCGACCTGAGTCTCGACGATCCGGCGGTACCAGTCGTCCGACGGAGTGTCGCCGTCCGTCGGCACGAAGTAGCTGTGGCCGATCTGGAACCCGGCGCCGAGCTCGGAATCTTTCGCGATCCTCTCGTTGAGAGCGGCCATGCGGCTGATGATCCGGTCGGCCAGCGCGTCCTCGGCCTTGCGCTCCTGGAGCAGCTCCCGGAAGGCCCTGCTGCCGTACTCCGACCCGTAGGCAGGCTCCAGCGTCTCGAACGCGAACCGCCGGCGAAGGGCGTAGTCCACCAGCGCGAGGGACCGGTCGGCCGTGTTCATCATGCCGAGAATGTGGACGTTCTCGGGAATGTGGAACCGCTCGTCCGAGTAGGTCAGCGAGACGGCATAGTCAGCGCTCCGCTTGTCGGCCTCGATGAGCATGAGCAGCTCGCCGAAGATGCGCGACAGGTTGCCCCGATTGATCTCGTCGATGATGAAGACATGAGGTGTGTCGGGCCGCTCTCGCGCCCGTTCGCAGAACTTGCGGAAGATGCCGCGCTTCAGCTCGAAGCCACCGTCCTTCGTCGGCCGGAAACCCTCGACGAAGTCCTCGTAGGCGTAGGACTGATGGAACTGGACCATCTCGATCGGGTCGGAGTCTTTCTGTCCGATGAGGCACCAGGCGATGCGCCGGGCGATGAACGTCTTGCCGGTGCCGGGTGGTCCCTGAAGGATCAGGTTCTTGCGGTCCCGGATGGACTCGATCAGCCGACCTAGACGCCCAGGCGAGAGGAAGAGATCCCGCTGCGCCTCCTCGACCCCGTACGAGGTGGCGTCAGGGGAAGACGGCTCGTCGGAGGGCGTGACGGGTGGCTTCGGTGGGGACTTGGCGGACGGCAGCTCCCAGTAGTACACATCGGAGTCATGAGCCTCCTTGGTCAACTTCTGACGAAGCGTCAGCAGAGCACGGTCAACGGCGATGGCGTCAGGGGGAGGTGAGCCACCTCCTAGTCTCACGACTTCCTCTCTCTTCTGGCGGGTTGAGACGTTCGGCTCGAACTGTTCTGGAAACAGGAGGTAAAGCAGAGCGTGCCGCAACATCCTGTTCTTGCCGGACTGGAGTGGATCCAACCATTCGGCGAACTCCCAGGGCCGCTTGATCAACGATTCGCGCCACGGCGGATCACGAGAGAGCCAATCCCGCATCGCCACGACGAAGAAGGAGAATTCCTTCTCGATATGTGCGCCGTAGCCTGCGCCGGTCGTGACGCCTGCATCGAGCAGGGCGTCGCTCAGGAGTTTATGGTTGTCGGGGAATGGCCCGTTCGCCGAGTCCCAGAAACCACGAATTCTTTCCCGCTTCGTGTCTGCTGTCGTGGCAGTCTTCTTCTGGATCAGATAGTACACCCACGCCATTTCGGCCCACAGGCACTTCGCGTCTGCCGAAGCGCGGCTGAGCAGGATTCGGATCCCCTCCGCAAAACTCGTCGCTTCCTCGGGACGGGACTGTTGGACATAGCGCGTGTGGAGTTCCTCGAAGTTCCCGTGAGTCCACAGCGCGCGGTCAGTGAAGACGGATTTGTCACCGATCAGGCAGCGCTCTTTCCAGAATGCGGCTGCGTCCAGAATCGGCTTGAAGTCTCGGTGTCGGGCCAAGTTCGGAGTCTCCCTGGTTGATCTGCTTCGGTTGGCCGGGCCGGACAGTTCCCAGGCCCGGATCGAACGAGTTGCGCCGGAGGTTAGCAGGTGGTGCGTCTCCGTGGGAGGCCCCGGGCGACGCCGCGTGTCATATCGGGAGGCGGTGCGTCAGGTCGTCGTCGTGGTCGTCTGTGACGCGGGGAGGGCGTGGCGGGTGATTCCGGCGACGGTGGGCATGATCTCGCTGATCGGGGAGGTGCGGCGCCAGGCGAGCACGATGGTCCGGCGAGGGGCGGGTTCGGTGATCTCCCGGATCGCGAGGTCGGTCCGCAGCGTCTCCGCGGGCAGGGCGACCTGCGGCAGCAGCGTGACGCCGAGGTTCTGGCTGACCATCTGAACCAGCGTCGGCAGGCTGGTCGCCCGCACGCCGAGCGCCTCCACGCCCCGGCGGCTGCAGTAGTCCACGACCTGGTCGCTGAGGCAGTGCCCCTCGTCGAGCAGCAGGATCTCCTCCCCGCGGAGCCGGGTGGCGGGCAGGGGCTCGGAGGATCTTCCCAGCCGGTGGTTCGGCGCGGCCGCGAGGACGAACGGATCGTCCGCGACCGCTTCGTAGTCGAGATCGGCGGTTCCGGCTTCGAGGGCGAGGAAGGCGCCGTCGAGGTTGCCGTGGCGCACCCGGGGCAGGAGCACCGCGGTCTTCTCCTCGGTCCACTCGAGCGCCAGCCGCGGCATCTCCCTCCGGAGCGCGGACGAGACCGCGGGCAGCACGTACGGGCCGATCGTGGGGATCACTCCGAGCCGCAACGAGCCGCGCAGCGGATCCCGGAGGCTCCGCGCCGCGCTCTCGAGGTCGTCCACCGCGACGAGCACCTGGCGCATCCGCTCGAGGAGCGCCGCCCCTCCCTTCGTGATCCGAACGCCGCGGCGATCTCGCTCGAAGAGCTGGACCCCGAGCGACGCCTCGATCCTCCGGATCTGCGCGCTCAGGGCGGGCTGGGAGACGTGACAGCGCTCCGCGGCCCGCCGGAACCCGTCCCGGTCGGCGACCGCCACGGCGTACTGGATCTGGCGGAGGGTGAAGTTCTTCAGCTTCACCGGGATCTGCTCCCGCGGGCCCGGCTGCCCGCGCCGCCGGTCGGCAGCCTCCACCGCGAATGCGACACGAACCACTCGCGGCCCCGGTCGTGGCCGAAGGTCCCGGAGCACGCCAGGAAGAACAGTCGCCATCGGCCGATCCACCGGTCCGGGTCGTTGCCCGGCGCGTCCTCGAAGACGGCTCGCGCCTCCTCCCGGTAGCGGTCGAGGTTCTCGAGCCAGGCCTCGGCGGTGCGCGCATAGTGGTTCCCGCCGATCCGCCAGCGCCGTTCGAGTTCCAGCGGACCGGCGAAGCGATCCAGCAGCCTCTCCGAAGGCATGACGCCTCCGGTGAAGAAGTGGCGGGCGATCCAGTCCCCCGGGCCCCGGTCCTCGAAGAGGTACGGCGTCGTCCGGTGGCAGAAGTGATGGAGGAACACCCGACCACCCGGCCGGAGCCACCGGGCCAGCCGCCGACACAGCAGATTCCAGTTCCGGACGTGTTCGATCATTTCGACGGACACGATCCGGTCGAACTTCCGGCCCGGGCCGAAGTCGTTCAGGTCGGCGGTCCGGACCGTCACGCCGTCGAGGCCGCGGGCGCGGGCCATTTCCCGGATGAAATCTCCCTGCGAGCGGGAGTTGGACATCGCGGTCACCCGGCACCGCGGATACCACTCCGCGATCCAGAGCGCCAGCGATCCCCATCCGCACCCGAGGTCGAGAACCTCCATGCCGTCCTCGATCCCCGCGCGCTCGCAGACGAGTTCGAGCGCGGCGACCTCCGCCTCATGCAGCGAGTTCACCCCCAGGGGCCAGTAGCCGCAGGAGTACTTCAGCCAGGGGCCGAGCACCAGCTCGAAGAACTCGGGCGGCACCTCGTAGTGCTGGGCGTTGGCCGCCCCGGTCCCGGTCGCGAGCGGTCCGGAACCCAGCTCGTCCAGCACCGCCGCCGTCTCTTCGGGCGCCGACCGGATCTCCCGAAGCCGACGGCGCACCAGCCGCCGGACGCCGAAGCGGAGGAGCGCGTCGGGAAGCAGCCCGCGCTCCGCGAGTTCGAGAACCTGCCTCATGGCGCTGCCCCCGTCCACCGGCGATGCGGCGCCCGGCCGCGGAACCCCGGCTTCGCATAGAGGATCTGCGCCACCGAGATCGCGCGCTCGAGGAAGCCGGCCTCGCAGTAGGCGAAGTAGAAGCGCCACTTGCGTCGCTCCCACCGGGACATCCCGAGTCCGGCGATCCGGTCGGCGTTCGCCTCGAAGCGGCTTCGCCAGGCGGCGAGCGTCGGGGGGTAGTGCGCGGTGAGGTCTTCGAGGTCGAGGAGACGCAGGTCGGACGCCGTCGCCGCGCAGGCCTGGAGCCGCGCCAGCGATGGCAGGAGGCCGCCGGGGAAGATGTGGCGCTGGGTGAAGTCCACGGAACGGCGGTAGCGCTCGTAGCGCTGGTCCGGGATCAGGATGGCCTGGAGGAGGGCCAGCCCTCCGGGGCGGAGGAGGCCGGAGACGGCGGTGAGGTAGTCGGGGAGCCCGCGGTGTCCGACGGCTTCGATCATCTCGATGGAGACCAGCTTGTCGAAGCCGCCGGGCAGCCGCAGCGCCAGCGCGCGGTAGTCCTCGCCGAGCACGGTGACGCGATCCGCGAGACCGGCCTCGGCCACGGCGCGCCGGGCGTGGGCGAGCTGCCGCTCCGAGATCGTCGTGGTCACGACCCGGCAGCCGCGGGTTCGCGCAGCGTGGATCGCGAGCGAGCCCCATCCGGTTCCGATCTCCACGAGCCGGTCCCGGGGGCAGAGGTCCAATTTCCGGCAGACGAGCTCCAGCTTCGCCTGCTGCGCCTCGTCGAGCGAGGCGTCCTCCCGCTCGAACACGCCGCACGAGTAGGTGAGGCCCGGATCGAGGAAGGCGGCGAAGAACGAGTTGCCGGTGTCGTAATGCGCCGCGATGTTGCGCCGGCTTCCGGCCGGGGTGTTCCGGCGGCGCCGGTGCGCCAGCCGGCGAAGCGGCGTCACGAGTCGGGCGGCGCCCCCGTCGAGCCGGCGAAGCGCCTCCCGGTTCCGGGCCATGACGCGGACCACCGCGGTCGGGTCTTCCGAGGTCCACCAGCCGCTCGACCACGCTTCCCCGGCGCCGATGGAGCCCCCGACGGCGAGGGCGGTCCAGCACGCCGGATCGTGGACCGTCAGCCGCGCCGTGAGCGGAGGATCCCCCGGGACGCGCCCGAAGACACGCCGCGTCGCCCCCTCGGCGATTTCGATCCGTCCGGATTCGATCGCTCGCAGCCGGGCCAGAACGAGCCGTCGGGCCAGCCGATCCCGCCACCGGCCGCTGCCGGTCAGGAGCGCCCGGGATGCGGATGGAACGGTGTTCTCTTGAGCCAAAGCCTGAGAGCCTCCCAGTGGATCCGGACGGCGACCCAGACGGTCATCGCCGGGAATCGGACGAGCGTCCACGCGAGGCGTCGCCCGGTGATCTCGCGCCGCTCGAGGCGCAGCAGCGCGTCGAAGACCCGGGCGCCGTCCCGCCGGTTCTCGATGTACACGTCGAGTCGCGGTCCCGGCCGGTTCAGTCGCCAGCGGTACTCCATGTCCATGGGCAGGAACGGCGAGACATGGAACTCCTTGAGATGGCGACTCCTGCCCGTCTCGGCCTCGGCGCCGTCGAGCACGTAGCAGTGCCGCTCTCCCCACGGCGTGTTGTGGACTTCGGCGACGATGGCCTCGACGTTCCGATCCTCCCGGTCGAAACAGTAGTAGAGGCTGAGCGGATTGAAGCAGTGGCCGAAGCTGCGCAGGTGGGTGAGCAGCCGGATCGCCCCCCGGGGACGGCGACCGGTCCGGGCCTCCACCAGGTCCCGGACGGCTTCATCGAGCGGAGTGGCGGGGTCGCCCAGGTGGTCGCGCCGGTCGAACCAGACCAGGTTGCGGCGCCGTCCCGACCACAGCCAGCGTCCGGCGAAGACGGTGTCCCGTTCCGCGAGGTCCAGCCAGGTCAGGTAGAGGGAGGCCTCGAAGACATGCGGCCGGGGCAGGAATCGCCGGTGGCGCAATCGTCCGACGTAGAACGCGCTGTGGCGCAACCGTTCGACATGGAACGCGCTGTGGCTGGCGGGTCGCGTCATCCCTCGATGCCGAAGCGCCGCGCCACCGCGAGCGCGCTCACGACGCCGTCCTCGTGGAAGCCGCGCCCCCAGTAGGCGCCGCAGAAGTGGATCCGGTCCGCGCCGCTGATTTCGGCCCGGCGGGCCTGGGCCGCCACCGCGGCCTCGGTGAAGCGGGGATGGGCGAAGTCGAACCGCGCCAGCACTCTCCTCTCGTCCACCCGGTCCGCCAGGTTGAGCGAGACACAGTACGTCGTCGAGGTCGGGAGGCTCTGGAGCCGGGTCATGTCGTAGGTCACCGCGACCGGCCGCCCCGGTTCGCGCGGCGTCCGGTAGTTCCAGCTCGCCCAGGCGCGCCGCTGGCGGGGGAGCACCGAGGCGTCGGTGTGGAGGATGGCGGGATTCGGCTGGTAGGGGATCGCGCCGAGGACCTCCGCTTCGAGCGGCGTCGGGGGCGCCAGCATCCGGAGCGCCTGATCGCTGTGGGTGGCCACCACGACCTGGTCGAAGCGCATCCGATCGGAGTCCGTTGCGACTTCGACGCCGTCCCGACGCCGGCGGATCCGCCGGACCGGCGTTCCGGCCCGGATGCGGTCGGCGAACGGCTGGATCAGGCGGTCCACGTACCGCTGCGACCCGCCCCGGATCACCCGCCAGACGGGGCGCCCGGAGAGATCGAGCAGGCGGTGATTGTCGAGGAAGCCGAGCACGAACCGCGCGGGCGTGTCGAGGATCCGCTTCGGGTCGGTGGACCAGATCGACGCGGTCAGCGGGATCAGGTAGTGCTCGGCGAGATCCTGGCCGAGTCTCCGCGCGGTGAGGAAGTCGCGCAGTGTGCCGTCGAGATCGCTTCGGAGGGCGCGCTTCGCTGCCCGGTGGAAGCGCAGGATCTGCACCAGGAAGCCGTAGTGGGCCGGACGCAGCAGGTTGCGTCGCGAGGCGAACAGGCCGTCGAGGTGGCTGCCTGCGTATTCGAGGCCGGTCCGTTCGCAGGTGACGCTGAAGCTCATCGTGCTCGGCTGGCTTTCGACGCCGAGCTGATCGAGCAGCCGGACGAAGTGCGGGTAGTTCCGCTCGTTGTACACGATGAAGCCGGCGTCCACCGCGAGCGGACCGGCAGCGTCGGCGACTTCGGTCGTGACGGTGTGTCCCCCCACCCGGGCTCCCGCCTCGAAGACCGTCACCCGGTGGCGCGTCGCGAGGAGGCGCGCCGCCACCAGCCCGGAGACGCCCGCGCCGATGACCGCGACCGACTGACCGGCGGCTGGCGCGGGGCCGGTCGCGCCCCTCGCTGGCCTCTCCGCCGGACTCACCGGGGCATCCCGAGGGACGCAGGTGCTGTCCTGGTCCCGGTCTGAGACGGAGGGTCAAGCGTGCAAATCACTCGCGCGACACTTTTCCGGAGATTCGATCGAAGCAGAATCTGCGGGAATATACGACATGTATCAACACGATGTCGCATCTATAATCGTTCAAATCGTGCGTAGCGCTCCAGAGTGGCTGACGACGGCGCAGCTCGCGCATGCGATCGGCGTCAGTGATTCCTCCGTCAAGCGATGGGTGGATGGAGGTCGGATCAGAGCCGCCCGCACCGCGGGGGGGCACCGTCGGATCCCGCTGGCGGAGGCCGTGCGCTACATCCGCTCCACGGGCCGGGCGGTGACCCGGCCGGGTGCGCTCGGTCTCGTCGCGTCGGCGTCGCCCGATGACGCCGGTCAGACGCTCGGCGCCCATCTGCTCGCCGGTCGGGCCGCTGAGGCGCGCGGACTGCTCGAGACGCTCTTCCTCACCGGTTCGAGCGCTGCGGAGATCGCCGATGGACCGCTTCGCCGGGCGATGGCGCGCGCGGGCAGGCGGTGGCGGGAACACCCGGCGGGCGTCTTCGAAGAGCACCGCGCGACGGAAATCGCGATATCGGGGATGATTCGCGTTCGCGCGCTGCTCGCGCCTGCGCCGGATGCCCCGGTCGCGCTCGGGGGAGCGCCCTCGGGAGATCCCTATGTGCTGCCCTCGCTCGCTGCCGCCGCAACGGTGGAAGACTCCGGGATGCAGGCCGTGAGTCTCGGCCCCGGAACGCCTCTGGAGACGATCGCCCTCGGGGCGGCATCGCTCCGACCGAAGCTCGTCTGGCTCAGCATCACCGCGGCGCCGAATCCGCGTCTCCTTCGTCGCCAGACCCTCCGGCTCGCCGAGGAGGTGCGCCGTCTCGGGGCGGTGCTGATCGTGGGCGGCGCGGCGCTGGAACGACTCGACCTGCCTCCCGCCGCGGCGCTCCACGCTGGCCGGTCCATGAGCGAACTCCACGCCTTCGCGCGGGGCATCCTGCTCGCGGCCGGCGCCTCGGCGAGAGGTGCGGCATGACGGTCCTCCGCCGCGCGCTCTCGGTACCGGTCGTCTGGCTGGACAGTTGGAGCTACAGCCCGCCATCCGGGGATCGGGCGATGCGGGTGGATTGGGGGCGCGTCACCCCGTTCATCATCCTCCACGTTCTCTGTCTCGGCCCCATCTGGGTGGGATGGAGCCCGATTGCAGTGGCCGTGGCGGTGGCGCTCTACTTCTTCCGCGCCTTCGCGATCACGGCGTTCTACCACCGCCTCTTCTCGCACCGAGCCTACGAGACCTCGCGGCCGATGCAGTTCGTCTTCGCCGTGCTCGGGGCCAGCGCGGTCCAGCGGGGTCCGCTCTGGTGGGCGGCCCACCACCGGCTGCACCATCGCCGATCGGACGAACCGGATGATGTGCACTCGCCGCGGCAGCACGGGTTCTGGTGGAGCCAGATTGGCTGGATCACCGCCCCGGCGAACTTCCCCACCCGGCTCGATGTCGTTCCCGATCTGGCGCGCTATCCGGAGCTGCGCTGGCTGGACCGCTTCGACACGGTGGTTCCCGCCGCGCTCGCCGGATCGCTCTACCTGCTCGGCGCATGGCTGCCCGGAACGACCGGACCGCAGATGCTGGTGTGGGGGTTCTTCATCTCGACCGTTGCGCTGCTTCACGGCACCAGCTTCATCAACTCGCTGGCGCACCGCATAGGGCGGCGTCGCTACGAGACCCGGGACGACAGCCGCAACAGCCTGTTCCTGGCGATCGTCACGGTCGGCGAGGGCTGGCACAACAACCACCACCGCTACCCGGTCGCGGCCCGCCAGGGGTTCTTCTGGTGGGAGTTCGACCCGACCTGGTACGCGTTGGTCGTGATGTCCTGGTTCGGCCTCGTCCGGAACCTGCGGCCCGTGCCCGCGTTCCTGAAGAAACCCCCGGCCGCGGCGGCCGCCTCGCCTCCCACCTGATCCCGCTCCCGGGGATCTCCCCGATGTTCGCCGCGATCCCCCGGCCCCGCGCTCGCCACCGGATGGTCCGGTTCACCGCGATGTTCCTCGTCGCCTCATCGGTCGCCGGGTCGGCGAGCGCCGGCCGGCAGGCGCCGGTCGGGTCGCCCGAGGAGACTCCCGTCGTCCGCGAGATCCGGGGGCGGATCCTCGACCAGGCAACCGGGGAGCCGATCGCCGGCGCCACCGTTTCCGCCGGCGGGAGCACGGCGTCCTCCGGGCCCGACGGTCGTTTCGTCATCGAGGCGCCGGCCTCGGCCGGCGTTCTCGCCGTCGCCGCCGAGGGCTACTTCGAGATCACGGTCGCGGCGCCCGACGCCGGGCCGGTCGAAATCCGGCTCGTGGCGCAGCGCATCACCGAGACGGTCGAGGTCGTGGCCGAAACACCCGAGCTCGACCGGCCGGCGGCCGTCCGGGTGGAGCCGCGGGAGGTGCTCGAGACCGCCGGGTCGGTGGACAACATCTTCCGCGCCCTCGGGACGCTGCCCGGCGTGGCGCAGACTTCCGACTTCGGCAGTTTCCTCTCGGTCCGCGGCGGCGGCCCCGACCAGAACCTCACGCTGATGGACGGCGTGGAGGTCCACAACCCCTACCGCCTGTTCGGGCTGGTCAGCGCCTTCCATCCGGAGACGGTCGCCGATTTTTCGCTCTCGGCTGGCGGCTTCGGCGCGGCCTACGGAGACCGCCTCTCGTCGCTCCTCATCGTGAACAACCGGAGCGGCCGCCGGGACTTCGGCGCCACCGCCTCGCTGAGCGTCACCGACGGCAACGTGGTCGGGGAGGGGCCGCTGCCGGGGCAGGGGGCTTGGCTGCTGAGCGCCCGCCGCACCTACTACGACGTCGTCGTGGGACGGATCTTCGATCAGGACTTCCCCTCCTTCGCCGACGTCCAGCTCCGCGGCGACTGGTCGTGGGGGCCCGGCCACCGGTTCACGCTGACCGGGCTCCAGGGCCGCGAAGACACCGATTTCTCCTTCGAGGACGAGGACGAGGGGGACGAGCGGGTCGCCTTCGATGGGGACACCGCGAACGACCTCCTCTCGGCGCGCCTCGACGCGGTCATCTCGGACCGGGCGACTTCCACGACGATCCTCGCCTGGTACCGCAACGTCGAGAACCTCGACTTCGACGCCGAACTGCGGACCGGCAGCCGCGTCGCGGAGGGGGCGCGGGACGAGATCGAGGGACCGCTCGAGCAGCTCGCGTTTCGTCGCGAGCTGGCGGTTCGGGACTTCTCGTTCCGGCAGGAGCTCGGGCTCGAGGCGGGCCGTCGGCACTTTCTGGGCGTCGGGGTCGAGCTCCACCGCCTGCGATCCTCGCTCGACCAGGTGATCGCCGGCATCCGCAACACCAGCGAGGCGAACCCGACCAGCATCCGGGGCGGCTCGGCGCTGCCGGATTTCCTCGACTCGGAACTCGACGGGCTCCGCGGCGGCGCCTGGGTCCAGGACACCCTCCGCATCAGCGAGCGCTTCTCGATCGAGCCCGGTCTGCGGCTGGAGTGGAGCACGGTGAACGGGCGAAGCACGCTGTCCCCCCGGTTCGCGGCGAGCTGGGAGCTGGGCGGGGGCGTTCGCGCCCGCGCCGCCGGCGGGCTCTACACGCAGAGTCCGGGCTGGGAGAAGCTGCTCGCCTCGGACACGCTGCTGGACCTGAATGCGGTGGATCAGCTCGCGCACGAACGCGCGCTCCACGCCGTCGTCGGCCTCGAGAAGTCGCTCGGAACCGCCGCCAACCTGCGCGTGGAGGGCTACTGGAAGCGCTACGACGACCTGCTCTCGGGGCGACTGGAGACGCCTGCGGAGACGGCGCGCCGGGTGGCCCGCTACGACTTCCCCGTCGAGTTCGCCGACTCGGTGCCCGGCGCCGCGCAGATCACGATCACGCCGGAGAACGGAAGCCGCGGCGTCGCCCGCGGCGTGGACATCTACCTCGAGCGGAACGATCCGGCGTCGCGCCTGGTGGGCTGGGCCTCGTGGTCGCTCGGCCGGGCCGAGCGCGAGGCGTGGGGGGTGAAGTTCCCCTTCGACTACGACCGCCCCCAGGCGCTGAACCTGGTCGGCGTGTACCGGCTCTCGGAGCGGTTCACCCTCGCGGGCACCGGGCGGATCGCCAGCGGATTCCCCTACACGCCGGCGGTGGGCGTCCGGGTCGAGGCCACCGAGACCCCTTCCGGCCGTCTCATCCCGAGCCGGGACGGACGCGGCCGGCCGCTCTACACCGTGGACCTCGGCGGTCTCGACAACCTCAACGCCGCCCGGCTCCCGACCTACGCCCGCCTGGATCTCCGTTTCACCTACCGTCACGGGGGCCCCGGAGGGCGCTGGTCGGCCTACGCCGAAGTGCTCAACGTGACCGGGCGCGAGAACAGCGTCCGGATGGCGCAGGAGGTGGGGCCGGCCCCGGACGGTGGCCGGCCGGTCGTGACCGACGATCCGGAGCCCGGGTTCCCCCGCATCCCGACAGTCGGCATTCGCCTCCGCTTCTGACGGGGCCGCTCCTCGGACCCCGGAGTCGCTGCGAGTGCGATACTGCGTATCGAGTGCGGTTCTTCAACACGTCGGGACCGATCGTCCCCGCCGACCACTACCACGTCCCGCCCCTCGACCGGCTGGATCTCGAGGAGCTGCTCCGCCTGGTCCGGACGAAGCGGTTCTTCACCCTGCACGCGCCTCGGCAGACCGGGAAGACCTCGGCGCTCTTCGCCTTTCGGGATCTGCTGAACGGCGGCTCGGTCGGGGAGTACCGGGCGGTCTATGTGAACGTGGAAGTGGCGCAGCCGTCGCGGGAGGATCGCCGTTCCGCGATGCGCGAGATCCTGGGCGAACTGGGCTCCGAGGCCGCCGAGACCCTGGGCGATCCGCTGGTGGACCGGATCTGGCCCGAGGCGCTCGAACGCCGCGGTCCAGGCGGAGCGCTTCGCGAAGTGCTGAGCCGGTGGGCGCGGGATGCCCCCGCGCCGCTGGTCGTGCTCGTGGACGAGGTGGATTCCCTGATCGGGGACACCCTGGTTTCGGTCCTGCGGCAGTTGCGCGCCGGCTATCCGCATCGGCCCCGCCGGTTCCCGCAGACCGTCATTCTCTGCGGCGTCCGGGATGTTCGCGACTATCGGATGGAGTCGGAGGCTCCCGGGGCGCAGATCAGCGGCGGGAGCGCCTTCAACATCGCGGCGAGACACCTCCGTCTCGGGGATTTCCGGGAGAGCGAGGTCCGGTCGCTGCTCGCCCAGCACACCGAGGAGACCGGGCAGGCGTTCTCGACGCGGGCGCGGGATGCGGTCTGGGAGCAGACGCAGGGTCAGCCGTGGCTCGTCAACGCCCTCGCCGCCGAGGCGTGTTTCGAGGACCGGGCCGGTCGGGACCGCAGCCGGGAGATCCCGCTTGCGGCGATCCGGGATGCGCGCGAGCGGCTGATCCTGAGTCGGGCGGCGCACCTCGACCAGCTCGCGCACAAGCTGGCCGAGGACCGGGTGCGGCGGGTCATCGAGCCCCTGCTCACGGGCGCCGACCACCGGCGCTATGACGCGGCCGACCTGGACTATGTCCGTGATCTGGGACTCGTGGCGCAAGAAGGGAATCCGCGGGTGGCGAATCCGATCTACGCCGAGGTCATCCCGCGCGCCCTGACGGCGGTCGTGGAGGACGATCTGATCGAGGAGACCGCCTGGTATGTGGACCCGGAGTCCGGGCGTCTGGAGGTCGCGAGGCTCCTGGAGGCGTTCCAGCAGTTCTTCCGCGAGCACTCGGAGCACTGGGTCGAGCGGTTCCGCTACCGGGAGGCAGGTCCGCAGCTTCTTCTCCAGGCGTTCCTGCAGCGGATCGTGAACGGCGGCGGCCGCATCGAGCGGGAGTACGGGCTCGGCCGCGGCCGGACGGATCTGCTCATCCTCTGGCCGCGGGGTGACGTCGTGGATCGGGCCGTCGTCGAGTGCAAGATTCGCCATGGCGGCCTCGACCGCACGATTTCGGCCGGGCTCGTTCAGACCGGGGAGTACATGGACCGCTGCGGCGCCCGCGAGGGTCACCTGGTCGTCTTCGACCGGAACCCGGGACGGACCTGGGGCGCGAAGCTGTTCCGCCGGGACGAGGCGGGGCCGGCCGGTCCGATCACCGTCTGGGGGATGTGACCCGGGCGGCCCGGGACGGGCGCGCCGCTCGATTCGCAGCGTCGGAGCTTCCGAAAGCAGGAGCCTCCTCCACAGAGAACCGTCGGCGCCGTGACTTCGCGCGGGCTTCGTATTCCGCGCCAGGTTCTGCATGCCGCCGGCGTCTCCGGGGAAGTGGAGTTCCGGGTCGAGCCGCCCCGGCGGAAGGTCTGCCGGGTCCGCTTCGACCCGGCTGCGCGAAGCCGCATCGCCCTTCCGGTGTAGGGTCGGAAGTCCGCCTGGCGGGCGGAGAGGAGGCGGAATGCGCAGGAGAGCTTTCCTGGGGGCTGCCGGCGGCGCCCTGACCGCGCTGGGGGCGAACGCCGAGGCGCGGATCGAACGGGCCGTCGCGCGGCTCGGCGGCGCCGCCGCGCAGGACGCGGCCCGGGACGAGGACTTCTGGTTCCGGGTCCGGGAGGCGTTCACGATTGATCGGAACCACATCAACCTGAACTCGGGGAGCGTGAGTCCCGCGCCCGCCTCGGTCCAGCGGGCGATGCAGCAGTACTGGGACATCACGAACATGGGCCCCTCGCTCTACGTGGACGAACTGCTCGGACCCCGGGTGGAGGTGGCGCGCCGCCGGCTCGCGGACGCCTTCGGGTGCGGGACGGACGAGATCGCCTTCACCCGCAACGCCAGCGAGGCGATGGAGATCGTCCAGTTCGGAATCCCGCTCCAGCCCGGCGACGAGGTTCTGACGACGACCCAGGACTACCCGCGAATGCTCATGACCTTCCGCCAGCGCGAGCGGCGCGACGGCATCGTGCTCCGCACCGTCCCCTACCCGACGCCTCCCGAGGATCTCTCCGAACTCACCCACATCCTCGAACGCGCCATCACGCCGCGGACGAAGCTGCTCCTCATCTGCCACACGACCTTCACGACCGGGCAGATCTTCCCGGTGGGCGAGATCTGCCGCATGGCGCGCCGTCACGGCGTGGAGACGCTCGTGGACGGGGCCCACGGCTTCGCCCACTTCCCGTTCACCCGGGACGAACTCGACTGCGACTACTACGGGACGAGCCTGCACAAGTGGCTCTTCGCCCCGGTCGGGACCGGCTTCCTCTACGTGCGCAAGGAGAAGATCCCGGGCGTGTGGCCGCTCATGAGCGCTCCCGCGAGCCAGGACGACGACATCCGCAAGTTCGAACAGATCGGCACGAACCCGATTGCCGTTCGCGGCCCGATCACCGAGGCGCTCACGTTCCACGACGGCCTCGGGCCCGAGCGGAAGGCGGAGCGGCTGGTCCACCTGCGTCGTCGCTGGGCCGAAGCCGTGAAGGAACTTCCCGGCGTCCAGGTTCTGAACCCGCCCGATATCCGCCAGGCGTGCGGGATCGGCGCGATGCGGATCGAAGGGGTGGATTCGGGGGATCTGACCGACTTCCTCGAGCGGAAGTACCGGGTCCACGTGCGGCCCCGTTTCGTCCGGGGCGAGTTCGACTGCATCCGCGTGTCGCCGAGCGTCTTCACCACCCTCGAGGAAGTGGATCTCTTCGCGGCCGCGATCGAGGACGCGGCGCGGAACGGAGTCTCGGGATGAGCGCCGACTCGACCCTGGCCCGACGGGCCTTCCTGAAGGGCGTCCTCGCCGCCGCCCCGGCGGCCGCCGCCTGCGGCAATCCGCAGCCGGCGGATGCTCCCGCAGCGGCGCCTCCCGACGGCGCGGGGCCATCCTCCGGGGTCGCGCTGTGGGGTCAGGATCTCGGTCTCGGCGAGCTGTTCGTCAGCGCGAACGGGGAGACGGAAGTCGAGGCCTACATCGCGAAGTGCCGGGACCACGGCGTGTCGCGCGTCTTCGCTCCCGGGGCTTCCGCGGAGCTCGTCGCCGCCGGCCGGGAGGCCGGGGTCGAGGTGCACCCCTACAAGGCGGTCGCCTCGCACGGGGGCATCCGCATGTACCCGGCGTGGTCGTCCAACTTCATGGTTCCGCGGTTCGGCACCGAGGCGGGTCGGACCACCCTCGACGCTCACCGCCCGATCTGGAGTCACCCGCAGCGCATCGAGAGCCTCAGCGACTTCCTCCGCGAGCACCCCGGGCACCGCCACCGGAACCGGACGCTCTCGGACGAGATGCAGCCCTGGGAGCGGGTGTTCCTGAGTCCCGGACTCCCCGAGGGCCGCGCCGAGGAAGCCCGCGTCTTCGCCGAGCTGCTCGCCTCGAGCGGTGGCCGCGGCATCCAGGCGGAGTTCGTCTCGATCAACGAGGACGAGAACGGGGTCACGACGGACGGCTACGAGGACTCGATCGCGGGCGCTTTCCGCGAGGCCACCGGCCGGGATCCGTTCTCCATCCCGAACGACGACCCCGAGTGGGTCGGCTTCCGCGCCGACTGCTGGACCGACATGGTGCGGGAGATCCGCGCCGCGGTGAAGGCCGTCCGGCCGGACGCTGTATTCACGATCACCGTGATCAACCGCGACGCCGAGGGCTACCGCCCCCGGATGCAGGACTGGCCGAAGTGGGTGGACGAGGGCCTCGCCGACGAGATGCACCTCTGGTTCCGCTCCACGACCGACATCGCTGTCATCGAGCGGCAGGCCCGCCACATGGTGGACACGGTGGCGGGCCGCGTCCCGGTCATCGCCGAGTTCTCCTGCTATCACCCGGGCAGCCTGCAGACCGCGGACGCCATGATGGAGGCAGCCCGCGCCAGCCGGGCCGCGGGAGTGGATGGCCTCGGCATCTACCGCAGCCACGCCGTCGAGCAGCTTCGCTTCTGGCCGCTCCTCGAGGAGATGACGCGCCTGTAGCGGCAGTTCTTCGACTCGCTTCGAGCCGCCGCCGTTATCCGGCGGTCGAACGGCGGTCCGCGCAGCCGAGCGCGGCGGCGATCACGACGAGTGCGAGCGGCGCTGTCCCGGCGAAGAGCCCGTAGTGGACGCCGAGCGCCGGCACCCGCAGCAGGATGACGACGGCGTTCACCAGACCTGCGGCCACGATCCACCCGAGGAACCGGCGCTCCCGCCGGTAGGCGAGCGTCATTCCCAGCAGCAGCAGGCCGTAGCCGAGCCCGTAGGCGGCCGCTGTTCCCCTCCGGGCCGAGAGTGCGGCGGCGAGATCCTCGTCGCCGTTCGCCACCTCGATCGGCGTGTATCGGGCCGCGATCATGTCATTGCCCGGATTCCCGTAGGCCGCCGCCATGGACAGCAGCGAAAACAGGATCGTCATGGCGGCCAGCACCGCGAACAGGATCCAGGCCACCTTGTGAGCATGTTTCATCACCGAATTCTACGACCCGTTACCGCCTTTCCGCCCCCGCCCGACCCGCCCGGTTGGAGGGGGGAGAGGTTCGGA
>JAJEAO010000096.1 GCA_022822745.1 Acidobacteriota bacterium
ATCGAGGTCACGGCAGCCTGAGACAGCGCGAAGCCTGCCCTCGACCTCCACTCGCGGTGTAGTGCCATAGCTGTCTGTGGCGTGTCGTAACTCTTTACACCACAACGAGTTGCAAATTCAAACTGTCGAAGATGAGCCAGACGAGAGGCTGGGGCCGCTCCATCTCGGCGGCGACGAGCCGAACGACGCGGAGCGCGCGCTTCCGGTCCGTCCGGATCCGGAACGTCAGATCCGCAAGGCAACCAGGATCGAAGACGGCTTCCCGGGATGTCGGACGGATCACTCCGTCAGGCCGAAGCGTTCGCGGAGCTCCTCGACGGTCATGACGACTCCCTCCCCGGCATCGGCTCGGGCCATGGCCTGGCGCAACCTTTCGGCATTCCTGGGCGAGCGGAGCAGATAGTCCGTCTCGGTCAGGGATCTGAGTTCCCGAGCGGCGATGAGGGCGACGGGTTCCTTGCCGGGCCGCCGGATCATGACGGGCTCGCGGGTGTCGGTCACCTGATCCATGAGTCTGGCCAGTTGCCTGACCGCGGCGCCCGTTGTGACTTCCCGAATCATGCCCCTAGCCTGGCGCGACGGTCGAGGCTGCGGCGCGTTCCGGACCCGGAAGACGATTGCCGGGGCGGCTTCGAACCGGGTCCAGACAGCGCAGGTGATCGGCGAGCGCGCGGACGCTGACCAGGTTGTTCACCGGCAGGAAGTCATGGACGAACGGAAGGGCCGCCGTCATGCCGCGGGTCAGCGGCTCGTAGCCGGGATCGGCGAGCAGCGGGTTCAGCCAGACGATCCGCCAGGCGAGGCCCCGCAGCCGCTCCATCTCGGCCGCCACGAGCCCCGGATCGCCGCGATCCCAGCCGTCGCTGACCAGCAGGACGACCGCGGAGGAGGTCGGGAGCCGGCGGGACCACTCCCGGTTGAACCGTCGCAGCGCGTCCCCGATGCGGGTCCCGCCGGACCAGTCCCGAACCGCCTCCGACGCCTCCGCGAGCGCCCGGTCCACCCGCCGGTCCGCCAGCTTGCGGGTGAGGCGGGTGAGGCGGGTCGCGAACACGAACGCCTCCACCCGGCCCGGCGCGCCGTGGGACAGTCCGTAGAGGAAGTGGAGCAGCACGCGGGCGGTCTGCTCCATGGAGCCGCTGACATCGGCGAGCACGATGATCGGCCGCGGCTTCTCCCGGCGGCGACGCCGTTCCAGCCGCAGCCACTCGCCCCCCGAGCGCAGACTCCGCCGCAGCGTCCGGCGGAAGTCGAGCGAACGGCGGCCTCCGGGTCGGTAGCGGACCACCCGGCGGCGCGCCGCCTCCCACCCGGCCTCGCGGATGAGCCGGCGGACCTCGGCGAGCTCCTCCTCGTCGAGGTCCGAGAAGTCGCGCCGCGCCAGCGCCTCCCGGTCGCTCCAGACCCGCTGGGCGTAGGGCCGGGGCGGGCCGTCCCCGCGCTCCTCCCCTCGCGACCCGGAAAGCGGCCGGAACGTCGCCGGGGTGAGCGCGGGGATCTTCCGCCGCAGCGTCATCCCCGGCAGCCGAGCGCGCGACCAGCGCTCCGGGGGCGTCTCCCAGAACATCGCGAAGGCGGCGTCGAACAGCTCGAGATCCCCGCGGCGGTGGACGAGCAGCGCCCGCGCCGCGCCGTGGAACTCCTCCCGGCGAAACCGATCCACCAGGGTCAGAGCCTCGGCGAGATCCAGCATCCGGGCATGGGACACCGGAAGGTCCAGCCCGCGGAGCAGGCGACCGAAGAGCGTGAGGTTGACCAGCAGCGGCGGAAGCGACGCCGCCCTCGCGCTCACGCGGGAGTGGCCGTGACCCGAACGAGGATCGCCCCCGCCCGCTCCCCCCGCACCGTGTCGAGGTCGTCCCGGTACTTGAGCAGCGCGCCGAGAGTGCGGTCCACCACCTTCTCGTCGAGCGCCGTCCGCCCCAGCGCGGCGAGCGCCGTGGTCCAGTCCAGCGTCTCCGAAACGCCGGGGCGCTTGAACAGGTCCATTTCGCGCAGCTCCTGCGCGAAGCGGGTGGCCTCGGCGGCGAGCCGGGCGGCCGCCTGCGGCACCCGCTCGCGGACGATTTCGAGTTCGCGCTCGTAGTCGGGGTACGGGATCCAGTGGTAGAGGCATCGGCGCTTCAGGGCGTCGTGGACCTCGCGGGTGCGGTTCGAGGTGAGGATCACGACCGGCGGGGCCTCCGCCCGGATCGGCCCGACTTCGGGAATCGTGATCTGGAAGTCGGAGAGGACTTCGAGCAGGTAGGCCTCGAACTCCTCGTCGCTGCGGTCCACCTCGTCGAGGAGCAGGACGGGCCGCGAGCCGGGATGCGAGGTCTCGACCGCGGTCAGCAGCGGTCGCCGCAGCAGGAAATCCGGGGCGAAGAGGTCGGCCTCGGCGAGCGACGCGCCCCGGCTCTCCGCCATCCGGATGGCGAGCATCTGCCGCGCGTAGTTCCACTCGTAGGCGGCCTGGGCGATGTCGATGCCCTCGTAGCACTGGAGCCGGATCAGCGGAACGCCGAGGATCGCCGCGGTCGTCTTGGCGAGCTCGGTCTTGCCGACGCCGGCCTCGCCCTCGAGGAAGAGCGGTCGCTCCAGCCGGAGCGCCAGGTAGAGCGCGGTGGCGAGGCCCGAGTCCGCGATATAGCCCCGCCCGGCCAGCGCCTCCCCCAGCTCGGCGACGGAGCCGGGCGGAACCCCGCCTCCAGAACGGCGAGTGTGCCGGTTCGGAGACCGGCGCTCCATGCTGCCCGCCGTCACCCCGCGCGGCTGGCCGCGGCGGCGAGCGCCCGCCGCGCGTGGACCTCGGCGAGATGGACCCGGAATTCGGCCGAGGCGTAGAGGTCGCCGACCGCGCCGTCGAGGCTCTCGCCGACCCGCCCCGCCGCCGTCCGGATGCGGTCCTGGTTCGCCGGACGGCCGCAGAGCGACTCCGAGACCGGCCCGGCGAGGACTGCGCACCCGGTGACGCCGTTCACGCCCACCGCGCATTCGCTCACGTCCCCGCCCTCGGTCGCGACCCTTGCCGCGACGCCGACGACGGCGTAGCTGGAGGCGGGGTGGCGGTGCTTCAGGTAGGCCGTGCCGCGAGCCGCGGGGATCCGGACGCCGGTGATGACCTCGGTCTCGTCGAGACAGGTCGTGAACATGTCCACGAAGAGGTCCGACGCAGCGATCGTCCGCTCGCCGTTGCTGCCGACGGCCGTGATCTCGGCCCCGAAGGCCAGCATGGCGCCGGGGTAGTCGGCGCCGGGATCGTTGTGGGCGAGGCTGCCCCCGATCGTCCCCCGGTTCCGCACCTGGATGTCCCCGATGGCGGCCGCCGCTTCCGCGAGTCCCGGGCAGGCGGACTTCACGGCGGCCGACGCCGCGACCTCGGCGTGGGTCGTCAGCGCCCCGATGGCGAGCCCGTCCTCGTCGGAGGAGATGCCCGAGAGACCTTCGATCCGGCCGATGTCCACGAGCGCCGTCGGCTGGGCGACTCGCAGTTTCATCGCCGGGATCAGGCTGTGCCCCCCGGACACCAGCTTGGCGCCTTCGACGCTGCCGAGGAGCTGGACCGCTTCCTCGATGGAGGCGGCGCGGTGGTAGTCGAATCGGCTGGGATACATCGCGTTCTCCTTGGTCTCCGGCGAGGCTCAGGCAGCCGCCGACTGTGCGTCGCGGACGGCGCGCCAGATGCGCTCCGGAGTGAGCGGCAGCTCGACGTGCTTCACGCCGAGGGGACGCAGCGCGTCGAGCACGGCGTTCGCCACCGCCGGCGTGGCGGCGATCGTCCCCATCTCGCCCGCGCCCTTCACCCCGAGCGGGTTGTGCGGCGACGGGGTCTCGATCCGGTCCACCTCGATCCCGGGGAGGAGGTCGGCGCGCGGCACCGCGTACTCGAGCATCGTCCCGGTGAGGAAACTGCCGTCCTCGGCGTAGCCCGCTGTTTCCGTGAGCGCCTGTCCCACGCCCTGGACGACGCCGCCCTGGATCTGGCCTTCGACGATCATGGGGTTGATCACCTTGCCCACGTCGTCCACCGCCACGTAGCGGAGGATCCGGACCTGCCAGGTCTCGGGACAGACCTCGACCTCGCAGATGTGCGAACTCGCCGGGAAAGTGAAGTTCTCCGGGTCGTAGAAGCTCACGAAGTCGAGCCCCGGCTCCACGCCCTCGGGGAGGTTGTGCGCGGTGTACGCGGCGAAGGCGATCTCCCCGAATGCCTTCGCGCGGTCCGGCGAGCCCTTCACGTGGACGCGCCCGGCGTCGCGGTCGTACACCACGTCCTCCTCGGCGGCTTCGAGCAGGTGGGCGCCGATCTTCACGACCTTGGCGCGGACCTTCTCGGCGCTCCGCACCAGGGCCGAGCCGCCCACGCAGGCGCTCCGGCTGCCGTAGGTCCCCATGCCGAAGTTGATCCGGCCGGTGTCTCCGTGGACGACCTCGACGCTCTCGAGCGGGACGCCGAGCTCGTCGGCGACGACCTGGGCGAGGGTCGTCTCGTGCCCCTGGCCGTGGGTGTGGGATCCGGTGAAGACGCTGATCTGCCCGGTCGGGTGGACCCGCACTTCGCCGCTCTCCCAGAAACCGACCGCGGAGCCGAGCGAACCGGCGACCGCCGAGGGCGCCGGACCGCTCGCCTCGATGCAGCAGACGACGCCGACGCCGCGGAGCCTGCCCTCCTCGCGGGCCTCCTCCTGCGCCCTGCGCATCCCGTCGTAGTCGGCGTTGGCCGCCGCCGTGGACATGAGGCGGTCGTAGTCGCCGCTGTCGTAGAGGAAGGCGACCGGGGTCTGGTAGGGGAATTCCTCCTTGCGGATCGCGTTCTGCTTCCGCAGATCCAGCGGATCGCGCCCGAGCCGGTCGGCGGCGAGGTCCACCAGCCGTTCGACCAGATAGGCCGCCTCGGGCCGTCCGGCGCCCCGGTAGGCGTCCACCGGCACCGTGTTCGTGAGGGTTCCGTGGACCCGTCCGAAGACGCCCTTCGTGCGGTAGTTCCCCGCCAGCAGGGTGATGTAGAGCGCCGTCGGGATGAGGGGCGCGAAGGTCGAGAGGTAGGCCCCCTGGTTCGCCCAGGTCTCGACATCGAGACCGGTGAAGGTCCCGTCGGACTTCATCGCGAGCCGCGCCACGGTGACATGGTCCCGTCCGTGGGAGTCCGTCATCTGGCTCTCCGTGCGCGTCGCGACCCACTTCGCCGGCCGACCGATCTGGCGCGCCACCCACGGGACGATCACTTCCTCGGGGTAGTGGAAGATCTTGCTCCCGAAGCCGCCGCCCACATCCGGCGAGATCACCCGCAGCTTGCTCTCCGGGATCCCGAGGGTGAACGCGGAGAGCAGCAGCCGGATCGGGTGCGGGTTCTGGCTGGTCGTCCAGACCGTCATCTCTTCGGAGGCGGCGTCCCAGGAGGCGGCGGCGGCGCGGGGCTCCATCGCCGTCGGGATGAGCCGCTGGTTCACCAGCTCCAGCTCGACGGTTTCGTCCGCCTCGGCGAACGCCTGCTTGCAGGCCTCCGAGTCCCCGAGCTTCCAGTAGTAGGAGACGTTGCCTTCGATCCCGTCGTGGAGCTGCGGCGCATCGGCATCCGTGGTCCCGCGAGCGTCCACGACCGAGGGGAGCGACTCGTACTCGACCTCGATGGCCTCCACCGCATCGCTGGCGGTGTAGGGATCCTCGGCCACCACGACCGCGACCGAGTCCCCGACGTGCATCACCCGGTCGGTGACGACGACCGGGCGCTCCGGAACCTTCGTGTCCGGCACGAGCCAGCCGCAGGGCAGCGCCCCGCAACCGCCGTCGGCGAAATCCCTGCCGGTGAACACCGCGATCACGCCGTCCATGGCGGCAGCAGCCGAGCTGTCCACCCCGACGACCCGCGCGTGCGGGTAGGGGCTGCGCTTCACCGCGACGTGCGCCATCCCGTGGAGTTCGAGATTCGCGACGTAGCGGCCCTTGCCCTGGATGAAACGGGGATCCTCCCGCCGCTTCACCGAGTGTCCAACGTAACGGCCCATCTCTCTCCTCCTGTTGCCGATCGCTTCCGGATCCGTCGCCCGCCCGCGTCAGGCGCTCTCGCGGGCGCCCGCCGCCACGATGGACTTCACGATGTTCTCGTAGCCGGTGCACCGGCACAGATTCCCTTCGAGCCCGTGCCGCACCTCCGCATCCGAGGCGCACGGGTTCCGATCGAGGATCTCCACCGCCGTCAGGATCATGCCCGGAGTGCAGAACCCGCATTGCAGGCCGTGGTTGTCCCAGAACGCCTGCTGGATCGGATGGAGTCCGTTCTCGCCGGCCAGTCCCTCGATCGTGGTGACATCGCACCCGTCGGCCTGCACCGCGAGCAGAGTGCACGACTTGACCGCCTTGCCGTCCATGAGGACCGTGCAGGAGCCGCACTGCGAGGTGTCGCAGCCGATGTTCGCGCCGGTCAGACCCAGCTCGTCGCGGAGCAGGTGGCACAGCAGCAGGCGGGGCTCGACCTCGACGTCGCGGGCCTCGCCGTTGACCTTGAGACAGACGCGGTGATTCATCGCGATCTCCTTCGGTTTCAGATCCTCTGGGGCGGATTCCGCGCGAATCTACCAGACCGGCCCGCCCTGGCCGACCGGCCGACTCAGGGCCCGGGGAGGAAGCGCTGGACGCGGCGGCCGGTGGAGGCCTCGCCCACGTAGATCGCACCCTTCGAATCCACATCCATGCCGTGGGGGCGCAGGAACTGCCCGAGCTGGCGGCCACCGCGCCCGAACTCGCCCACGACCTCGAGATCCTCCCGCCGCAGCACCCACACCTTGTGGTTCGTGCCGTCCGCCAGGTAGAGCCAGCGCTGCTCCGGATCGGGGGAGAACGCCACCACGAAGGCGGAACCGGAGGCGCGCGTCCGGGGCGCGATGGTCCGCTCGGTCACGAACGTCCCGTCGAGCTCGAACACCTGGATGCGATTGCCCCGGCGATCCGCCACATAGAGGAGCCCGTCGTCGGCCCCCCGGAGTCCGTGCACCGTGGAGAACTGACCTGGCGGCGGACTCGATTCGTCGCGGCCGGCATAGTCGTACGCGGCCTCGTCGTCCGGGGGCTCCCCGTAGGCCCCCCAGTGACGGAGGTAGGCGCCGGAATCGGCGTCGAAGACGACGACCCGCCGGTTGCCGTAGCCATCGGCGATGAACAGCTCGTTCGTCTCGGCATGGACCCACATCCCGGCGGGGCCGCCGAGCAGCTCCCGATGGTCGCTGCCGCCGATCTCGTCGTAGGTCCCGATCGTCATCAGATGCTCGCCGGACCGGGTGAACTTCATGACCCGGTGGTGGCGGAAGGTGCCGATCCACACGTGGTCGTCGTGGTCCACGAACAGACCGTGGGGATTCCGCGGATAGATCGCGATGTCCATCGGGTCCGGATCCTCCCAGGCCTGGACCAGCTCGCCGGTCGGGTCGAGCTCGAACACCGTCGGCGCCGGAACGCAGCACGTCGCGATCGGCGGATCCTGGACCGCGGCGGCCTCCTCCGGGGTGAGGGTCTCGGGAAGGTGCGTGATCCAGACGTGGTCGTTCCGGTCCACGAAGACCGAGGTGATGGACCCGAGGATCCAGTCGTTCGGCAACTCCGGCGGCCATGTCGGATCCACCCGGAACACCGGCGGCTGATCCGGGGCGACCGCCTCCGGCTCGTCGGAGTCCCGAGTTCCGCCTCCACTCCCGCAGGCGGGGAGGAGCAACAGCAGAAGGGCGGCGGAAGGAGCGACGGAGAGGAGCGACTTCATGGTGGCAGGTCTTCAAGTGTTCGCCCGGCCGGTCTCGCTGTCAATCGGCCCTTTCCGCGGAGCTGTCCGCGGGACCGGGGTGTGCACGGGGCCTTCACTCCGGCCCGCGCGACGAGGCGCGAGAACCCCGGGACATTCCGACGCCCCTGGCCTCCGGCCCTGGCTCGCAGCAGATCGCCACTGCTCTGGCGCTCCACCTCGCGACGCTGGATCGCCTTCATCGCAACGGTCAGCCCCGCCCGATTCGCGACCTGGGACCGGCGGATGGCCATCTCCGCCCGGGCGATGGGCCTGCCACTGTTCGATCTCGAGCCCCGAACCCGGGTCGGCAGGACTTCCGACCCCGCCCGCCATCCTCAAGCCTCCGGGGGGCTGCCCCGCTCCGACCGTTTCGGAACAGCGGGGCCTGGACGCCGGGCGTTCGCAACCGCCAGCCCAGCGAACCATGAAGACCGAGCGCGCCCACGCCGCGCCGCGCCCGGCACCGAACTAACTAGACTTCCGGGAGTTCGGCAATGCGCGCTGTCTTCCTCTCCTCGCTCCTGCTCTCGGGTCTCGCGGCCGGGGCCGCGCCGCGCCCGCAGCCGCCACCCGAGCCGCAGCCGCCGTCGCCGCGCCAGGCGACCCGGGAAGCGACCCTCGGGGACCGCTTCAGTTTCATGGTTCGGGTTCCGAGCGTGACTCTCGATGTGGTCGTCGAGGATGAGCTGGGCCGTTTCGTGACCGGACTCGGCGAAGACGACTTCGAGATCCTCGAGGACGGCATCGAGCAGGAGATCCGGTACTTCACCGCCGAACTCACTCCGGTCACGAGCCTCCTCCTGCTCGACTCCTCCGCGTCCGTCCGCTCCAGCCTCTCGGCGATCCAGACGGCCGCCTACCTGTTCCTTCGCAACATGGCGTCGGGGGATCAAGGCCGCGTGGCCACCTTCAGCGAAGGCGTGCGATTCGGACCGCCCTACGGGGAGGAGATCTGGACTCAGGTCTCGATGATCCGGGCGATGCGTCCGTTCGGAAAGACCGCGCTCTACGACGCGATCCTGACCGGTCTCCAGGAACTGTCCCGAGTCGAGGAACGGAAGGCCCTCATCCTGGTCTCCGACGGCGAAGACTCCGGCCAGGGCGGCAGCGTGAGCACGCGGGAGCAGGCGATCGAGGGCGCGCGTCTCTCCGAGGGAGCGATCTACACCGTCGGCTACACCGGCTGGAGCCCGGAAGGCGGCGGCAAGCTGAACCGCGAGTTCCTCGACGCCGTCGCGGTACAGAGCGGCGGACGGTCCTACTACCCCGACGAGATCGAGGATCTTTCGCGCTACTTCCGGCAGATCCAGCACGAACTCCACCGCCAGTACCAGATCGCCTACCTGCCCGTGAAGGACCGCAAGGAGGGCGGCTGGCGCTCGATCGAAGTGCGCATCCGCGACCGCGACGATCTCGTGGCGCGCACCCGCAAGGGCTACTACGCCGCCCCCGAGGAAACCGTCCCCTCGCGCTGAATCCCCCGTGCCCACCCACAGCCGCCAATGCAGACGGACCGTGTCGGCGGTCCCTGGTGCGGAACTCCGGCTTCGATCTGCCCGCGCACAGGGCCCGTCGTCCGACAGGAGGTTCCGCCCAGCAGCGGACGGGTCGCCGGATCCTCGCGTCCGGATGGCGAGCGCCATGCCGGCGCACAGGCCGCGAGCGAAGCCGGTATATACTTCCCTTCGCGATGCCCAATGGCGGACTGGACTATTGTGGTAGGTGCTGGTTCAAATCGACATGAACGCTGGAAGATTGGGCAGCCGGAGCCATGACCGTTGGATCCCGTCGTTCTTTGAGATCGGCGGTCTGTCCCTCGATGATCCCTTCTCCACCTACTTTGCTAGCCACCCCTGTCGCCGGTCGGACCGGGAGCCGATTTCGACAGGCCCGGTTCTGAATCTCGGCAACACGACCCCCGAGACGCGGGAGATCGGGCCTACCGTCTTGGACACAGGGACGGAGCACGCCGTTCGCGGCGCGTGGGGTCGGATTCCGGTCGACTGCGCGGTCGTAGATGGCCGAATCCGGAGTCCCGGCCGACATCGTGAAGGCTTGCCTCGTCCACGTCCCGAGAAGGCACATCGTTCAGGCGTACCAGCGTTCCGATCTGCTGCGACGCCGTGCCGGGGGCTCGCAGGGGGGGAGTCACCAAATCGCCCTGTGATTATGGCTGGCCTCGCATCTTGCCTGAGTGGCAGTGGTATCCGCTGTTGTCGGAAACGAGCTATGTTGTAGATCGCTCGCCCTTCCCGAAGATGCACACCGACGACATGAGCCGCCCGACGCCCACGGATTCCACAGGCGATCATCGCCTACCGAACTCGGATCCAGGAGAGTCGGCACGCTTCGACAGGGAGCCACGGACCGGAGGTGAGCCTCGCACGCGCACTGCGTTGTGGCGTACGCCCACGACCATAATTGCGCTTTTTGGCCTCTTGTTCGGTCCCAATTTGGTCGGTCGGTTTGCCTGCGCGGTGCCATCTGATGAAGATGGCCAAGTCCAGCTCCGACACCTCCTCGCAGACGAGAAGGGTCGGTTTCACGCGAGATACTCTTTCAAGAAGGCACCGTTCGTACATCCGGAGATCATCGGCGATCTCGTCGGCAGCCTAGCCGACACCGGTGACCAGGTGGTGGCCGTCAACCTGCTGGACTCGCAGGACAGAAACCGCTATTTCGGCGAAATCTTCGTGCAGCCTCAGGCCGATCCGATGGTTCCATCGTGGCCATGGGTCTACACGCTGAAGGACGGGCCGTACGCCGTTACGGCACCTGACATCTCTTGGGGGCAGCAGCTATACGCATATCGCTACGTGGGATCGACTCCTAGCGGACTCGATGTCCTCCATCACAGGAACTCCGGCGGGGGATCCGGTGTCTTCAACTACATCGTGTTCGTCCGGATCGCGGCGGATTACGGAGTCGGCTACAGGGCTCCGCGAGCCAGCATCGGCGGGCAACGGGCGGCAAGACCGGAGTTCCACCAACGAGAAGTGATTCGCTTCGTCGGCCAGATCTCACTGGGTGACCGCTGGCTCGGCACGGTCGAGATCTCCGGAAACGACGTAGTGGCTCGCGGACGCGACGTTTACGAGCGGTGCGATACAGGCGATGTCAACATCATGGAAGCTCTGGAGATGCGCCGATTCTTGGACATGGACTGCGACGATGGCGAGGCGGGTGGTCCCCCGCCGGCTCAAGTCTACAGGGCTCCCGAACGGTATTGAGTGTCGTCGCCCCGGCGGCTTGCGCGAGCAATGGCGCTCTCGCAGGAACCACAGGCCAAGCCCTCGGACCTGCCAGACACCCCCGCCCCACGGATGTGACCGGTGTGCGCGTAGCGATCACCCGTGCGACGCCCACCAGAACACCCGAACACTGTGGACAGCCAGTTCACCTCCGACGACTCCGATGTCCGCCGTCACGCCCCCCCCCTCAACCGTGAACCGGGCGAATCTCCGACCGTCGCTCTTGACCCCGAAAGTTGCCCCGTTTCCGATCGGGATTACAAAGGTGATTTGACGGCCTGTCCTTCATCGGATCCGTCGCCGCTTCTGGCCTTCTCCCGCATCTTCCTCAGCGCCTCCCGTACTCTCGAGTCGCGGTTGCGGAGCACTAGCGGAATCGCCTCGCTCACCGTGATCCCACGGTAGCGGGGATTCGGGGATCGAGCTTCATGCTGTCCCAACGACTCATTCGCCAATGAAGCCGCTCGAGATCGAGATAGATGGCCTCTCTCGACGCAGCGATATTGAGGGCCAGCGTCGTCTTGCCTGCCTGACGGGGGCCAATGAGCCCCGCAGCGGCCTCGAGCCGCAGCATGCGCTCGACGGCGGAGCGTGCTCGGCGAGGGACCATCAGGCAGAATCGAATGCCAGACGTTCGATATACGACAATTGTAGCCTGGATCGGACCGGACGTGCGCTCCGACCGAAGTCATCGGCCGGCGCCAGACGGGGGGTGTGGCGGCGGGCGGCTGGCGCTCGATCGAAGGGCGCACCCGCGACCGCGACGATCTCGTGGCCCGCACCAGCAAGGGCTGCTGCGCCGCTCCCGAGGAACCCGTCCCCTCGCGCTGAACCCCACCACCTCGGGGCCCTCCCGCGCCAGCGCTCTGCCCCGCGCGCCTCAGGACTCTCCGCGCGAACGCGAGACCTGCCCGGTCGGCGGAGGGCCGGATTCAGCCTCCCCGCATGGCCTGACCGGATTCACCCGTGGCCACAGCGGTCAGTGACGTTGTCCCTGGTGGAGTCTTCCGTGGTCGTCCACCAGGAGCCCACGGGCGGAGCGCCTGGAGCCCGGCCGCCAGAGAATCTGGTTGCGGTCATGTCGCGATGCCCCCGACGCGAAACTGCGCGCGAGCAGGCCGGCGTAGCGCACCTCGATCAGACGAGTTGCGAGCGCCTGTGACGCCGGGGTCGCGCCTCGCAGCACCTCGGCCCTCCACCCGCCGCCAGTCAGAGCGCTGGCGTCGATCCCTGCTCGGCGCAACTCCACCGGATCGGTCGCATCGAGGACGGGCTCGACATCAACGTCGTAGCCGCAGAGCAGGATGGGCTCGATTGTTCCCAGGACGGCGCGCCCCCTCATGGTCTCCGCGGGTGACTCCGACACGGGACCATGACGAATGCGTCCCGGGCGACAGGGACGCCGATTCCCGCCGACCTGGCGGCGCGGCGTGCGCCGCAGGCCGAGGCGCGGCGACACTGCGGGTGCTTCCCCGATAGACTGAGAATGAGACGCCTGTTCCCGAGCACGGCTCCGGACCCCGCGTCGAAGCCCGACGGCAGCGTTCTCCCCATGTCCGGCGACATCCCTCTCATTGAACTGGACGACCGGCGCGTGGACGGGCCTGGGTCCGGGCGGGTTCACCGCGAGGGGCCGGACAGGCCATGGCGGGCGCTCCCGCGGATCCGGCCCGCTGCGGAACCCGAGTCCCGGGAGGCGGCTGCCGTGACGACAGGTCGCGCCCGGAGGGGTCTGGCCGTGGCCGCTGGGGTCGGCGCGCTGCTCTTCGTCGCTTGCGGCGCGGATGCGCCCGAGGCCGGATCCTTTACCGCCGTCTCGTGGGGCGGGGCCTACTCCAGGGCGGTCGAAAAGGCGTTCTACCGGCCGTTCGAGGAGGCGACCGGCGTCGCGATCGGCCGCGAGGACTACAACGGCGGCCTGGCGCAGATCCGCACGCAGGTGGATACGGGCCGCGTCCACTGGGATGTGGTCTCCGTTCAGCTCTACGACACGCTGCTCGCCTGCGATGAGGGCCTCCTGGAAATCCTCCCGGACGACCTTCTCGCGCCCGCCGCCGACGGAACCCCGGCGTCGGAGGACTTCTATCCGGGCACGGTCACGGAATGCGGCGTCGGGGACGTCTTCTATTCCACGGTCTATGCCTATCACCCCGACGGCTTCCCCGGCGAGAAGCCCGCCACCATCGAGGACTTCTTCGACCTGGATCGTTTTCCCGGGCGCCGCGGCATGCGCCGCACCCCGGAAGTGAACCTGGAGTTCGCCCTGATGGCCGATGGCGTCCCGCCGGAGCAGGTCTATGACACGCTGGCCACCGACCAGGGGCTGGCGAGGGCCTTCGCGAAGCTGGACACGGTCAAGGACCAGGTCGTGTGGTGGGAGGCGGGCGCCCAGCCGCCCCAGATGCTGGCGGATGCGGAGGTCGTGATGTCCACCGCCTACAACGGCCGCATCTTCAACGCCCAGGTGGTCGAGAACCAGCCGTTCGTCATCGTCTGGGACGGGCAGGTCCTCGACTGGGGTCAGCTCGCGATCCCGAGCGGCGCTCCGAACCTGGATCTGGCTCTCGATTTCCTGAGGTTCGTCACTTCGCCTGAACCGATGGCGCAGCTCTCCGGCTACATCGCCTATTCGCCGGTGCGACGCTCGGCGCTGTCCCTCGTGTCCACGCATCTGGAACTCGGCATCGACATGCTTCCGCATCTGCCCACGAGCCCTCGAAACGCGGCCGGAGCGCTCCCGATGAACGGCCGCTTCTGGGCCGAGAATCTCGAGGAACTGAGCGAGCGCTTCAGCGCCTGGCTGGCGCGTTGAGCCCGGGATCCCCGCCGCGGGCGCCGCGGCACGCCTTCCGCGCCCGGCTCCGGTCCGCCGGACTCGTGCTGCCCCTCGTGGTCTTCATCGGGATCTCGTTCCTCGCGCCGCTGGGGGCGATGCTCCGGGAGAGCTTCCACCAGCCGCTCGTCGCCGACGCCCTTCCGGACACGCTGGCCCTGCTGGACGACTGGGACGGCGCGAGCCTCCCGGACGACCCCGCATTCGAGGCGGTCGCCCGCGAACTCGGCGCGGCGCTCGAGGCGCGGAGCGCCGCCCGGATCGGGGGCCGGGTGAACCGGGTCGAGGGCGGTCTGCGCCGGGTGATCGTGAGCGGCGCGCGCGCCGGCGCCGAGCTGCCCCAGGGCGCCTCCGCCCGCGAAGCCCTCCTCGAAGCGGATCCCGCGTGGGGCGAGCCCTCGACCTGGCACGCTGTCCGGGTTGCGGGACAGCGCTTCACGATCCGGAACTACCTGCTCGCGCTCGATCTGGACCGCGCTCCGGACGGGACGGTCGTCCGCCAGAGCGAGGAACTTCGGGTGTACATCCCGCTCCTGATCCGGACCCTGCTGGTCAGCGGCGCGGTGACGCTGCTCTGTTTCCTGCTCGGCTATCCGATCGCGCACCTGATCGCGAACGCGGCGCCGGGAAGAGCCCGGTGGCTGCTGCTCCTGGTCCTGGTCCCGTTCTGGACCTCCCTGCTGGTGCGCACGTCCGCCTGGATCGTGCTCCTTCAGACCCACGGCGTGCTGAACGGACTCCTGGTGGCTCTCGGCCTCGTGTCCGAGGACGGACGGATCGCCATGATCTACAACATGACCGGAACGCTGGTGGCGATGACCCATGTGCTCCTGCCGTTCATGGTCCTGCCGCTGGTCTCCGTCATGAAGACGGTCCCGCCGCATCTCATGCGCGCCGGCGTCTCCCTGGGCGCGAACGGATGGCAGTCGTTCTGGCGCATCTACTGGCCGCTCACCCGCCCGGGCGCCGCCGCCGGGGGGCTGCTCGTGTTCATCCTCGCCGTCGGCTACTACATCACCCCGGCCCTCGTCGGCGGCGCCACCGGGCAACTGATCTCGAACATGATCGCGTTCCACATGCAGACCTCGCTGAACTGGGGCCTCGCCGCCGCGATCGGCGGCGTGCTCCTCGCAGTGGTCGGAGCGCTCTATGTCCTCTACGACCGGGTGGCGGGCGCCGGCAGCCTGCGCCTCGGATAGGCGGAAACAGTGAACTTTCCGAGCGCGGCCCGAGTGCTCTATCTGGCCTTCTGCTCGTTCGTCTTCTGCTTCCTGGTGGCGCCGGTGCTGGTCATCGTGCCGCTCAGCTTCAACGCCGAGCCCTACCTGACCTTCACCGAGGGGATGCTCCGACTCGACGCCGATGCGTGGTCCCTCCGCTGGTATCGGGAGCTGGCGAGCGGGGGACGCTGGGCGACGGCGCTGTGGAACAGCCTGGGGATCGGGTTCGCCGCCTCCGCGATCGCCACGGTGCTCGGGACGCTCGCGGCGCTCGGGCTCACCAGCCCCGCGATGCCCGCCCGCCGCATGGTGACCGGGCTGCTGATCTCGCCGATGGTCATCCCGGTGATCCTGACGGCGGCCGGGATGTTCTTCTTCTACTCGACCGTCGGACTCACCCAGACCCATGTGGGCATCATCCTGGCGCACGCCGCGCTCGGGACGCCGTTCGTCGTCGTCACGGTGACCGCCACCCTGTCCGGTTTCGACCGGACCCTCGTGCGCGCGGCCCAGAGCCTTGGCGCGGGCCCGCTCACAACTTTCCGCCGCATCCAGCTCCCGCTGATCGCGCCCGGCGTGCTCTCGGGAGCGCTCTTCGCCTTCGCCGCCTCGTTCGACGAAGTCGTCGTCGTGCTCTTCCTGGGCGGACTTCAGCAGCGCACGATTCCGCGGCAGATGTGGTCCGGCATCCGCGAGGAAATCAACCCCACGATCCTCGCCGCCGCGACGATCCTGATCCTGTTCGCGCTGCTCTTCCTCCTGGTCGTCGAAGCTCTGAGGCGCCGGGCGACGAACGCCGAAGCGCCCTGACGGCCCGGCGCCGCGGACGGCTCAGACCCGTTACAGCGAGAAACGGAGGATCCCGACCGTCAGCGCCGCCGCCGTGAGCACGGTGCCGACGACCCATCGGAGGAGTCGCGTCTCGAACCCGGCGATCCGGGCGTGGAGGCCGGCGATCTCGGTGTGCAGACTCGACACTTCCTCGCGCACAGCGGCGATCTCGTTCGTGAACTTGCGATCCAGGCCCGCGATCTCGCCGGCGATCTCGGCGCGTACGCCCGCGAGCCCGGCCTCGAACTGAACCGTGGTCACGAGTCCCCCCTGACTGAGACCGTCGTGGATCGCCCTGGCGATGGCCTTCGCCTGATCTTGATTGAGCGACGCCACCGGCGACGAGCTGTTCAGCGAGAGACAGCGTGTCGAGCACGGGGGCAGCGTCGCGCGGGCCGTCGCGGTGTTCGAGCCGGCCCCCGGGCGGCCGGGGGGATCGCGAGGCGGTCGGGACGGCGCTGGCGGCGACGGAGTGCCGCGTCCTCAGCGCCCCCGCGTCGGAGGAGCGCTCCAGCCCGGGACGAGCCGCCGAGGCGGCAATGCGGGTCAGTCGCCCGATGCGAAGAGCGACTTCGGCATATGCATGCTGACAGCATGTGCGGCACGTCCACGGTCTCCGAGATCTTCAGATCTCCGGCGAGCGAACAGAGCACATACGCCTCTTCCGGCGTCAGTCCATGCTCGTCGACCAGCCAGCCGATCATCGCCCGCGTCGCCTTCTTCGCCGCCTCGTCGATCGTGGGAGCGAACCCGGTCGTTCCGTAGTACTCGTCGGTCTCGTACTCCGCTTCGGTGATCCCGCGCGGGTTCTCGACGACATCGAGCGTGACGACCAGTCGCACCGGAACCTCCACGGCTGTCCCCGACACCTCGCCATCCCCCTGGACCGCGTGCGCGTCCCCGACCGAGAAGTTGGCGCCCTCCACCTGAACCGGCAGGTACACCGTCGCCCCCGCCTTCATGTAGCGGTTGTCCATGTTGCCGCCGTTCTCCCGCGGCGGGATCGTGACCAGCAACTCCTCGGTCGCTGGCGCCACCCCGAGCACGCCCGGGAAGGGATCGAGCGGGATCGTGATGCCGCTGCCGAAGTCCACCTCGGTGGACTCAGGCCCGAGGTCGAACCCGCGAATCCACGGCTCGGTGAACTCATCGGCGAGGAAGCCGAAACCGGGAAGAATGGTCGCCCAGCCCCAGCCCGTCACCTCCACTTCGTGGATCGTCACGGCGAGGAGATCCCCGGGCTCGGCGCCCTCCACGCGGATCGGGCCGGTGAGCGCGTGGATGAGCCCGAAATCGACGGAGGCCAGATCGTCCACGGTCGTGTCCGGGGTGATCTGCCCGTCCGACGCCTCCTTGGTGTGGATCTCGACGACGGCGCCCGACGGCACGGTCAGCACCGGCGGGATCGTGGAGCTCCAGCGGTTGTGGGTGTTCTCCGCGGGAAGGGTGAAGTCGGCCGCGGGCGCGACCGGAGCCGCCGGCTCCTCGGCGGCCGGTTCGGTTTCCGGTGCGGGCGCGCCGCATCCGGCGAGGAGCAGCGCCGGAAACACAGCGCAGACGATCGGCATTCGGGAGCGGGAACGAATCACATTGGCCTCCTGCCCTCCATGGGGCGCAGCGGCGATTATGGCGGTCCCGGCATCGCGCTCGGGCGTGGAGGCCGGTGACCCGCACTTTCGACTCGAGTCGTCCACGCGACTCGTTTGCCGCCCGGACGGGCAGTAGAGTGCCCGCATGGCTTCTCGCTCCGAGAATCCGTTCCAGCCCGGGAACGGAACAATGCCGCCGCTCCTGGCGGGTCGAGACGCGGAGCTGATCCTCGCAGGTCGTCTGCTCGACCACCTGGCCTCCGGGCGCCGCCCATCGCAGGATCTGCTGTTCTACGGCCCGCGCGGGAACGGGAAGACCGTTCTGCTCCTCCGGATCGCGGAGACAGCACGTTCTCGCCTCTTCCGGGTAAACCACTTCCCGCTCTCCGAACTGGAGACTCGCCGCGATCTCATTCGGCAGCTTCAGGAAGTCGCCGGGCTGACCGGCGCCCGAATGACGCGCGGGAACGTCGGGCCGTTCAGCGTCGCCACCGATGCGGGTGAAGTCGAGCGGGACATTGGAACGCTGTTCGAGACGTGGATCCGCAATGAAGCGGCTCCCCTCGTCATCATCGCGGACGAGTTCCACGCCGTGCGACCTGCGGCGGGGACGGCCTTTCTGAACGCGATCCAGGCGACCAAGGGGCACGGACACCCTGTGCTGCTCGTGGCCGCCGGCACCCCGGAGACACCGGCGCGGGTTCGGGAAATGGGAACCCACAACGAGCGCGGTTTCCACACCCGCCGTATTGGACGCCTCGATCGGAGCTCCACGAACGCCGCCCTGGCAGAACCGGCGCGGGCGGCGGGCTGCCCGATCACGGAGGCTGCGCTCGATCTACTCGTCGCAGAGTCCCACGACTATCCGTACTTCGTCCAGCTTCTCGGTAGCGTCGCATGGTTCGCCGCGGAGCGACTCGATGTCGGGAAGATCACCGCGCGGGCCGTCCGCGCCGCGCTCGAAGATGTCGGCGACCAGATCTCGTCGTTCCATGGCGCACGCTTCATGGAGGTAGGAAAGCACGACGCGCTCGCCGCTCTCACGCCCATCGCCTCCCTGATGACAGCGCGCAACGGATCGGTCCGATTCGCGGAACTCCACGCGACGCTCCAACGCGTCGCACGCGAAGATGCTGGCGCCCCCTCCCCGATCCGGATGCTGGAGACCCTCAGCGACCTCAGCGTAATCTGGGAAGCCTCCAATGATTCCTGGGAGATGGGCATCCCCAGCTTCGCCCATTACATCCTCCACCGCACAGCACCGGGTGACGGAAACTGATCGGCGCAGCGCGGGCGCGCATCGGCACATACAGCACTCCACGAGCCAGAACCAGAATCAGAAGGGCACGACCGTCTCATCGTCATCATTCTCCGACTGATCCCGATGACCCGGAGTCCAGAAACAGCGACACTAGCCTCTCGTGGCCCTCCCGTCTCGCGATGTCGAGCGGAGTTGCACCGGCATTGTTGGTCACGCTAGTCGCTGCCCCGCGGTCCAGGAGCAGCTTTGCCACCCTCTCGCTGTCGTCCCTACAAGCTACGTGAAGTGGAGTTGCGCCGCTGTCGTTCGTCGCGTCCACCTTGGCCCGGCGGGTGAGCAGCACGCTAGCCACACTCTCGTGTCCCCCCCAGCCGCGTCGTGGAGCGGCGTGTCACCAACGCTGTCGGTCGCCTCGATATCCGCCCCGCGGTCCAAAAGCAGCTCCGCCCCCTTCTCGCGTCCCTTCCAAGCCGCGTGGTGTAGCGGCGTGCCACCCAAGCTGCACGTCGCCTCGATATCAGCCCCGCGGTCGAGGAGCAGCCTAGCCACATTCTCGTGTCCCTTCCGAGCCGCGTGGTGGAGCGGCGTGACACCAAAGCCGCACGTCGCCTCGATATCAGCCCCGCGCTCCAGAAGCAGCTCTGCCACATTCTCGCTGTCGTTCCTACAAGCTACGTGAAGTGGAGTTGCGCCCCTGTCGTTCGTCGCGTCCACCTTGGCCCCGCGGGTGAGCAGCAATCTAGCCACCTTCTCGTGTGCCTTCCCAGCCGCGTGGTGGAGCGGCGTACCACCATGGCGGTCCGTCGCCTCGATATCAGCCCCGCGGTCCAGGAGGAGTGCGATCAGCTCCGGGTTCGGATCATGTTGCACGGCCCAATGCAGTGAAGTCATGCCTCGCTCAGAGAGCTCTTCCTCGGGAGGAACAGCCCGTAGAAGCACCGATGACGGGCACCATGCACTCTCGAGGTTCTCTCGCCACTCGGACGCGGTCCGGGGCCGGTCCGCCGGTCTGACTGCGAGCGCAACATCCACCGCTGCTGCCCACTCTTGGTGGCGTTCTTCGAGAGCGGCAGCCAGAGGCTCCAGGCGCTCGTCCATGGATCGATCGGGGGCGCTGGCAGGGTGATCGCCAGTGAGGACACGATAGGTCACGGCGGCGAGGGCGTAGAGGTCGGTAAAGGGGCCCTCCTCCGCGGTAGCAGAGTACTGTTCGATGGGAGCGTAGCCATGGCTCAGAACCACGGTTCTCGTGCGCTTTCCGGTCGCTATGCGAGCGGAGCCGAAATCGATGAGAACTGGACTCTGGTCGGACTCCCGAACGATGATGTTGGCTGGCTTGACATCTCGGTGAAGATAGTTTCTGTCATGCACGTGCGCCAGCGCGTCAAGGAGTTGGTGCATCCACCCACGCCACTGGTCGATATCCAGCGTTCTCTCCGCATCGAGGACCTCCGAGAGTGATGTTCCATCAACGTAATCCTGAACCGTGACGGCCGTTCCGTGTACCTTGAGGTAACGGCGTACTCGAACAACATTGCGATGATCGAGCTTGCTCAGTACCCGCGCTTCGTCGAGGTGTCTCCGGTAGCCCCAGTGAAACAGATCATCCGACCCATCGGTGGGGACGACTCGCCGGTCCCATGTCCTTCGGGCGTGGCCATGGGGAAAGTACTCCTTCAGGGCGACGCGCTGGTCTAGGTTCCCGTCGTGGGCAAGGTAAGTGATGCCGAAGCCGCCTTCGCCGAGGACGCGGAGGACCTGGTATTCCTGGATCCGGTGGCCGATGGGAAGGGCGCGGGAGGACATGGGCGGCTGGTGGTCAGCTCTGGAAGACGGCGAGGAGGATGGTCACGGAAAGGGAGGCGTTCTGATCCGCCTGGACGAAGGTGCCGTTTCCCGCGGTTGCGACCTGACGCATGAACGCCTCGGTGTCCGGATGCCTTGGGTTCGGGGCTGTGTCCACGAAGATCGAAGAGACAGTGTGCCGGGCTCCAGGGCGTCCGGCGAACGCCCTGGCATCGGCCACGGCCTGGGCTCGCATGTCGTCATGGGCCGGGTTGTCGGAAATGAGCACGATGGATCGCCGCTCCGAGGTTGACCGCCAGTTCATCCCGACGGCTGTCCGGAGGGCTTCGGCGTAGTCCTCGTCGACGGTCAGATTGCACTGGGTGCCAGGGAACATCGTTCGGGCGAACGCGGCGAGTTCGGCGGCCGTCTGTGGGTTCACTGGGCGGAGTTGCGCCACCCGGACGGCGTTCACCAGTTGGCAGCGGTCCTTGAAGTCAATGAGTCCGACGGCTGCATCGTCCGTCATGTGCGACAGCAGTTCGGCGAGACCTGCGATTTCCTCGCGAAGACCGGCGATCTCGTTCGCCATGCTGTTCGTCGTGTCGAGCGCGATGACGAGGTCGAGGGGCGGAAGCTTCTTCACGGTCGTCGTCGCCGCTTCAAGCTGTTGTTCCAGCTCTCGTTCCCGCTGGCGTGCATCGTCGAGTTCCCGCTCGAGGGCCGCGATCCGGGCGTCGTTGTCGGCCGCGCCCGCCGCCCGCCGGCGGGCCTCTGCGAGCTGTTCCTCCAGTTCGGAGATTCGAGCCTGGAGCGCGGCGAGTTCCGCTTCGAGGGCCGCGACATCTGCTGCCGAGAGGCCCGGCGTCGTCGCGGGCGGGGTGTCGGTCGTGTTGGGGAAGTAGGGGAAGAGCACGAGCGCCACGATCAGGAACGCGCCGAGAGCCGAGGCGAAGAGATCCACCGCCGAGACGCTGAAGATGCTCTCCTGGCGCCGGGTGGGTCTCACGATCCGGTCCGACTCACTCGCAGTCGCAGCGCGATGGCTTCCCCGACGCCGATTCCGGCGCCGTCCTCCACGACGGTCTCGGCTTCGGGTTCGAGGCGCTCGCCGTTCACGAAGGTTCCGTTCGTCGAGCGGAGGTCGCTGACCACGATTTCCTCGTCGCGCGCGGCGAGCCGGAAGTGTTGCCGCGACACCTCCGGATGGTCGAGCACGACACTCGCCTGCGCCGGGTTGCGGCCCACGACGACGCCGTCGGAGGCGCCGAGCTGTTCGGCCGTGACCTTCAGCGCATGCGTTCGGCCCGCGTCGTCGGCGCCTTCGAGGAGGCACGAGACCGTGGCCGGAGTGATCGCCTGATCGAGGGCAGCCTGCTTGTCCTCGAGCTCCTCGCCACGGCGTCGCAACCGGCGCGCGAGCGCGAGGCCGACGATGAGAGCCAGGGCAGCCACCACGGCAACCGTGATCCCGAGGGTCCGGGTCCGTTCGGCGCCCGCAGCAGCCTCTTCCTCGGCGGCGTCTCGTTCTGCCTCGGCGGCGGCCCGTTCCGCTTCGGCTGCCTCGCGCTCGGCCTCGGCAGCTTCGGCCTCGGCCTGTGCCGCCTCTTCGGCCGCCGCCGCGGCCTCCGCCTCCTGCTCCGCCAATTCGGCCTGAGCGCGGGCTGCCTGGGCGCGCTCCCGCGCCGCCTCCGCCCGCGCCTCGGCTGCGCGGATGCGGGCCGCCGGGTCCAGACAGGGTTCGTCGGCGGTCCCCGCGATGACCCCTGCCCCATCCAGCCGCTCCCGAATCGCAATGGCCGCGACGGCGAACGGTGCGAGCCCCGGCGCGGGCCGGGCGCTCCTCTCGTCCAGCATCAGGTTCGGGTCGGTGCGAAGGAGCCCGACGACTTCGCCGCAATCGTTCAGGAGCGGCATCCCGTACTGCCGGACGGCAGCGCGGACGCTGTGACGGAAGAGAAGGACTTCCCGCTCCCCGAGCGCCGTTGGCTCCCGCAGGTGGAGCTCCGATACCGACCCTCGGACGATCACGGGATCGAGGGAGCCGTCGGCGGCGAATCCGGGAAGGTGGACGATGTCCCCCTCGCTCGGCGTGACTCGGGCGGCGACGAACGTCAGGCCCTCCGCGGCGAGGCCGTCCGACCGCAGAACCGCGACTCCGGACCGTTCGTCGCGGGAGACGACCTCGGCTGCGATCTCGTCCCCCGTGTCGGGAAACTGGACCCGCAGTTCCTCGGCGTCGAGGAGCGGCGCGGCGGCGCTCACCACGCGCCCTTCCCCGACAGCGAAGCCGGCGATGTCTCCGAGGGCCCGGCCTCCGGCGTCGAAGCCCCGGACGACGACGATGTGCTCCCCGATCTCGCCGATCCGCGGCTGACCCGGCGCCGGCCCCGCCCCGAGCACCGCCACCAGAGCGGCCCCGAACCGGAGTCGAGCCAGCCCGGCCGTCAGCCGGCGCCGGGCTCGATTCCGGCCTTGCGTACGCGGGCGCTGTCTCCGCATGGCGGACTGGCCCCCCGGCGGGGCAACGGGTCCGGTGCGCCGACCTCTCGCACTCATCGCGCGTCCTCCTGTCCCTCGTCCTTCTCGGTCACCGGGTCCACATCCTGCCTGGGGAGGTCGGCGCTCGGCGCGGATTCATCCGGCGGCGTCTCCCCGGCAGTCTTCGGCGGCAAGCGCTCCGGAGGCTCGGTCGGTCGGTCGGACGGCGGCGTGACGGCTGGAGCCCCCGCCTCCGTTGCGCCCGCCGAGTCCGCCTCGATCTCGACCGCGTAGAGGGTCGTGTTGTCCTGGTAGGGATGCTGCCTGGCGTCCACCGCTTCGAGGAGCGCGCGGCAGATCCGCTGCGGGCCCGCCTCGCGATTCGCCGCGATGGCCGACGCAACCTCTGCCGTCGAGAGCGTTTCGAGGCCGTCCGTCGCGAGAACCACGATGTCCCCGGCGCGCAGGCTGCGCGGCGCGGCGCAGAGGTCGGTCTGGGGGATCCTCCCGCCCATGAGGACCGAACGCAGCTCGTTCGGATTCAGCGTGGCGGCGAAAGCCGGATCCTCCTTCTCCCACATCGCGATGACCGGCCGCATCGAGTGGTCGTCGTTCAGCCGTTCGAGCCGCCCGTCGCGATAGAGATAGAGCGCGGAATCGCCGACGCTGATCCAGTGGAGCCCCTCGGAGGTGACGGCGGCGACAACGAGCGTCGTGCCCATGCCGCCATGGTTCGGGTTCCTTTCGAGGTCCTCGACGATGGCGGCGTTCGCCCGGTCGAGGGCCGCCTGGAGCCGGTCACGGACCGGACCGCGGTTCCCGTAGGCCTCGAAGAAGCCCCGAACCGCGACCCGGCTCGCCACATCGCCCGCCGCGTGGCCGCCCATCCCATCGGCGACCAGGAAGAAGGGGTGGTCCCCCTCCGGATCGAGGCTCTCTCCCGCACTGTGGCCCAGGTCGTCCTCCTGGCGCTTCCGCCCCCCCTGCGCTTGCGCGTGGGCATAGCGGATTCCCGGAGCGGGCGCTCGGGCGGCTGCCCGGACTGCGGCCGAGCGCGCAAACCGACGCATGAGAACCCACCCGCCGAGAGTGGCGCCTGCGACAACCAGTCCGATCAGCGCCAGGATCCAGAGCGGAAGCCGGTCCGCAATGGATTCAGTCTCGTCTGGAGGAACGGACGGATCCGCGGACTCCGGTTCGTCCTCCCGCGGGGTGGCCTCAGCACCCGGAGCTGGAGCTTCCGGAGGCTCGGTCACCGGGTCATCGGCAGCCTCCGGGCTCTCCTCGGGTGCGTCGGCCGGAGGCTCCGCTTCCTCTTCCTGTCCGGCGGGCGGGTCCTCGTCGGTTGGGGGCTCCGCTTCCTCTTCCTGTCCGGCGACCGGGTCCTCATCGGTTGGGGGCTCCGCTTCCTCTTCCTGTCCGGCGGGCGGGTCCTCATCGGTTGGGGACTCCGCTTCCTCCTGCTGTCCGGCGACCGGGTCCTCATCGGCCGGGGGCTCCGCTTCCGCCTGCTGTCCGGCGACCGGATCCGCGTCGTCCATGACCTCCGTGTCTGCCGCCGGTGCGGCGGCATCGGGCCTGTCCGCTCCGGGCGGCGGGGCCTGGAATGTCCGCGTGAGAAGCACCGCGAGCACGGCGATCGCGATGAAGCCGGGGACGAACCACCGGCGGGCGGGCATGTCAATCCTCATCAGGCCAGTTGAACTCCTCCCCGCAGAGAGCCACGAACCTGAGGTGGGTGCGACCGCACCGGATCACGTCGTGTGACGCCAACTCCCTGCGCTCGACGATCGCGGTGCCGTTGCAGAAGGAGAGGTTGGGCCCGCTGCCTGGCGTTGCCGAAAAGACCCGGTTCTCCGGATCGTAGTTGAGGAACAGATGCTCGCGCCGCGAAATCCGGAGGTCTCCGAAGGGAAGCGCGATCCGACAGGCGGAGTTGCGGCCCAGTTCGTTCCGACCCACGCCGATGCGCAGATCCCGACCGGCGCCCGGGCCTTCGACGATCACGAGCCAGCCGGCGAGCGGCGCCTCTCCGGCTTCGGAGCTCCGGCCCGGGACGCCGCCGGCGACGATGGTGCGCCCGTCCCCCTCGGCCGCGGAGATCTCCTGACGCCCTCCGACCGCTGTAGGCGCGGCGTAGCGCTGGGGGCCGGGCGGGCGGGCGGCGGTGGCGGCGGTGGCGGCGGTTCGTGATGATGAGGGGGACTTCTTGCGTGGCGGGCGCAGAGGCGGGTGCTTCGTCCTCTCTTCCACGACGCGGCCGTCCGGGGTGCGATATACGGGCATGGCGGCTACCTCACTTCTCGTAGAGCCGGTTGATCAGATTGTCGAGACAGTACTGCCCGGCCCGGTTCAGCGCTCCTTCCTCCCGGGCCTGCGCCTGGCTCTGGGCGAGAACCAGAACGGCGGACTGGATCAGGGCGAGCATCGTGGTGTAGAACGCGACGCCCAGGTCGCGCGTGAGCGCTCCGAGCAGCGCGGGATCCTGGAAGTCCTCGGCGGCGCCGGCGCGCCCCAGCGCCGCCGCGATTCCGACGACCGTCCCGATGAAACCGATCGTCGGAATCACCCAGACCAGGTAGCGCAGCACCGCGTAGCGACCGTCCACTTCGTGCTGCATCAGGTCGAGCGATGAGTCGAGCAGCGCTCGAGTCCTGTCGGTGGAGCGGGAACTGTGGAACTGCAGCACGCACCGCGAGACGACCCGCTGCAGAAAGAACTCCTCCCTGCCTCGGCACTTCGACCGGATCGAACCGAGATCGCGGGCGCGCAGCATCGTCTCCTCGTCTTCCGGAAGCAGTCCGGAGTCGAGCTGTTCGCGTTCGATCCCGCCGCGCCGAAACCGGACCCGGAGTTCGCCGGCGGCGACGAAGAAGACGACCCACATCCCGTTCTGGATCGTGAACGGATAGGAGAAAACAGTGGAGTTGCGGTCGAGCAGGAGATCCGCCAGGAATCCCTCGGTGAACACGAGACTCGCCAGCGCGATGAAGAGCACAGAGGCGCCCACGCCCATGCCGACCGCGGCCAGACGCTCCTGGAGTTCTCCGCGTTCAGACACTTCGGCTCAGCAGCGAATGAGCTCTCCGGTTTCCGGATCCCGGCGCACGCGGCCGGACGGGAGACCGAGTTCCGACTTCCGTCGCGTCCGTCGGGACGGTCCCGGCGACAGCGCTTCGGCTCGCCGGAGCAGGTCGGAAACCGCGACCCTGGCGTCGCCGAGGCGAAGGCGGGAGTCTCGGGAGACCATCCCTGCGGTGACCGTTCGCCAGGTTCCCCCCTTCCGGACGCGCGTGCCGTTGCTGCTCGACCGGTCGGCCACGTGGATCTCGCCTCCGCGTCCGAGCACCAGTTCGAGGTGGAGGCGGGACACGGTCGGATGGTCCACGCGGATGTCGGCGCGGCGGCTGCGCCCGACGAGGAGGACCTGGTGGGTCGGGGTCATCGTCCTCGGTTCGCCTTGTCGAAACGCCAGCGACTCGAGCCGGCGCGGATGACGTCGCCGGCCTCGAGCCGCCTCGCATGGTACGGCTTCAGCGGCTCGGCATTCACGGTCGTCCCGTTCGTCGAGTGCAGGTCCTCCACGAACGCTCGGCCCCCGATCCACGAGATTCGGAAGTGCCGCCGCGAGAGCCCGGGATCCGACAAGGACCGGTCCACGAGCGCCGGGTTGCGCCCGACGCTCAGCCCGAGACGAGCGGAGCGGAGGGCGGCGCTGTCGAGGTCGAGACTCGCCGTCCCCGCGAGGCCGGCCAGCCGGACGGGCGGGCCGACAGGTCGGGCGGGACGCGGGATCGCAGATGCTGGTGGGGCGGCGCGAGGTTCGGGCTGCGGTTTCGCGGTCAGCCGCTGTCGGTTTGCGCCGGAGCTGGGCGGCGGGCTCGCTGTCCGCGGGGCGCGGGGTGCCGGAGGGGGCGCGGTGGAACGGTTCGATCGGGCCATCCGAACGATCGCCAGGGCGAGGAGCGCGGCGACCAGGAGCGCCAGGACGAGGGTCCAGGAGTCCGCCGCGGTGGACCCACCGCCGGCGGCGCCGCTGGCCCCGCCTCCCGGGTCCGGGCGCTCCGGCGGCGAAGGCTCGGGGTCCCGTCGCGTCACGGGCGGAGTGCGGGGTTGCGGCTCAGGTCGGGACGGGGCCTCGGCTTCCGGATCGGGGTCGGGAGCGGGAGACGCCGGGGCCGCGCGCGGCGGAGTATCGGGCTCGCACTCCCCGGTCGCCCGGAAGCGGATACCCAGCCGCCCAAGGTGCGGGATCAGTTCCGAGGCCGCCAAGGCAAAGTAGATGCCGGGTGCGTTCGTGCTCCCGATGACGTTCCCCCGCCCGTCGCGGACATCGCCCAGCCCACCCGCCGTGTTCACGCCGATGACTGCGCCGCAAGCGTCCACGAGCGGCCCGCCGCTGTTCCCCGGGTTGATGTCGGCGGTGTGCTGGAGCGCCATCGCGGATGTACGGGATCCCGTCCCCCATGTGGCCCGGAACGGCGGCCGGCTGAGGATCCCGTCGGTCAGAGTGCTCGACGATGCGCCCGGGCCGCTGGCAGTGATGTCGGCTGATCCGGGATAGCCGATGGCGAAGACCTCGGAGCCACGGACGGGTGCGGAGCGGGAGATCGCGAGAAATGCCGACGGGCGGGATCCCGACCATCGGAGCACGGCCAGGTCGAGCGATGCATCGGACCACACGAGACGGACAGGCTCGGGGATCGTTCTTCCTTCCCGGACGATCGAGATCCCCGTCGGAGACCTCGTTCCCGAGACGACGTGCTCGTTTGTCACGAGATGCGACTGATCCACGAAGAACGCCGAACCGGTCACGAACCCGCCCGGCTGGTCACGAGACAGAGCCACGACCCGGGCGACGGCGCTCTCCGGCACCGGCGGCTGGAGCGCCCAGGCCGGCAAGCCAACGAGGAGAAGGACGGCGAACCCGAGTCCGCACAGCGCGCTCCAGGACGGGATCAAACCGAGGCTCCTGGTCAACAGCCGTTCGTCGCAGCGATGAACCACACGAGGAGGATGACTCCCAGGAGCGCCACGAGCACGGCGCCGGCGCGCGACCCCTCTCTGGTCTCCGCCTTGTCCGATGCCGCGCCCACTGGCGTCAGGGGCACTTTCGGAGGGGCCGTCGAACCGGCTCTGGGCGCGTCGGCGTTCCCTCGAGGCGCCCCCTTCAGGCGTTCGCTGATGCTCGTATCCGTCGGGCGACTGACGGGAGAAGTTGTCTGGCGAGGAGGAGAGGGTGGACGGGGTACCGGGGTCGGGGGAGGCGACTGCGGACGGAGCGCGGGGCGCAGGCTCTCGATTCGTTCCTGGGCCGCCTTGCGGATCACCCTCGCTGTCGCCGGACTGATCTCCACTGACACGGTCAGGCTCTCGATTCGTTCCTGGGCCGCCTTGCGGATCTGCCCCGACTCGTCCAGCCCCAGAAGCCACCCGAAGGCGTCATCGCGGTTCGGGAATCGCTGCGAGAAGAGCGACGGTCCATCCGAGAGGTCGCCGCGCTTCGCCGGCGCGAAGACCGTGGCCATGAGGGCGCCGCTGGAGCGCCGGCCGACCCATCGCCTGAGCTCCCATCGGGACCCGCCTTCATAGAGCGCCGTCGTGCAAACCCTGCCGTTGCCACTCTTCGCGCGCTTGAAGCGTTCCCGATAGCGTTGGACTGCCGCCGAGCTAGCGGGCGCTCGAGCACGGAACAGCTTCCGCAGTTTCTCTACGGACTCGGGGCGATCGTTCGGTCTGAGGGCGAGACAGCGGTCGAGCGCCGCGAGCCACGCTCGGTCGGCTCCCCTCACCCGCTCGGCGAGCTTCGGGATCGGATCCTCGGTTTCGGCCCAGCGATCGAAGGCCGAAGGCGGCAATTCGCCCACCAGCACGCGGTAGGAGACCGCCCCGAGAGCGAAGAGATCGGCGGCGCGGGTCTGCTTGCCCGCGCCTCTCTGCTCGATCGGCGCGTAATCGCGGCTCAGAACAGCGGTGTACTGGCCGTCGGGCGTCTCGGCGCGCGCCGAACCGAAGTCGATCAGGACCGGAGCGCTGTCCTCATCCCGGATGAGGATGTTGCCCGGCTTGATGTCGCGGTGGAGGTAGTCGTGGCTGTGAACGTGGGCGAGTCCATCCAGCAGACCGTCCAGAATGGGACGCCACTCGTCGGGCCGCAGCCTTCCACGCTCCTTCAGGATGTCCGCCAGCGAGTCCCCCTCCACATACTCCATCGCGAGGTAGGCGGTGCCGTTCGCCTCGAAGTTCCGGCGCACATGGACGACGTTGGGGTGACGGAACCTGTGGATGGTTCGCGCCTCATCGAGGAAGCGCCGGAATCCCCACTGGAAGCCGTCCCGAGTCTCCCGGGAGGCGGGCGTCACCCTCCCGTTTCGCCGGCGCACCGCGTAGGGCGCCGGGTAGTACTCCTTGAGGGCGACCGGTCCGTCCAGCCTGGTGTCCCAGGCGAGGTAGGTGATGCCGAACCCGCCCTGGCCGAGAACCCGCTGGATCCGATACTCCGCGATCCGCGTACCGGGCGGCAGCGCATGGTCGGGCACGGGACCGAATGCTACGGGTAGTCCGCCGCGCCGGAGTCTCCGAACGGCGGAAGAGCGGCCGCAGCCCGCCCACCGGTCAGCGCAATGCCGCGGAAATGTCCGGAGAGGACGAATGTGGCTGAGGCGGCCTGGCGAAATCGCCCTGGTCGCGGACGCGTCCCTCGGCGTCCACGACCCGGAAGGCGAATCGCTCGCGGGTCGCTTCCACGAGGACGAAGTGGAGGAACGCGCCTCGGTGCGCGCGATCCACGGTGCGCGAGTCCGGACGGAAGCGATCCGGCCTCCTGGCGCCCGCTCCGGTGACGAAGTACCGGATCCCGCCGCGGGGCTTCATCCGCGCTTCGAGGTGCCGGTGCGCCTGGAAGACGACGGCGGCTCCTCCGGCGCGAAGGATCGGCTCCAGCTCGGGGCGCAGCACCGCGTCCGCTCCCCGACAGCCGCACCGGAGCCGGCGGCAGCGGGTCGGGGACACCAGCGGGTGATGGAGCAGAACGATCCTCCAGGTCGCCCGCGAGCGCTCCAGCGCGGCCTCCAGCCAGCGCAACTGAGGCTCACCCGTTCCGCTCTCGATGCGCGAGAGTGCCTGCGAGGGTCGGGTGCCGGCCGCTCGATCTAATCGCGGCCCTGGGCGGGCGGCGCCGCGGTTCGACCGCCGAAATAGAAGCCGACAACCGCCGCGCTGAGAGCGCCGAGCGTCCCCGCGACTTCTCCGAAGGCGTCGCCGGCGACGCCGGCCCCGAAGAGCATGAAGTTGATCGTGGAGCCCACGATGAGCAGGGCCAGCGCGCTGCGGACGGAACCGCGGGGCAGACCGAGCCCGCGGTTCTCGGCCGGGTTGTCCTTCCCTCGCCTCCACGCGAGAAGGAGCAGCAGGAGCAGGACGGCGAGGACGACGATCTCGCCGGCGACCAGAACCGCGGCGCCGGAATCGCGCCCTCCGCCCTGCGCCGCAGAGATGGCGGGCGTCAGGAGGATGGCGGCCGCGATGAACGCGCCGGTCCGGCGAAAGAGTGGCGGGGCGGGGATGGGCATCGGCTGGCTCCTCATGGCTGGCGGGCGCGGACGCTCGACGCACCCACTCCCGATCTGCTGCGGCTCCTTGTCCTGCCTCTCCGGCACCGTAGCGCACGGCTCCGGGAAACGCCGGTGGATGCGCTCCTCAGCTGCGCCTCGGGGCTGATCTGCCCGGATGCTTCCTGATGACTTCGGTCCACCGGAACGGGGAACAGCGCGACAGCGCGCGGTCGCAGTCTCGACCGGAGGTTCGGACGGCTTCCCGGAGCCGTTCCGACAGCAGCGCCGGCCCGAGCGCGATCCGCGTCGTGGGGAGGAGCCCACGCTAGAATGAGTCCTGATGCGAACGATTGGGGTCGAGGCGCTCAACGGCAGCCTGAATGAGTACGTACGGATCGCGGCTTCAGGGGAAACCGTGCTGATCACCGACCGCAGTCGCGTCGTCGCCGAGTTGGGACCACCGCGTCAGAGGCAAGGCCCGCAGGTCGCTGATGGGCCTCTGGCCGATCTCGTTCGCCGCGGGCTCCTGACGCCCGCAGTCGCGCCGCGGCGCGGCAGACCGCCTGCCGCGGAGAGAGCCGGGACGCTCGCGGAGGTGCTACGCGGCCTCGACGAGGATCGGGCAGATCGTGATCTATCTTGACTCCTCCGTCGCCCTCGCCGAACTCCTGGCCGAAGACAGACGGCCTTCTGCCGCCCTCTGGAAGGAGACACTCGTCTCCAGTCGATTGCTCGAGTACGAAGTATGGGTCCGACTGCACGCCGTTGGACTCGGCCTGCGCAACGCGAGATCTGCTCGCCGCCTCATCGCCCGGGTTTCCCTCCTGGAACTGGACGCGAGAATCCTGGAGCGGGCGCTGCAGCCTTTCCCGGTAAATCTCCGGACCCTCGACGCCCTCCACATGGCCTCTGCCCTGTATCTGCGGGACCAGGGGGAGGATGTCGGGCTCGCCACGTACGATCGGCGCATGGCGGAGGCGGCGAGCGCGCTCGAGATCCCGATCCACGCCTGAACCCCTCACGCCAGGGCCGCGGGGGTTCTCGGATCCGAATGGCGCCCGCGGCGAGCGCGGCGCCGACAGGGGGAATCCGGTAGGGGAGAATCCCTCTCCGAGGAGCCGAGAGTCGGGGGCGGGATGCGTTTTCTCCCCTTCCGCCTCCCGCGGCTCTCGCTCGCAGCGTGGATGGTCCTCGCGCTGGCGGCGGGCATCCCGTTCGGGCTCGCTGCGCCCGAAGCGGCGGAGCGGATCGGATTCCTGAGTGCGCTCTTCCTGCGGCTGATCCGTTCCATCATCGCCCCGGTCCTCGTGGGCGTCCTGATCCGGGCCATCGCGGGGGCGGGCTCGCTGCGCTCCCTGGGACGGCTCGGCTGGAAGTCGGTCGTCTGTTTCGAGGTCGCCACCACGATCGCGCTGCTCGCGGGCTGGCTCGCCGTGCTCGCGCACGGGACCGGGGAGGGCCTGAACCTCGGCGCGTCGGCCGAGCCGCCCGGAGACCGGAGCGGCATGGGCCTCGCCGAAGCGCTGGTCAACGCCGCGCCCGCCAGCATCGTCGAGGCGCTGGCCGAGGGCAACGTGCTGCAGATCGTGGTCTTCTGCTTCCTGTTCGGGATCGCCTGCCTCTCGGTGGGACGACGGGCGCATCCCGTCGTCGAGCTCGCGGACGCTCTGGCGACGGTCGCGTTCCGCTACACCGACTACGTGATGTTCCTGGCGCCGATCGCCGTCTTCGCGGCGGCCGCCGGCGCGGCTGCCGGGGGAGGCCGGGAGACCCTCGAGGGACTGGCCGGATTCGCGGTTCTCGCGTGGCTGGTTCAGGGAGGCTTCCTGGTGCTCGTGCTCGTGGGCGGTCTCGCGGTCTGCGGCGTTCCTCTGCGGCGCTTCGCCCGTTTCGCGCGGGCGCCGTTCGTCGTGGCCTTCGCGACCACCTCGAGCGCGGCCGCCCTGCCCAAGACGCTGGAGAACATGGAGCGCTTCGGCGTGCCGCGCCGGATCCTGGGCGTCGTGGCGCCGCTCAGCCTCAGCCTGAATCTCAACGGCAGCACGATCCAGTTGGCGATGGCCACGGTGTTCATCGCGCAGGCCGCGGGCGTCCCGTTCGGCTGGGAGCAGCAGCTCGTCCTGCTTCTGACCCTGAAGCTGACGAGCAAGGGCGTCGCCGGCGTGCCGCGGGCCAATTTCGTGATCCTCGCGGCCGTCTTCGAGAGCCACGGACTGCCCATGGAGGGTCTCGCGATGCTCCTCGGGATCGATGCCCTGATCGACCCGGTGCGAACGAGCGTGAACGTGGTCAGCCACTGCGCCGCCCCGGCCGTGGTCGCCCGCTGGGAGGAGGAGCCGGGTCGCAGCGGCGGCGCGTCCGGAATCCCCGATCGCGATTCCCCGTCGGAATCCGGCGGGTCCGCATGAGCGGGCTACGACGGAACCCGCCGGGGGCCGTCTCCATCCCTCCGGCGAGGAGTGGCCCCCGGACCTTCAGCCGAAGGGGGTGAGGTTCCACGGGCGCCCGCACTCCGGGAAAGGGTGCGGCCCGACCGGTGGCCGAAGCGGGCCGTCTGGATGGCGATCGCTCTCCGAACCCGTTCGGGCCGGGTCGCTCCCGGTGGGCCCCAGAGCGTGGGCTGCTGTCCCGTGGCTTCGAGCAGCCGGTCGAGCAGGCGCGCGTGGGACTCCACGCGAGAGTCGCGCGGGTCGGGGCCGGACAGGATGATGTGGCCCACGAACGGCGGATCGGTCCCGACCTCCGCGGCTTCGGCGAGCGCCTGGGCCACCAGCAGGAACCGGTGACAGTGGAGGGGATCCCGTTCGGCGCAGAGAAGCGCGATGCGATACCCCTCGCTCCCCCGCAGCACCCTGTCGAGCCCCTCGGCGAAGGTCGGTTTCCGACGAAGGCGGTCGAACCGGATGCGGCCGTCCGCGCCGTAGTCGGCTGGATCGTCCGACCGGCCGCCGAGCTCCCGACCCAGGAAGACGTACTGGATGCCCCGGTCGCGAAGGCTTCGTCCGAGCGCCTGGCGGCGGAACTGCGGACATCGGCGGCTGTACGGCGCCGAACGCACATCGGCGACGGCAGTCACCTCGTGGCGCTTCAGCAGCTCGACGAAGTCCCCGATGGAGTGGGTGGAATGGCCGACTGTCAGGACGACCCGGCGTCCCGCGTTCATCCCCTGCCCCACCCCGCCCGGGGGATCGCCGGATCGAGCCCGCGCGCGATGTCCTCAAACGGTCTCTCTGACAGGATCGGCAACCAGGAAGAGCAGTTCGCCGGGCCGGCCAGCGCTCTCCGGGTCCCCCACGCGACGGCGGGGACCGGGACATCGCTATGGCGCCCGGCGCAACGAGGAGCCGAAATCGCATGAGAACCACTCCCATAGCGTGCGCCGCAGCCATCCTCCTGGCCGCGTGCGACGACCGAGCCGCGCCCACCCCGGCGACTGCCCCCGCCCCCGTCGCCGCGGCCGACCCGATGCCGGCGAACGTCGGCTTCCTGGTCTCCGGCGATCGGACGTACGCGAACGGCGGCATGATCGCGGTGGACGAAGCCAACGCGCGTGGCGGGCTGCTGGGTCGTTCCGTCGAACTGATCGTCCGGATGGGGCTGGAGGACGCGGCCGCGGCGGTGGCAGCGGCCGAAACCATGATCCTCGACTTCGACGCGGTCGCCCTGATCGGCCCGAACCGCTCGGCCCACGCGATCGAGGTGGGGGCGGTCGCCGAGCGTCACGGCGTGCCGATGATCACGACGGCGGCCACGAACCCGGGCGTGACCGGGGCGGGCGAGCTGGTCTTCATGGCGGCGTTCACCGACCGGTTCCAGGGGCGGGTCATGGCCGACTTCGCGTTCGACTCCCTCGGAGCGACGAGCGCTGCGGTTCTCACCGAGCGCGGGGAGGTGTACAGCGAGGGCATCGGGGAATTCTTCGTGGACCGCTTCCGCAGCCTGGGCGGCGTGATCGCCTTCGACGAGTCCTACGAGCGCGGGCAGACCGACTTCACCCTAGAGTCGAGGAGCATGGCGGCTGCGGCGCCGGCGGTGGTGTTCATCCCGAGCTGGGAAGACGAGGTCGCGCTCCTGACCGAGCAGGCGCGGGCGCTCCCGCTCCTCGACGCGGACGGCGAACCGACGGTGTTCCTGGGGGCCGACGCCTGGGACAATCCGACCATTCTGGAAGAGGGGATCCCCGCCGTGGAGGGCAGCTTCTTCAGCACGCATTTCTCGCCCGACTCCGACGACCCGACGGCGCGGGCCTTCGTGGAGACCTATCGGGCGCGGTACGGGATCACGCCTGTGGGCGGCGACGCCGTGAGCTACGACGCCGTCCGGCTGTTTCTGGAGGCAGCGACCCGGGCGGGCAGCCTCGATGCTGAGGCGGTCCGGCGGGAGATCCTGGCCACCGAGAACTACGCGGGCGCCACGCACATCTCGCACTACGACGATCTTCGGCACCCGACCAAGAGCGCCGTCATCCTGACGATCGTGGACGGCATGAAGAGTTTCCATCAGCAGGTGGATCCGTAGAGAGGCTCCGACCTCTCCAGCCGCTCGCGCGACGCGCACCGCACCGGAGGAACTCCCGGCCAGGGGCCCCCGCCGAGGCTATGATGAGCCGCCATGGATCCCAGTTCCGAGATGTGGCTGGCGACCGTCTCCATCGTGGTCGCCATCGTGGTTTCGCACACCTTCCTGTACCGCGAACTCGCCGCCGTGCGCGAGCGCCTCGCGAAGCTCGAAGGCGCCCTCGAGGGCTTCTTCGCCCGAGAGCGCGCGCCGTAACGCGGATTCTCCAGAGGACGGCCGGGGGCGACGGAAGTCCAGGAACGGCGCCTGACGGGCGGCATGGGTCGGCGCTCCAGCGACTCCGACGCCTCCGGAAGCTCACGGGGCGGACCGTTCCGGGATCCGTGGAATCCGCGTGGGCGCGCCGTTCCCAGCGGATCAGTTCCCCGGAGGGTCAGTTCATTGCGGCGAGCACCTTCGCGATGAACTCCGAAACCGCCCCACCCTGGATCCAGCGAACGACCACGACCAGGTCGTTTTCCCAGTCCACATAGACGATGTTGCTCCCGGCGCCGCGGAAGGTGACGGCGGTGTCGGGAGCGGCCGGGATGGACTTCACCATCTCGCCGCTCCGTTCCACCGGGCCGTTCAGGAACCAGTTCATGTAACCGTAGGACGGATTGACATCGCCCGGCGTCCGCGCCATCGCGATCCACTCCTCGGAGATGAGCTGCTCGCCTTCCCACTTGCCGCCCCGAAGGAACAGCAGCCCGAAGCGGGCGAGGTCGCGCGCGCTGATGTGCATGCCCCCGCCCCAGTGGCCGCCGCCGCTGACCGACTGCACCTCGCGTCCGTCGATCATCACCCACGAGTTCTCGTAACCGTGCCATCGCCAGCGGTTCGAGGCGCCGATCGGATTCATGATCCTCTTCCGCAGCACGACCGGCAGGGGATCGCGCACGACATGGAGCGCGGCCAGCCCGAGCAGGTTCACCCGGACATCGTTGTACTTGTAGAACGCGCCGGGTTCATGCATCGGACGGTCCGGATACTCGAAAGGGTGGTCTCCCACCGGACGGTCGGCCCAGTCGGGCTTCCCGAAGAGGGTTCCCTGCCAGTCGCTGGTCTGGCGGAGCAGGTGATCCCAGGTGATCGAATCGTTGTGCTCTGAACCGAAGAGTTCGTCGTCGGGCATGTACGGCCCCACTCGGTCGTCCACGGAAGCGATCAGGCCCTCGTCCCAGAGCAGCCCCACGGTCGTGGAGAGGAACGTCTTCGAGACGCTGAAGGTCATGTCCACCTTGTGGACCGGGCCCCATTCCCGGACGATCTCCCCGCCTCGCACGACGATGCCGCTGAGCGGCCCCCGAACCGTCGTCGGCCCGACGCGGCTCCCGAACGGCTCGCTGCCGAACGTGAGTTCGTGGTTCAGCGCCAGGTCGCGGGGAGCGTTCGATTCGGACGCCACCGCGAACGCGACCGCCTCCTCGAGCGCCTCGGCGTCGAAACCGGCCTCCGCCGGAGTCCGGGTCCGCCAGTCATGGCGCTCCGGAAAGTAGGGCGTCTGCGCCCAGCTCGCCGCGGCGCACGCCAGCGTCAGGACGGCCGCGAAGGCCGCGGTTCGCCGGTTCATGGTCGTCATCCTCGTCTGTTCCCTTCCGGGGTCTCCGGAGTTCCTCCCGCGACCACCGAGGTCCGCGCCGTCCCGCGGAGCCTGCGGCCGTCAGCCGTCGGGTTCGATCTTCTGCCGGATCCGGCCGAAGAACTCCTGGCTCATCTTGCCCATCACCGGCTTCATGAGCCGTCCGGCCAGCATCGCGACCGTCCCGCGAACCGTCACGTCGGCCTTCCAGTCGAGAGCCGTGCCTTCCTCGACTTCGCGGAGTACGAGGTCGGCCATCCCGTCCACGTTGACTCCCGGCCCGCTGCCCCGGATGGACATCCGGGCCCGTCCCGGCTCTTCGAGCTCGACCCATTCGAGGCGGGTCTTCGCCCGGACCGCCGCCGCTCCCAGCTTCACGCCCCCGACGACTTCGAAGCGCCGGTTCGGCTCGATCGTCCGCATGGACTCGACGCCCGGCATGCACGACGCCACCAGGTCCGCATCGGTGACGCTCCTCCAGACCTCCGCCCGGGGGAGGCGGATGAGCTCGGTTCCGCGGATTTCCATGAGCCGATTCTACCGGCGGGGGGCGCGCCGGCTTATTGTTCCGCCTGCCACCGCCATGACCAGAACCTCCCGCTTCCTCCACTTCCCCGCGCTCGCCGCGGCCCTGATGTTCGCCGCCGCCTCCGCGCCGGCGCTCGCGTCCTCCGAGCTCGTCGGCGAGGTCGTCAGCCCCGAGGGGGGCGGCGTTGCCGGCGCCGAGGTCGTGATCACGCTCGCCGACGGGACGACGCGAACGACGACCAGCGAAGCCGCCGGTCTGTTCCGCTTCGACACCCTGCCCGAAGGCACCCACCGGCTCACCGTGCGCGGGACGGGATTCGCCGAGCGCAACGTCGAGATCGAAGTCGGCGCCGAGGGCGAAGTGCGCATCCGGATCCCGGTCGCGCTCGCCTTTGCCGAAGCGGTCACGGTCACCGGCCAGATCCAGGAGCGCGCGCTGCGGGACGAGCCCGGGAGCGTCTCCGTCGTGGATCGGGATCGGCTCGCCACCGCAACCGATACCGATCTGTATGCGCTCGTCGAGACGATCCCCAACCTGAACTCCTCCTCGGATCGCCGCGGCTTCTCGATCCGGGGGATCAGCCAGGGCGGCTTCGGCGGCGGCAGCGGCCTCCTCGTGACCACGGTCGTGGACGGCGCCGCGGTCCAGGGCTACCATGGGACGTTCTTCGGGCCCTACAGCACCTGGGATCTGGATCGGGTTGAGGTGTTCCGGGGACCGCAATCCACGCAGCAGGGACGAAACGCGCTCGCCGGAGCGGTCGTGCTCGAAAGCCGCGATCCGATCTACCGAACGGAGATCCTCGGGAGAGTCCGGGTCGGGAACGCCAGCGCGAGGCAGACCGCAGCCACCGTGAACCTGCCGCTCATCGCGAATCGGGCCGCGCTCCGCCTTTCCGTGGACCGGGAGGTGGACGACGGCTTCGTTTCGAACCCCACCCTGCGGGACGGCGCCTACGACTTCCGGGAAGCGCTCCACTTCCGCGCCAAGCTTCGTTTCGATCCCTCGGCGAGGTTCCGGGGGATGCTGACCTTCGCCCAGGGGGAAAATCGCGGCGGGGACTCCACGATCGGGGCGGCGGGCTTTCCCGAACAGCGTCTCAATCTCTCGGATCATCCCGCCGAGGACGGCTCGGACCACCGGATGGTGGCGCTCGATCTCGGCTACGAGCTGACGCGCGCGCTGTCGCTGGAGAGCACGGCCACGCTCTACGACCACGACTACCGCCGCAGCGAGGATCTCGACCAGACCTTCCAGCCCGCCGGGGTCATTGACTACTGGACCGACGACCGCTGGATGACCGGGGATCTCCGCCTGCGGGTGGACCCCGGCGGACGCGCTCGCGGCGTCATCGGGGTGTACGCCGCCGAGCTCGAGGACGACCTGAGAGTGGATGCGGCCGGGCCGGGCGAGCTCGGCGGACTGCCGCCCGGGTTCACGCTGACCTCCTTCTTCGAGATCGGGGAGAGCACCTCGAACGCCGCGATCTACGGCGAGTTCGACTTCGGACTCGACGCCAGCGAGGACTGGACCCTGACGCTCGGGGGCCGTTACGACCGGGAGAACCGCGAGACCCGGAACCTCCAGGGGCTCGAGTCCGATCCTCCCCTCCCGCCGGGCCTCCTCCCGCCGAACCAGCCGGAGCAGATCCTGCCGTCCGATTACGACGCCTTCCTGCCCAAGGCCGCCCTGACCCGCCGCTGGAACGACAGCGTCGCGACCTCGGTCAGTTGGCAGCGCGGCTACCGCGCCGGCGGCCGGTCGGTTGCCGTTCTCTCGGGAACCACGAACGACTTCGGACCGGAGTTCACCAGCAACTTCGAGTTCGCCCTGCGGACATTCGCTTCCGATCGGCGCTGGCGGCTCCGGGCGAACGTGTTCCGCACCGACTGGACCGATCAGCAGGTGCGCGTTCTCACCGATCTGGGACTCCCGGTGGACACTCTCACCGTGAACGCGGGGGAATCCACCGTCTCCGGCGCCGAGATCGAGGCGGGCATCTTCCCGTTCCGGAGGCTCGAGTTCTACGGCGCCGCCGGACTGCTCGAAACCCGCTTCGACTCCTTCCGGGACAACGACCGCGACTTCACCGGCAACGAGTTTCCCTATGCCCCCTCCTGGTCGGCGATGGCCGGCGTGTCCTGGCGCACGCCCGAGGACGGCGAGTTCGGCGGATCCTGGAGTGGCCGGCTGGAGGTCACGGCGCAGCCGGAGAGTTTCGCCACCGCTGCGAACAACCCGGACTTCGTGGCGGAGGCGCGGACCCTCGTGAACGCTCGGGTGGGCTACCGCCTCGGCCGGGTGGGCGTGTTCGCCTTCGGACGCAACCTTCTCGATGAGGCCTACCTGCTGCAGACGTGGGACTCCTCAATCCCCGGATTCGGACGCCTCGGACGCGCCGGGGATCCCCGCGCCGTCGGGGTCGAACTCGACTTCGCGTTCTGAACCACCGGTTTCCGCATCCCTCGACGTGACGACAGCCGTGACGGGCCGCGGGGGCCGCATCTGCGGATGGCGGGAGTGGGTCGCGCTGCCCGAGCTGGGCATCCCGCGGATCAAGGCGAAGCTGGACACCGGAGCTCGCACTTCCGCCCTTCACGCCTGGGATCCGGAAGTCACTTCCGGAGACGCGGGAAAGCGCATCCGGTTTTCGGCGTACCGGCGCCACGGCGGCGAAGAGACCGTGATCCGCTGCGAGGCGCCGGTGACCGACCGGCGCTGGATCACGAATTCCGGCGGTGGCCGCGAACAGCGCTACGTCATCGCCACGACGCTCGCGCTCGGGTCCGCGTCGTGGACCATCGAGCTGACGCTGGCGGATCGGACCGCCATGGGATTCCGGATGCTGCTCGGGCGCGAGGCGCTGCGAGGGCGGATCGTGGTGGACCCGTCGGCCTCGTTTCGAACCGGGCGCCCGCCGGTTGCCGCCTCGACCCGGTCCGGGAAACGCCGGACTGCGAGATCACGGAGCGCGCCATGAGGATCGCGATGCTGGCCCGGAACCCGGACCTCTACTCCCACCGGCGCCTCGTGGAACAGGCGGAGGCGAGGGGACACGAGATCCACGTCATCAACACGACGCAGTGCTACATGAACATCACCGCGCACCGGCCGCAAGTGAAGTACAAGGGAGCAACGCTCACCGGGTACGACGCCGTGATTCCCCGAATCGGCGCCTCGATCACGTTCTACGGTCTGGCGATCCTTCGGCAGTTCGAGATGATGGGCGTCTGGCCGCTCAACGAATCGGTGGCGATCGGTCGGTCGCGCGACAAGCTGCGCTCGCTCCAGGTGCTCTCCCGCGCGGGTCTCGGGTTGCCCGTCACCGGCTTCGCCCGGAGCGCGAAGCAGGCGGAAGAGATGATTCGGATGGTCAAGGGGCCTCCGGTCGTGATCAAGCTGCTCGAGGGAACGCAGGGCATCGGCGTCGTCCTCGGCGAGACCATGGCCTCGGCGAAGAGCGTGTACGAGGCGTTTCGCGGCGCCAACGTGAACATCATGGTGCAGGAGTTCATTCGGGAAGCCCGAGGAACCGACATTCGGGCGTTCGTGATCGGCAAGCGGGTCGTGGGGGCGATCATGCGGCAGGGATCTCCGGACGACTTCCGCTCCAACCTCCACCGCGGCGGCATCGCCCGCCCGGTGAAGATCACTCCGGAGGAACGCTTGACGGCCTCGCGGGCGGCGTCCGTGCTCGGACTCAACGTGGCGGGCGTGGATTTCCTGCGTTCCGACCACGGCCCGGTCATCATGGAGGTGAATTCGAGTCCCGGGCTCGAGGGGATCGAGAACGCCACCGGCCAGGACATCGCCGGCCGGATCATCCGGTTCATGGAGACCAACGCCCGCCCGTCGAGAACCCGGACCCGGGGAAAGGGATAGTCGAGTCCCGGCCGCCTTCCGCGGGGCGGGCCCGGATCGGCGAGAGAGGCCGAAGGGACGCCGAATCGCTCCGGTTACCTCGAACGGATCATCCGAGCGGCCAGAACACCGGGATCAGCCACACCGAGATTCCGAAGAAGAGGATCTTGAGCGGAGCGCCGAACAGCAGGAAGTCCTGGAAACGGTAGCCGCCGGGGCCGAACACCATCGCATTCGTCTGGTAGCCCATGGGCGTCAGGAAGCTGGCGGAGGCGGCGAACGCGACGGCCATCAGGAACGGCTTCGGCGGCACCCCGAGGGCGGCGGCCGCCGAGGCCGCGATCGGCACCATGAGGACGGCGGTCGAATTGTTCGAGACGATCTCGGACAGCAGCGCGGTCACCAGGTAGATCAGCGCCAGAACCCCGATCGGTCCCAGGTCGCCGCCCACCGTGGCGATGGCGTCGCCGATCATGTCGGTGAGCCCGGTATTCGTCATGGCGATTCCGAGCGGGAGGATGCCGACCAGCAGGAAGATGACGCTCCAGTTGATCGCCTCGTAGGCCTGCTGAAGCGAGATCGCGCGCAGGACGACCATGGCGACCGCGCCGAGAAGCGCCGCCTTCAGAATGGACACGATTCCCAGGGCCGCGAGAGCGACCACGATGGGAATCACCGCAGCGCTGACCCACCACCGCCGGGGGAGGGTGAGACGGAGCGGCACCTCCTGCAGCGGGACGAAGCCCTCCTGCTCGTAGAGCGCCTCGATGCGCGACCGCGGACCGAAGACGAGCAGCGTGTCCCAGTCGTGCAGGACGATGCGGGCGATCTTGTCGCGAATGGTCGCTCCGGTCCGGTTCAGGGCGAGGACGAAGCAGCCGAAGCGCTTGCGGAAGTCGAGGTCGCGCAGCGTGGATCCGGTGAGACCCGAGAGCGGCGAGAGCTGAATCTCCGCCACGAGACTGGCCTGGTCCGACAGTTCCCGGTCTCCGATCTTGACATCGGTCAGGAGGAGCAGGCCGAAGTGTTCGCGGAACCGGACGATGTCTTCGAACCGACCCCGGAGGATGAGAGTGTCGTCCGCCTCGATGGGTCGCGAACGCAGCTCGACCGCAATGCGTTCGTCGCCGCGCAGGATCTCGAGCACCGTCAGGCGGAAGCGGCGATTGACCTGCGTTTCGAGCACCGTTCGACCGACGAGGGGGCTGCCCGCGGGCACTTTCACCTCGGTCAGGAACGCGGAGAGGCGGTACTTGTCGGTCAGCTTCGAGGTGGTCGCCCGCGGCTTGAGGAAGCGCATCGGGACCAGCACGACGTAGAGACCGCCGACGACGAGAAGAACGAGTCCGAGTCCGAGGAACTCGAAGACTCCGAAGGCCCCGTGACCGGCATCCTCCGACATCGAGCTCACGAGCAGGTTCGTCGAGGTCCCGATCAGGGTGCAGGTGCCCCCGATGATGCTGAGATAAGAGAGCGGGAGAAGGATGCGCGACGGGGAGACGCCGTAGTGCTTCGCGATCTGGATGCCCACGGGCATCAGGATGGCCAGGGCCGCCGTGTTGTTCACGAACGCCGACAGCGCCCCGCAGACGAAAATGAGGGCGATCGCGGCAAGCCAGTGGCTGTGTCCGGCCAGGCGCGAGAGGCGGTGCCCGAAGCGGTCGATCAGCCCCGTGTGCGTCAGCCCGTAGCTCAGGACGAACATCATCATCACCGTGATGACGGCTTCGTTGCTGAACCCGGCGATCGCCTCCCGCGGCGTCACCAGGCCGAACAGCAGCACCAGGCCGAGGCTGGTGAAGGCGACCGCGTCGATCGGCAGCCATTCGAAGGCGAAAGCCAGGAATGTGAAGACGATGATCCCGATCAGGATCGCGACGCTGGCGTCCATCGGATTCGCACCTCACCCCCGGGCGAAGGCCGGCGCTGCCGCCGGCCGGCCACCCCCGGCCAGCCCGGAGGATAGTCCAGCCGGACTGCGCAAGGCCGCGCCCGTTGGGTTAGTCGCGCGGACATGCGCTCGCAACTCTCTTCCCGCTCCGCTCTCCGGCGGCTCCTGGCGACGGCCCTTCTCGGGTCGGCGATCCTGTTCGCCGCCGCCGGGTGTGACGAGGACTCCCCCAGCCCGGTTCCCACGCCTGCGCCTCCCGCGCCGCCGCCGGTCGAGGAGCCGGCCCCTTCGATCGAAGCGAGCGAGGTCGTGGACCGGGAGACGCTGGAGGCGTTCGTGAAGGCGGCAGCGGAGGTGGCCGAAGCGGCGATCGGCTCCGAAGCGGAAGCCTACGACTTCTTCGACCGGACCTTCCGGCCCGAGGGCGTCTGGAAGCACCGGGAGATCTATCTCTTCGTGCTCGAGACCGACGGAACGGCGGTCTTCCACGCGGCGCTGCCGAATCTGGAGGGCCAGGATCTGGCGCCGCTCGTGGATCTCCGGGGCGTCGCCTTCACGCAGGAACTGCTCGAGAGAGCGGCCGCCGGCGGCGGATTCGTCGAGTACCTCTGGGACAACCCCGATCTGGACGGGGATGAGGAGGGCGGCTCGCCGAAGGTGGGATACGCCGTTCAGGCCACGATCGCCGGACAGGATCTGGTCTTCGGCTCCGGCATCTATCCGCCGGTCACCGCCGTGGATGTCCGGAATCGCGGAACGCTCCAGGCTTTCGTCGAGCGGGCGGGCGCCGCGGTCGAGGAGGCGGCCGCGGATCCGGAAGCCGCCTACGCCTTCATGGACGGCGCGTTCCGCACCGACGGCGAGTGGCGCCACGGCGAAATCTATGTCTTCGTCCTGACGCTCGAGGGCGTCAACTTCTTCCAGGCCCCGGACCCGACTCGCGAGGGCTCGGACCAGACCCGGGTCACCGATCTGCACGGGGTGAACCTCGGCCGGATCATCGTGGACGCCGCCGAGGCCGGCGGCGGCTTCGTCGAATACCACTTCGACAACCCCGCGATCGAGGGGGACGAAGAGACGGGATCGCCCAAGACCTCCTATG